>CAYLUX010000033.1:0-20937 GCA_964386935.1 uncultured Janibacter sp.
CGGGGTGGTTGCTGCGGCGTCGACGAGCCAGGTCTCTCGGCCGCTCTGGATGGGTTGCCCAAGAAGAACAGCACACCGATCGGCGATCGCCAAAACGGTCTCGCCCAGTGGTCCTCGCTGCTAGCGTCCGACCATGCTGCTTCACGCCGGTGCCGGCGGATGATCCTTCCCGACGTTCGTGACCCGCGCCTGATCACGATCCGACGCGGCGGGAGCCTGACCGACGCGCACCATCAGCTGCTCGCCCGGTGGGCGGCGCTCTGCGCCGAGCACGTCCTCGACCTCTTCGAGTCGGTCCGTCCCGACGACCGACGACCGCGGGAGGCGATCGCCGCGGCGCGGGCCTGGGCAGCGGGGGAGATGCCGATGATGACCGCGCGGGCCGTGGGCGGCCACTCCATGGGAGCCGCTCGTGATCTGCGCGGCGCCGCACGCTTCGCCGCCTACTCCGCGGGACAGGCTGCCGCCGTCGGCCACGTCGCGGAGCACGACCTCGGAGCTGCCGCCTACGCCATCAAGGCCTCCGTGGCGGCGGCACCAAAGGTCGATGCCGAGACCGCACGGCGAAGGGAGTGCGCCTGGCAGCGGGAGCAGCTCCCTCACGAAGTGAAGCAGCTCGTCCTCGAGGACCAAGCCCGCCGGAACGACATCTGCTGGTCCGTTTTCGACATCGGTGCCGCCTGACCCCTCGTGCCCGCGGGAGTGGCGTTGCGCAGTGACGTACACCACGGACAGCGCTACCGTGGCAGAGGAAGGATGTGATCCAGATGACATTCGATACCCGTGATCTCGGCTCCGACGTCGAGACCCGACTGAGCGAGGTAGCGCGCAGTCACGGACGCACGATGGAGGCCGAGGCCGCCATCATCCTCACCGCCATCACCCAGGGACGCACCGACGACGGCGGTGAGGTCATGGACCTCTACACGTCCGCGCGCCGCGTCGTCTCGAAGGAGGCGCTGGCGCCGCCGACTCAGGTCGACTTCTGCCCGGACGGATTCTGAGGACGCGCCCCCTCAGACCGGGTACTCGCCCTTGATGACGAAGTAGGAGCCGCGGATCGTGCCGGCGAGCTTGGACTTCTGCCGGGCGAACTTGAAGGCGGACAGCTCGTCGGGGACGTCCATCCCGTCGGAGAGCTTGAAGCCGACGGCCCGCTTGCCACCATCGGCGAGCGTGTAGAGGACGTTGATCGCCAGACCGGAGGCGTAGAAGACGTGCGTCCAGTGGATGCCGTCGACCTCGACGACGCTCGTCTGCAGAGCCGGGGAGTCGACGACGATGTCGCGCTCCTCGCGCAGGATCCTCGCCACGCGCTCGACGACCTCCGGAGTGTCCTGCGCCGGCTCGACGACGAAGGTGTGGTCGTACTTGTTCTTGAAGTAGCGCGCCTCGTTGGCCCGCAGACCGGCCAGTGCGTCGGCGACGGGGGAGTCCTCGACCCCGTCGGTGGTGACATTCGTGAAGTCGACGACCTGACCCATGCTTCCTCCAGCGTGTGGTGTTCGGTGCCGGCCAAATCTACTGGGCGGAGCCCCCTTCGCGATCCGCCACGACGCGCACGGCGAGGATCGGTCGGTAGCGATCGTGGATCGTGGTGATGAGGCTGATCAGCGACAGGAAGAAGAGGGTGTCCAGGGCGTCGATGTCGCCCCCTTCGCGCCGGAGGACGAAGTCGGCGACGAGCACGAGGACGATGTTGGCGAGGAGCCTGACCACGAAGGCGCTCCCGAGCGAGAAGAAGGTCCTGGCGCGGCGGGACTGGACGAGGGTGAAGACCGCGTTGACGAGCACGACGATTCCGACACCGAGGAAGACCTGCAGCTGGGTGGCGCGCACCCCCGGCAGGGTCTCGGAGAAGACGACGGCGAGCAGGCCGACGAGCACGATCTTCTCCACCGTCGCCCAGGTCCGCAATGAGCCCCACTCCGCGTGCCACGCGTACTGCTCCTCGGCGGTGCCCATCTCCTCGGGCAGCGGGTCGGCCACGAGACGCACCGGCCACTGCGGGCGCGGCAACCTCGGCCGCACGACCCACCACAGGACGGCGGCCAGCAGGGCGAGCAATCCGATGAGCAGCGGTGGCGCCCAGGCGTACTCGGCGAGGGTGTCCGTGACGTCGAGCTGCGCGACGTGCAGCCAATACTCCTGGGGCAGCTTCACGACTACCCAGATGACCGCGGCGATCACCAGCCAGGTCGTGAGGGCCAGGCGCCTCGGCGACCAGCGCGTGCGGATCGCCTCGTAGGCGATGAAGAAGTACTCGAAGGTGTTGGGGAAGAGCAGCAGCAGCGCCCGGGCGTGCGTGAGCTCGAAGAGGACGACACCGATGAGGCGGTAGAAGTACAGGAGCCTGCTGACGCGGAAGGCGTCGAGACTCGACCAGTTGCGCATCGTGGCCAGGTAGGCGATGGCGAGGTAGAAGACGTCCATCGCCTTGTCGTAGCTCTGGTACCCGGGCGGGTCGTAGCCGAAGAGCTGGAAGATCGTCTGGTCGACGCCGTCGAGGACGAGGCACCCGATGAGCGCCGGAAGCGGGTAACGCAGGATCAGCAGCGGCAGGAGCAGCCGTCCGAGGACGACCGCGGCGAAGACGGTCGCCGCCCCGGCGCTCATCGGCGGGGGAGAGGGGCCGGAGGTTCGGCGGCTGGCTGCGGCATGGCATCACTCTGCCACCGGGCGAGCACCGCCCGAAAGGATCGCAGACCCTACCTTCGAGCCTCGCCGCTGCTCAGCGATCTCGTAGTGTGCCGATGTGGTTGCCCGTCGAAGTGCCCTGGTCGTCGTCGCCGGGGAAGTCGAGCCCGTGGTGGGTGAGTTTCGACGTGAGCTCGACCCCTTCGCACAGCTGGGCGTGCCTGCCCACGTCACAGTCCTTTTCCCCTTCATGCCGTTCGAGGAGATCACCGAGGACGTCCTGTGCAGGCTCGCCGGACTGTTCCGAAGCGTGCCGTCCTTTCAGCACTCGTTCGTGCGAACCGGATGGTTCGGCAACGACGTGCTGTGGCTCGCTTCGGACGCGGACGCGATCTTCAGGTCACTGACCGAACAGGTCACCGACGCCTTTCCGAACCACCCGCCGTACGAAGGACAGTTCGACGACGTCGTGCCGCACCTCACGATTGGCGACCGAGGTCCGATGGATGCCATGAAAGTCGCTGAGCAACGGGTGCTGCGTCAGCTGCCCATCCGGACGATCACGCGCGAGGTGACGCTCCTGGCGGAGCAACCGTCGGGCACGTGGGAGACGGCGCATTCCTTCGCGCTGTCCGACACCGACCACACGGCGTGAGAAGTGCCCGTGAGCCTGCAGGACCCCATGGTTTCGTCGAATTGGTATATCGCCGATAATCCACATTATGTCATTCTGATCCTGCAACGGCCCTTCCCTGCTCTCCCCTTCCGTCCACGTGCGGTGTCGGTCCGTCGAGCCTTTTGACCCTGCCGACTCCCGACCGCGGTGCCAGACTTGTGACACCTCGAGGAAAGGACGCGGCCCATGTTCACAGACGGTCTGGTCAACATCTACAGCGACGACCTGCCTCGCGCCCTGAACTTCTACCGGGACCTCATCGGCTTCCGCGAGACCTTCCGTGACGATCAGGACGACCCGCAGCACGTCGAGCTGCGTCTGGGGCAACTGACGATCGCCGTGAGCACGACCGACGCAGCGCGCACCTTCCACGAGGTCGAGCCGGAGCCGGGCTCCCCCGCTGTGGCCCTCGTGCTCTGGGCCACCGACACCGACGAGGCATGTCGTCGACTCGGCGAGGCGGGGACGCCTGTCGCCATCGATCCTCGTGACCACGGCCCGAACCGCAACGCCCTGGTCCGTGACCCGGACGGCAACCTCGTGGAGATCGTCTCCCGGACAGGCGCCTGAGTCGATCATCGACGCAGCTCCACCAGACTCAGGCCACCTCGGCGCCGAGCTCGTGCCGGATGCGCCTCAAGTCCTCCATGAGCGAGCCGATGAGCACCCACCGCATGCCCTGCGGGGCGCTGGTGTCCAGTGGCTCGGTCAGCGCAGGGGCCGTCTCCTCGAGGTCCTCTGCCTCGGTGTTCGGCAGGATCAGTCGCAGCCGCAGCCGGGTGTCGTGAGCGGCCCGACGCAGCTCCTCGGCGATCGCCACGACGGTCCGCTCCTCCCGGACGCCGGCGTCGTAGTGGTCGACGTAGGCCCGGGTCATCCCCCGCACCTGCGTCCCGATCCGCGTCAGCATGTCGAGGCTCTTGCGCATCGCCTCGAGCTCGCCGCGGTAACGACGAGCGCGCGGGTTGAAGGCCAGCGAGTCCTCGGCGGTGTCGAGGGCCTCCTCGGCCTCGTCGCGCCACCGGTGCAACCGGCGGGCGTCGGCCACGAGCAGCAGTCGACCGGGACGAGTCTTGCGATTCACCAGCGCCTCGGCCAGTCGCTCCATGGCCTCGGCCGTCTCCTCCCCCAGCGTGTCCAGCGCCTCCCTGGCCGGTATCAGGGTGACCGGCGGCACGAGCGCCACGTGGATGCACACGCCGATGACCGCACCAACCAGCGTCTCGACCACCCGCACGAGGGCGTAGTCCGGGGTCGCCGCGCCGAGGGTGAGCACCAGCAGTGCACTGATCGCGATCTGGTTGCCCGACCCGCTCGTCAGCCGCAGACCCCAGGACAACAGCAGCGCAGCCGCCACGGCGACCATGACGACCCACGAGGGCGTGCCGAGGGCCAGACCCAGCACCGTGGCCAGCAGCACCCCGGCCACGACGCCCATGCTGCGTTCGATGCCCTTGACGAGCGACTGGTTCAGGCTCGGCTGTACGACGAGCATGGCGGCAATCGCCGCGAAGACCGGCGGTGGGCCGTCGCGGAAGAGCAGCAGCGAGACCACCCAGGACAGCACGACGGCCAGGACGGTCTTGATGACCTGCAGGAGTGGCCCACGCTCGGGTGCGCGAACGGCGGTCAGGCGCATGCGACAACCGTAGGCGCTCCCCCGGGTCCAGCGTGCAGACTGGCAGCCGGAGGTGAGCGCGCATGCACACGACTGTGCTCGTCGAAGGAGAGAGCGACCGGGTCGCCCTGACCACGCTCGCCGACCGCCGCGGGCAGGCGCTCGACGACGTCGACGTGATGTCCTTGGGCGGCATCACCAACATCCGTGCAGTCGCGGTCGACCTCGGGCCGAAGGGCGCCGGCCACCGTCTCTGCGGCCTGTACGACTCCCCCGCCGTCGGGATCGTCCGCGAGGGACTCCACCAGGCGGGGCTGCCCGTCGAACGAATGGACCTGCGGGAGCTGGGCTTCTTCGGCTGCGTCCTCGACCTCGAGGACGAGCTGGTCCGCGCGGTCGGGCTCGACGGCGTGGAAGCCGTGATCGATGCCGAAGGCGAGGGCCACTCCCTTCGCCTGCTGGCCGGTATGCCCGCCCAGCGTGGATGGACCCGTGAGGCCGTGGTGCGCCGCTTCCTCACCTCGCAGGCCGGCCGCAAGGCGCGCTACGCCCGCGCGCTGATCGAGACACTCGACCCGGAGCGGGCCCCGGAGCCCCTCGTCGCCCTCCTCGAGCACATCCACGACCCCCTCGCCGGGGATCTCAGGCAGGCTCCACGGTCGTGACCATGACGCAGTTGCGCAGCCCCTTCGAGCGGTCGTAGGAGAAGCCCAACCGTTCGTACAACCGCCGCGTGCCGTTGTAGATGAAGGACGAGGACATCTTCTTGGTGGTGTCGGTCAGATCATGGGGGTAGCTCTCGACGACACCGCCGCCGTCCTCGGCGATGTGTCGTAGAGCAGCGGTGATCGCCAGCTCGGTCACGCCCTGACGCCGGTACCTCTTGTCGACGAAGACGCACGTGATCCGGTAGTCGGGATCCGAGGACTTCGTCGCCTCGTACTCCTTGCGGTGGTGGATCCTCGGCAGCTCGGCCGGCGACCCGTACTCTGCCCAGGCGATCGCCTCGTCCCCGTCATGACCAGCGCGGCGTGCGCCTCTCCCCTCTCGACGAGGGAGCGCTTCAGTGCGCGATTGCCCTCCGCACTCTGACCGCGCTCCGGGCAGTCGGGATGGAAGGCGATGCACCAGCAACCGCCGAAGATCCCGTTGTGCCGCAGCACGAGGTCGTCGAAGGCCGACCAGACCTCAGGCGTGAGGCGAGTCGTCGTGAGGGCCACGGGTCACCCCTCGTCGCAGCAGTACCGTGCCGGAACGCATACCCATGCCCCCACAGGCTAGACCTGATCAGCGTTCCCCGTCGCCGTCGATCTGTGTTCCTCTCTGGGCGCCGTTCGCCGCTCCCCCGGCGTCCGCAACCTAGGTTGGATCCATGGACGCCTCCCCGATCACCACCGTTGCCATCCTCGGCGCCGGCGCCATGGGCGCCATGTACGCCCAACACTTCGTCGAAGGGGGCCTGCAGACCTCCCTCGTAGCCACCGGCTCACGCGCCGAGCGCCTGCGCGACAACGGTCTGACCGTGAACGGCACTCCCCTGCGGGCCTCCGTGCTCGACCCGGGCCGGGACCACGCCGAGCCGGTCGACCTCGTCGTCGTGGCCGTCAAGCACCACGACCTGGCCGGGGCGCTGGAAGACGTCGCCCCCTTCGTCGGCCCGGAGACGACCTTCCTCTCGGTGCTGAACGGCCTGGACAGCGAGACGACGATCGGTGAGCGCTTCGACCCCGACCGGGTGGTGCTGTGCATCGCCCTCGGGATGGCCGCCGGCCGGGAGGGAACGGCCATCAGTTACAGCTCCCCCGGCGAGCTCGTCATCGGCACGGCGGCGCACCTGGCCACCCCTGCACGCCTCCACCGGGTCCAGGCGGCACTGGACCGTGCCGGCCTGGTCTGGAGCTCCCCCGCGGACATGGAGCACGAGATGTGGTGGAAGTTCATGGTCAACACCTGCATCAACCAGGCCTCGGCAGTGCTGCGCAAGCCCTACGCGGCCTTCACCGTCGACGGTCCCGCCCGATCCCTCATGCTCGCTCTGCGCGAGGAGGTCATCGCGGTGTCGGCGCCCGAGGGGGTCCCCTTGGGCGACGCCGACCGGGACCGCTGGAACACCGTCCTCGCCGGTCTGCCCGGGGAGGGCCACACCTCGATGCTCCAGGACGTCCTGGCCGGCCGGGCCACCGAGGTCGACCTCTTCGCCGGCCGTGTGGTCGAGCTCGGGCGCCGCCACCGGATCCCCACCCCGTACAACCAGACCATCGCCTGGCTGCTGGCCGAGGCCTGACGTGCGAGCTCACCGCCTGTCCCGCACCAACCGGCGCACCTCGACCTCGTAGCGGCTCGCCGGCCCGCCCGGGGTCCGGAAGAAGCGCCGGCGCAGGCTCCCTTCGACCCGGGCCCGGTCACCGTCGGCGAACCGGGCCGCTGCGCGCCGGGCGGACGCCGACCAGCAGGCGCACTCGATGGTGTCCACCGGGCGTCCGTCCCCTCGCGCCACGACCAGGCGCAACGTCACCAGCGCATCCCCGCTCGGTAGCTCGCGCTCGATCGGGTCACCACTGACCCTGCCCGTCAGCTGCACGTCGTTGACCTCCATGCCACTCCCCTTCCCCACTGGGTGTCACTGCCAGACTCCTTGCGCCGCAGGGGTGTTCGCACCCCCTTCCGACACGCCTGTGGACAGTGGCCTCCCGGCGACACCGGATGTGGACACGTTTGCCCACGTTGTGGGACGAGGCTTGACCGGAGCCTCGATCGGGCTTGTACTCAAGTCGTCCATCAAGAGCGGCCGAGAGATCTGGCTCGACGACGCCGCAGCAACCACCCTCCGGGGAAGGTGCTCATGCCAGGACCGATGGAGGCTTGCATGAAGGTGCTCACCACCCGCCGCGTCATCGACCACATGCGTCGGGGCGTCACCGCCTGTTCCGAGTCCTGAGAGCGCACGGCGCTCCCCCGACTCGAGACCTCGCAGACGACCCCGAAGGACCAAGATGACCACCACCAACGACAACCCCACCACCACGACCGCCGACACCCATGCCGACGAGCGGGGCCGCGGACTCGCCGCTGCGCGGCGCCGTATCGAACCCGTCCTGCGCTCGATCGCAGACTCCGCCGCCGAGCGAGAAGAGGACCGCGTCATCGACGTCGATGCCGTCCGTCGACTCGCCGACGCCGGCTTCACCTCGCTGCGGGTACCGGTCTCCCACGGCGGCGACGGTCTCACGTTCGCCGAGGCCGCCGAGCTGATCGTCGACCTGGCCGCGGCCGACTCCAACCTGGCCCAGGCGTTGCGGGCCCACCTGATCTTCCAGGAGAACGTCGTGGGTCACACGGACCCGGACTTCCGGGATCGCTGGCTGCGCCGACTGGGGGCGGGCGCCGTCGTCGGCAACGCCATTACGGAGGTGAACAACGCCCTCGGCGAGGGGACGACGCGGCTGGTTCGCGGCGACGACGGCGTCTGGCGGCTGAACGGCACGAAGTACTACTCCACCGGCTCCCTGTACGCGGACTGGATCGTCGTTGCAGCCGTGGACGCCGATGGTGCGGAGATCGCCGCCACGGTGCCCGCCGATGCACCCGGGGTGACCCGCCTGGACGACTGGGACGGATTCGGCCAGCGGCTCACCGCCTCCGGGACGACCGTCTTCGAGGACACCCCGGTGGCGCCCGAGGAGGTCTACGTCGAGGGCATCGACGACGGCACCCGACTGGCCACCGGGCAGGCATCGTGGCAGTTCGTGCACCTGGCAACCCTCACCGGCATCGCTCGGGGGATCCTGCGGGACGCGAGTGAGTACGTGGCTGCTCGACGCCGGTCCTTCAGCCACGCCACCGCGGAGCTTCCCCGTGATGATGCGCAGGTCCTGCAGGTGGTCGGCGAGCTCTCCACGGCGGAGTTCGCGGCCCGGGCCGCCCTCGACTCGGTCATCACTGCGCTGGCACGGGCCCTCGAGCGTGAGAGCACGGGCACCCCTCTCCCCCAGGAGGACGTCGACGCGGTCTACCTCGTCGTGTACCGGGCACAGCAGGTGATCGCGAAGGTCGTGCTCGACGCAGCCACCCACCTCTTCGAGGTCGGCGGTGCCTCCGCCACGAGCGTGTCCCGTCGACTGGATCGGCACTGGCGCAACGCCCGCGTCCTGGCCAGTCACAACCCGCTGATCTACCGGGCCCGGATCATCGGCGAATGGGAGGTCAACGGCACGCCGCCGTCGCGCTCCTACCGAATCGGCAGCGCCTGAGCCATGACGACGACACGCTCACGTCGCGAGACGTGTTTGACCGTCGCCCGGGCCAGGTGTCTACTGAAGTCATCCATCAAGAGCGGCCGAGAGATCTGGCTCGACGACGCCGCAGCAACCACCCTCCGGGGAAGGTGCTCACGCCAGGACCGATGGAGGTTCGCATGAAGGTGCTCATCACCCGCCGCGTCATCGACCACATGCGTCGAGGCGTCACCGCATGTCCACGAATGTGACACGTCGGCACACGAGCATCCCCCGAACCGATCCCTTGACTGGAGAACCCATGACTCTTCTGACCACTGCGCCTGTCGACCTGCGCACAGCCTTCCGCCGGGCGGCCTCGAGCGCCTGGGTCGTCACCGGCCGTTCCACCGACGGCAGTCCCGTCGGATTCACCGCGATCTCGATCGTCTCGGTGTCCGTCGAGCCGCCCCTCGTCACCTTCAACCTCTCCAAGACCTCCAGCTCGCTGGCGACGATCAGCCGCAGCCGGCGGGCGGCACTGCACCTGCTCTCCGACGAGCAGTCCGCTCTCGCAACGCGATTCGCCCGGGACCGCTCCCTGCGCTTCGTCGACGACGGGACCTGGTCCTACGGGGCGGACGGCCTCCCCGAGCTGCACGACGTCGTCACGCGCCTGAGCACCGAGATCGTCGACCTCGTGGAGGCGGGCGACAGCTACATCGCCGTCGCCCGGGTCGAGGAGATGGACGGCCGCGACCTCACCCCGCTCGTGCACCACGACGGGGGCTACCGCAACGTCTCCACGAGCATCGGGCAAGGAGCTTGAGCAGCATGACCGAGACCATCACCGGACTCCCCACCGCAGAGCAGCTGCGTGCGGTGCAGAAGCCGCTGAAGGCCAGGTACAAGGAGGACCCCGCCACCGCGCTCGTCACGAGTCACGCCACAGCGCGTCTCGTCGACGACGGCATCGCGGCCGTGGTCGACGGCACCGGCGGCGAGGTCCGTGCGGGACTGCACCCCGTCGCCGGTGGCGACGGCAGTGAGGCCTGTTCCGCCGACATCCTGCTCGAGGCCGTCGCCGCCTGTGCCGGCGTCACGCTGCGCTCCGTCGCCACGGCCATGGGCGTGACGGTGCACTCGGGAGAGGTCCGCGCGACCGGCACCTGGGACGCCCGAGGCACCCTGGGCATCGACCGTGACGCACCCGTCGGGCTGACCGACATCGTCCTCGAGGTCGACCTGGACTCCGACGCGGACGAGAAGACCACCGCGAAGCTCCTCGACATGACCGAGCGGTACTGCGTCATCGCCCAGACGCTGCGCACTCCCCCTTCGCTCACCGTCCGCACCCCCGAAGGGGACTGATCTCACCTCCCGCACAGCGGGAGGGATGATGGGGCGCATGGCCGATCTCCGTGTGCCCCCGGGACCGGGCGTGCCGCAGGGCCTGCACGTCCCCGGGAGCGACCTGACCGAGCGCTTTGCGCGCTCCGGCGGTCCCGGCGGTCAGGGCGTGAACACCACGGACTCCCGCGTGCAGCTCTCGCTCGACCTGGGCAGCACGGGCGCCCTCACCGAGCAGCAGCGAGAGCGGGTCCTCACCCGACTGCACGTACGCCTGGTCGGCACGGTCCTCACCGTCGACGCCTCGGAGCACCGTTCCCAGCGACGCAACCGTCAGGCCGCGCGTGAGCGGATGGCGGACCTGCTCCGGGGTGCCCTCGCTCCCCCACCACCGAAGCGGCGCCCCACCCGGCCCACGCGCGGCTCCAAGCGGCGCCGACGGGCGGCCAAGGAGCACCGCTCCCGACTCAAGGAGCAGCGCCGCCGCCCCTCGGGCGACTGAGCGCGCCGGTGACCCCGGCGTAGGCTCGGGCTGCGGACCAACGGGAAGAGGATGCTGATGAAGGTCGCGGTCGCAGGAGGGACGGGAGTCGTCGGGCACCACGTCGTCGACGTGGCCCGGGAGCACGGGCACGACGTCGAGGTGCTCACCCGGTCGACCGGCGCCGACCTCGTCGCGGGCACCGGCCTCGCCGACCGTCTGGACGGCGTGGACGCGGTCATCGACACGACCTCGGTCCAGACGATGTCGGGGAAGGCGTCGACCGACTTCTTCCGCGCGGTCACCCGGAACCTGCTGCGCGCGGGCGAGGCAAGCGGCGTGCGGCACCACGTGGCCCTGTCCATCATCGGTGTGGACGAGGCGCCGTACGGCTACTACGCGGGCAAGGCGGTCCAGGAGGACCTCGTCCGGGTGGCGGCCACCGGGACCGTGGTCCGAGCCGCCCAGTTCCACGAGTTCGCGGAGCAGAACCTGTCCCGGACGAAGGTGGGCCCCGTCCACGTCGTCCCCACCATGCACTCCCAGCCGGTGGCCGCCCGCGAGGTGGCCGAGCTGCTCGTCGACGTCGCGGAGGGCTCCCCGAGGCGCGACGTGCCGCAGATCGCAGGGCCGGAGCCGACGCACATGGCCGACATGGTTCGGCAGTACCTGCAGCACACGGGCCGCGCCGCGCGGGTGCTCGAGGTCCCGCTGCCGGGCGGCTTCGGTCGGGCGATGCGCGACGGGACCCTCCTGCCCGACCCCGGGGCGCAGCGCGGACGAGTGACCTTCGGCGAGTGGCTGGAGCACGCAGGAGGCCTCGGGCAGTAGGTTGCGTCCATGGACGCCGATCCCAGCACCTCCATCCGCATCGCCGTGCTCATCGACTGCGACAACGTCTCGGGCAAGCACGCCACCGCCGTCCTCGAGGAGCTCGCCAAGTACGGCACCCCCACGGTCAAGCGGGCCTACGGGGACTGGACGACCACCCAGCTGGGTGGGTGGAAGGCCGAGCTGCAGCGCAACGCCATCCAGCCGGTGCAGCAGTTCGCCTACACCGTCGGCAAGAACTCCACCGACTCGGCACTGATCATCGACGCGATGGACCTGCTCTGGCAGGACAACGTCGAGGCCTTCGCCCTCGTGTCCTCCGACTCCGACTTCACCCGGCTCGCGACCCGGCTGCGTGAGTCGGGCAAGCGGGTCTACGGTCTCGGGATGCGCAAGACCCCGGAGTCACTGCGGCGGGCGGTGGACCAGTTCATCTACCTGGAGCTCCTCCAGGAGCAGGCTCGCGAACGGGACGACGAGGCCGACGCGGAGACCACCGAGGAGGAGCCGGAGACCGGCATCAACCTCGAGTCGGCGCTGACGAAGGCGATCAACGCCACGTCCGGGGACGACGGCTGGAGCACCTTGGGAACTGTGGGCCAGCACCTGAGCCGGGCCCACGCGGACTTCGACCCGCGCACCTTCGGCCACCAGAAGCTCTCGACGCTCGTCGAGGAGCAGCCCTACCTCGAGACCCGCTCCGAGGGCTCCTCCCGGCAAGTGCGCCTGCGCACGAAGAAGCGCACCTCGGCCAAGGCGCCCGCCAAGCGCACCACGACGAAGAAGACGGCCGGGAAGAGCGCGAGCAGCGGAGCCAAGAAGACCACCGGCACGAAGGGGTCCTCCCGCACCTCGGGATGAGCCCGATCACTCCTGCCCGATGGGCCGCTCCTCCGGAGCCTTCACGGGCAGGAGCACGGCGAGCCCGGCCAGGAGGACCAGCCCGATGCCGAGGATGCCCCAGTACTGGGTGTTCTCCTCCCCCGTCATCCGGGCGCCGAGCCAGATCGCCGCTGCGAAGGCGGCCGGAGAGATGAACGAGACGACCCGGCCGGTCGTCGCGTAGAGGCCGAAGATCTCGCCGCTGTGCCCCTCCGGGATGACCCTGGCGAGGAAGCTGCGCGAGGCAGCCTGCGCCGGCCCGACGAAGGCGGTCATCGCCAGGCCGATCGGCCAGAAGACCGCTGGTCCGCCGTCGTGCAGCAGGAAGATCCCCAGCCCGAGGACGACGAGGGCCACGAGGGAGATGACGATGACCCGCTTCGGTCCCAGGCGGTCGTCCAGCAGGCCGAAGGCCATCGTGCTCACACCGGCGAGGATGTTGGCGGCGGCACCGAAGACGATGACGTCGCCGGCCGACATGCCGAAGGTCCCGGCCGCGAGCACCGCGCCGAAGGCGAAGACCCCGGCGAGGCCGTCGCGGAAGAGCGCCGAGGCCATGAGGAAGTACACCGTGTGCCGTGACTCCCCCCAGAGCCCCTTCAGCGACTGCCACAGCAGCCGGTAGGAGTCCGCCACGCCGACCCGCGGGGCGCGCTCCCGCGGCTGGTCCTTGAGCACCATGAAGGCCGGGATCGTGAAGACCAGGGTCCACAGCCCGCACACGAGCATCGAGACGCGGATGTCGAGCGCCTCCCCGTCCCCGACGCCGAAGAGGCCCACCTCCGGCTGGATGAAGGCGAAGTAGATGAGCAGCAGCACGAGGATGCCGCCGAGATAGCCCATCCCCCACCCGAAGCCGGAGACGCGCCCGACGTTCTTCGGGCTCGCGACCTGCTCGATGGAGGCGTTGTAGTTCACGCCCGCGATCTCGGAGACGATCGAGCCCGCGCCGAGCAGCACCAGCCCGAGCACGAGGTAGGAGGGGTCGGGCTTCACGAGGAAGAGCGACGCCGACAGCAGCGCGAGGATCCAGGTCTGGACCCGCAGGTTGCGCACGGTGCGCCCGGAACGGTCCGAGTTCTGACCGAGCACCGGGGCGAGCACGGCGACGAGGAGACCGGCCAGGGCGGTGGCCACGGCCAGGGCGGTCGAGGTGGTGTTGGTCTCACCGAAGCTCTTGCTCGTCAGGTACACCGAGAAGACGAAGGTCGTGATGACCGTGTTGAAGGGCTGGGCACCCCAGTCCCACATGGCCCAGCCGAGCACCCGACCGCGCCCCCCTTCCTGCTCGGCACGAAGGGCGCTGGTCGACCCCGTCACTGATGGTGGAGAAGCGCTCACACCCGGAGGTTACCCGGCGGTCGGGGCCCTGCGGCCGAAGGGCGAATGTGCGTATTCGGGCGGAGTTCGCTAACCTGTGGGGTCGGGCCCTGAACGGCGACATCGCCGATCAGCCAGGGGGACCAGCGTCGGTCCCGGACCCCACCCGAATGGCAACGATGCCCACGCACGGAACATTCACCGCCGGCGTGGCGTTGTGGTCTGTGTGGGCGGCGGTCAGGGACCGAACACCCGAGAGACACCAGGGAGACTCGCACAATGGCAGAGCGCACGCTGCGCGGAACACGCATGGTCAGCTTCAGCATGGAGACCACGGACAATGTCGTGCTCAGCGCCCGACAGATGACCACGTATCTCTGTGACAACGGTCACAAGACCGAGCTGCCCTTCTCCGTCGAGGCCGACATCCCCGACACCTGGGAGTGCCGCTGCGGCCAGCTCGGCAAGCTCGTCGACGGGCCCGAGCCCGAGATCAAGCCCGCCAAGCACGTGCGCACCCACTGGGACATGCTGCTCGAGCGCCGCTCGATCCCCGAGCTCGAGGAGCTCCTCGAGGAGCGTCTGGAGCTGCTGCGCGCCAAGCGCGGCGAGAAGCCGAGCAAGCGCACGGCCTGAAGACCCAAGTGACGAAGGGGGCCCACCGACGGTGGGCCCCCTTCGCGTGTCTCCGTGGGTCTCAGTCGTCGTCGACGATCTCGCCCTCGACGACGTCGTCGTCCCCGCCGGGGCGGCGCCGGTCCTCCCGGCGCACCCGGACCTCACCACCCACGCCGGCCACGATGAGGCGACGGGCGATCACCACCTCGAGACCGATCCGGGCCACCGGCCTGGTGAAGGGCAGCGCGAGCAGCAGCCCGATGACACCGGTGACGTAGCCGGGGAAGAGCATCAGTGCCCCGCCGATGAGGACGAGGGCGGCGTCGGCGATCTCGCGGTTCGGCACCCGGCCTGCCCGCAGTGCCTCCCCCAGGGCGCGCCAGGTCCGTGCCCCCTCGCGCCGGACCAGCCAGCCGCCGACGACGCAGAAGGCGACCACGCCGAGCACGGCGAGGAGCACGCCGATGTGCTTGGCGAGCCAGACGACCACGACGAGCTCGATGATCGGCACGAGGACGACGAGCAGCGCGATGAGCGAGCGTCGCCACGGCCGACGGCGACGGGGGCTCTGCCCGGGCAGCGCGGTGCTCATAGCCGGTGCCAGGTGGGCTCGCGGTCCAGAAGGCCCAGGACCTGGTCGCGCCGGTGGGCGATCCCCCACTGGGTGATCCGCCGCATCGACTCGCGCACGACGTCGCCGTCCATCTTCGAGTCCCCGATCTCGCGCTCGATGAAGGCGATGGGCACCTCGACCACCGTCAGACCCGCCCGGACGGTGCGCCGGGTCAGGTCGGCCTGGAAGCAGTAACCGGTCGACTCCACGTCGTCCAGCCCGATCGTGCGGAGCGTCTCGGCCCGGTAGACGCGGTAGCCGGCCGTGGCGTCGCGCACCGGCATGCCCAGCAGCATCTTGATGTAGAGGTTGCCGGCGAGGCTGATCGCCTTGCGGTCGGCCGGCCAGTTCACGACCGAACCGCCGCGGACGTACCGCGAGCCGATGACCAGATCGGCCTCGTCGGCGGCGACGAGCAGCGCCGGCAGGTGCTCCGGACGGTGGGAGCCGTCCGCGTCCATCTCCACCATGGCGTCGTAGCCGTGCTCGAGGGCCCACCGGAAGCCGGCGATGTAGGCCGCGCCCAGGCCCTCCTTGCTCTCCCGGTGCATGACGTGGAGCTTCCCGTCCGCGGCTGCGAGCTCGTCGGCGACCTCACCGGTGCCGTCCGGGGAGTTGTCGTCGAGGACGAGGACGTCCACGGCAGGGGTGGCGGCCCGCACCCGCTGGATCAGGCCGGGCAGGTTCTCCCGCTCGTTGTAGGTCGGGATGAGCACGACGACCCGTTCGATCGCGGGGCGGCGCGGGGATGCTGACTCAGGCACCGGTGGTGGCTTCCTCGTTCCGGGACGACTCGGGCTGTCCGTCGAGCCTACCCGTCCGTCGACGCAGCAGCCGCCACCCCACCGCGAGCAGGAGCAGCCCGCCGCAGGTCCACTCCACCCATGGCCCGAGCCGGTCCGAGACCGTCAGGCCGGAGCGCAGCACCACGTCGTCCACGGGCTGGGCAGCGGTGAAGAGGTCCGTGGTGCTCGTCGTGCTCCCGTCGGGATTGATGAAGCCCGAGACCCCGACCGTCGAGACGTGCGCCACCGAGCGGCCGTGCTCGATGGCCCGGATGCGCGAGATCGCGTACTGCTGGGTGGACTCGGCCGAGTACCCGAAGGTCGCGTTGTTGGTCTGCACCACGAGCAGACCGGGGTGGCCCTGGTCCTCGGCGTGGCGCACCGCATCGCGCATCAGGCCGTCGTAGGCGACCTCGAAGCAGATCGTGGGGATCGCGGTGAAGCGGCCCTCCTTGCCCTTCACCTCGAAGGCCACGGGGTGGTCCCCCTTCGCGAAGCCGGCCCGGACGAGGTCGACCTTGGAGCTGAAGAGGCGGTAGAAGTCCCGGTTCGGCACGTACTCGGCGAAGGGGACGGGGTGCTGCTTGACGTAGCGCTCCGGCGCTCCCCCGCCCGGCCGGTAGAGCAGCGAGGCGTTCGAGACCTCGGGCAGCGGTTCGTTGAGGATCGCGCCCACGATGAGGGGCGCGTCCACGGCCCGGACCGCGTTCTGCACCTGGGCGGCCGCGTCGGGGTTGCGGATCGGGTCGATGTCCGAGGCGTTCTCGGGCCAGATGACCAGATCCGGGTCCGGCTCCTCCTTGGCCAGCTGGCGGGTGCCCTTGACGTGGTTGTCGAGCACCTGGCGTCGTTGGGCGTTGAAGTCCAGGCCCGCCCGGGGCACGTTGCCCTGCACCATCCCGATGCGGGCGCTCGCCTCTCCCCCGGTCGGCACCGGCACCATGATCGCCCCGAGCGCGGCCGCCACCGCCAGCGCGATCGCCACGACGGGCGGACGCCGGGTCAGC
Organism: uncultured Janibacter sp.; assembly: GCA_964386935.1. Lineage (GTDB taxonomy): Bacteria > Actinomycetota > Actinomycetes > Actinomycetales > Dermatophilaceae > Janibacter. The sequence goes on from CAYLUX010000033.1 coordinate 17,033, forward strand.
ACGATCAGCACGACCGGTACCGCGACGAGGGCGACCGCGAAGGTGACCAGGGGCGCGCCACCGAATGCCGCCCACCGCGCCAGGGGCGAGTCCGACTGGCTGAAGGCGAGCCGCGCCCACGGGAAGCCGCCGTAGGGCCAGGAGCCGCGCACGTACTCCTGCAGCACCCACATCACGGGGATGAGCAGCGCCGCGGGCAGCCGGTGGCCCCGCCGGATCAGCGGCGCCTGCACCCACGCGAGCACGGCCGCCATCACCGCCAGGTAGAGCGACTCGGTGATGGCCAGGGCGAACCACGGCAGCTTGCCGACGAAGATCCCCGACCAGCTCAGGGTCGGGAGGAAGCACGCGAGCCCGCCGACGAGGCCGAGGAGTGCCCCCTCTCGGGCGCGGACGTGCCAGACGGCCAGCCCGATCAGCGCCACACCGCCGACCGCGGCGATCTCGATGTCGTGGTCGGGGAAGGAGAGCCACAGCAGCAGCCCGCCGACGAGGGCGACGGGCAGGCGGACAGCGGGCGAGGAGTACGTCACTCCCACGGCGTCGTGAGCACGATGGTGGTCCGCGTGGACACCCCGCCCTCGGAGCGGACCCGGGAGAGCAGGTCCTCGAGGTCCTGCGGGGTACCCACGCGCACCCGCAGCAGGTAGTTGGAGTCCCCGGCGACCGAGTAGCAGGCGTCGATCTGGGTGATGTCGCGCAGCCGGTCGGGGATGTCGTCGGGGTCCCGGGGGTCCAGCGGCGTCACCGAGATGAAGGCGGTGAGCGGTGTCCCCAGTGCGGCAGGGTCGACGTGCGCGGTGTAGGAGGTGATGATGCCGCGCTCCTCCAGCCGGCGCACCCGCTGGTGCACGGCGGACGTGGACAGCCCCACGGCCTTCCCGAGGTCCGTGTAGCTGATGCGTCCATCCTCCCGGAGGAGGTCGATGATGCGTCGGTCCGCCGCTTCCATGCGCCAACACTATGTGACGCCCGTAGGGTCGTGGTCATGCCGACCACTTCGAGCGAGCGCCTTGTCCTTCTCGACTCCGCATCGTTGTACTTCCGTGCCTTCTACGGGGTCCCACCGCGCGAAGGGGGACCCTCCGGCCTGCCGACGAATGCCGTGGCCGGCTTCCTCGACATGATCGCCACCCTGATCACCCGGTACCGCCCCACGCACCTCGTCGCCTGCTGGGACGACGACTGGCGGCCGCAGTGGCGGGTGGACGCGATCCCGACGTACAAGTCCCACCGGGTCGCTGAGGACGAGGAGGACGGCGAGGCCGTGCCCGACGAGCTCTCGCCCCAGGTCCCGATCATCATCGACGCGCTCGCCGCGATCGGCATCACACGCGTGGGTGCGCCCGACTACGAGGCCGACGACGTCATCGGGACCCTCGCGATGCAGAACCGCGGACGGATGCCCGTCGAGGTCGTCACCGGGGACCGGGACCTCTTCCAGCTCGTCGACGACGCCTCGGCGACCCGGGTGATCTACACCGCCCGCGGTGGCGTCCGGGACCCCGACGTCATCACGCAGTCGGTCCTGCAGGAGAAGTACGCCGTGCCCACCGGGGACGCCTACGTCGACATGGCCGCCCTGCGTGGCGACGCGAGCGACGGCCTGCCGGGGGTCAAGGGCATCGGCGAGAAGACCGCCGCCGCCCTCATCCACGACCACGGCTCGCTCGCCGGGGTCCGGGAGGCGCTCGCCGCCGGCGACCCGCGCATCAAGGGCGCGCGGCGCACCCGGCTCGAGGAGGCCTCCGACTACCTGGACGTCGCACCGCTCGTCGTCCGGGTCGCCCACGACGTGCCGGTCGGTGACATCGACCCGCGCCTGCCCGCCGACATCGTCGACCCGGCCGCGATGAGCCGGCTCGCCGTGGAGCACGGCCTGACCGGCCCCTTCAACCGGGTGGCGGCCGCCCTCGACGGCTGAGTCCTCGCCTCGTGGCGAAGGGGGGTCAGTCCAGCCGGTCCGCCGCGACGACTCCCCGCATCACCTTGTCGACCGCCTTGCGTGCCACGCCCCGCAGGTGCGGCTGCGGCGCGGCGTCACCGATCTGGTCGAGAAGGTCCACGATCTGCTTGCAGCGGCGCACGAAGTCCCCGGCCGTCAGGTCCGAGCCGGAGAGCACCTCGTCCAGCCGACGACCGCTCGCCCACCGGTGGACCGCCCACGCGAGGCCGGCATCGGGCTCGCCGGTGCGCGTCAGGGCGTGCTCGCTCTCCAGGTCCTCCAGCTCGCTCCAGCGCCGCACCATGTCCTGCCAGGCATCGGCGACCTCGTCGGTGGGCATCCGCGGGAAGGTGTCCTCCTCGTGCCGCGGCTCGTGCACGAGCATGGAGACGACCGCGGCCAGCTCGGCGGGATCCAGCCGGTCCCAGGCACCGCCCCGCAGGCACTCCGCGGCGAGCAGGTCCTTCTCGGTGTAGAGCCGGCGCAGCCGTGAGCCGAGATCGGTGATGGCCTCGCCCTCGGCGTCGAGGTACCCGAGCCGGGCGAGCACGACGCAGATCCGGTCGAAGGTGTGCGCGACCGAGGTCGTGCGGTTCTCCACCTTCCGCTGCAGGGCGCTCGTCTCGCGCTTCAGCTTCCACCACCGCTGCGCCCACCGGGCGTGCTGCTCCCGGTCCGGGCAGTCGTGGCAGGGGTGGGCCTTCATCTCCCGGCGAAGGGCCTCGATCCGGCCGTCCTCCCCCTTCGCGCTCTCCTCGGCGTGCCGGCGCACGCTCGGCGCCTCCTCGTGGGGTGCTTTGATCCGCAACGTCGCGGCGAGGTCGGCGCGCTGCTTGGTGGACTTCGGGTTGAACCCCTTGGGGACCGCCAGGCGGCCGAAGGGGGCCACCGGCCCGTCGAGGTCCCCGGCCGTGAGCCGGCGGACCTGCTTGTGCTCGGTGAGCACGCTCGGCGCGGTGGACTCCCCCTTGTAGGAGCGCGGCGGGGCGATGACGAGGGCGAGGCCCGAGCGGCGGCCGCCGATGCGCACGATGTCACCGACCCGCAGCGCCTCCAGGGAGACCGCGATCTCCGCGCGACGACTCGCCGAGCGCCGCTTGGCGCCCTCCTTCTCGAGGTCGCTGATCCGGCGGCGGATGGCGGCGTACTCGCGGAAGTCCCCACGGTCGCAGTGCATGGCCTCGGCGTAGGCGTCCAGGGACTCCTGCTGCTCACGCACCCTGCTCGCGATGCCGACGACCGCCCGGTCGGCCTGGAACTGCGCGAAGGAGGTCTCGAGGATCTCCTTGGCCGTCTCCCGCCCGACCTGGGCGACGAGGTTGACCGCCATGTTGTACGTGGGCCGGAAGCTCGAGCGCAGCGGGTAGGTGCGCGTCGAGGCGAGGCCGGCGACGGAGACGGGGTCCATGCCACGGCTCCACACCACGACCGCGTGGCCCTCCACGTCGATGCCGCGGCGGCCGGCCCGACCGGTCAACTGGGTGTACTGCGCCGGGGTGATGTCGACGTGGGCCTCGCCGTTGAACTTCACGAGCCGCTCGATGGCGACGGTGCGGGCGGGCATGTTGATCCCGAGCGCCAGGGTCTCGGTCGCGAAGACCGCCTTGATCCGGCCCTGCGTGAAGAGCTCCTCGACCAGCTCACGGAAGAGCGGCAGCATCCCGGCGTGGTGGGCGGCGAAACCGCGCGAGATCCCCTCGACGAAGGCGTGGTAGCCGAGCACGTCGAGGTCCTCCCCCGCGAGCACGGCGACGGCGTCCTCGACGTGGCGGCGGTTGCGCTCGCCCTCCCGGTCGGAGACGAGTCGCACGTCGTTCTTCAGCAGCTGGGTGACCGCGCCCTCGCAGCCGGTGCGGCTGAAGATGAAGGTGATCGCCGGCAGCAGCCCGTCCCGGTCCAGCTCGCGGATCACCTCGGTGCGCGAGGCCGCGCCGCCGAAGCGGCCTCCCCCGCGCGGGCC
>CAYLUX010000034.1:0-10112 GCA_964386935.1 uncultured Janibacter sp.
CGCTCGCCGGGGCGGCGAGGTTGTAGGCGCGGCCCAGCTTGGTGATCGAGTCGAGCAGCAGGACGACGTCGTGGCCCATCTCGACGAGACGCTTGGCGCGCTCGATGGCCAGCTCGGCGACCGTGGTGTGGTCATCGGCCGGGCGGTCGAAGGTCGAGGAGATGACCTCGCCCTTGACCGCGCGCTGCATGTCGGTGACCTCCTCCGGGCGCTCGTCGACGAGGACGACCATGAGGTGGCACTCGGGGTTGTTGGTCGTGATCGCGTTCGCGACCGACTGCATGACCATCGTCTTGCCGGCCTTGGCGGGCGCGACGATGAGGCCGCGCTGGCCCTTGCCGATCGGCGAGACGAGGTCGATGATCCGCGTGGTGAGGCCACCGGACTCGGTCTCCAGCCGGAGGCGCTCCTGCGGGTAGAGCGGGGTCAGCTGGCCGAAGTTCGCCCGGCGACGGGCGTCGTCGGGGGTCATGCCGTTGACGGTCTCGAGCTTGGCCAGCGGGTTGTAGCGACCCTTGTGCTTGCCCTTGATCGTCTGCTGCTGCGGCTCCTCGCCCTCGCGGGCGCCCTTGACCTGGCCGGTGATGGCGTCGCCCTTGCGCAGGCCGTGGCGCTTGACCATGCCGAGCGGGACGTACACGTCGTTGGAGCCGGCGAGGTATCCGGAGGTACGCAGGAAGGCGTAGTTGTCCAGGACGTCGAGGATGCCCGCGACCGGGACGAGGATGTCGCCTTCGGTGATCTGCGGCTCGTGGTCCTCGACCTGGTTGCCGCCGCCCCCGCGGCCGCGGCGGTTGCGGCCCCGGTTGCGGTTCCGGCGACGGCCACCGCGGTCGTCGTCGTTGTTGTTGTTCCGGTTGTCGTTGCGCTGCTCGTTGCCGCGGCCCCGGTTGTCACCACGGTTGTCGCCGCGGTTGTTGTCCCGGTTCTCGCCGCGGTTACCACCGTGGTTGTTGTCCCGGTTGTCACCACGGTTGTTGTCACCACGGTTGCCGCCGTTGTTGTCGCGGTTGCCGCCGCGACCCCGGCCGTCGTGGTCACCGCGGTCGTTCCGGCCGCCCTGGTCCTGCTGGCCCCGGCCGGTGGAGCGCTCGTCGGAGCGCTGGGTGTCGGCCTCGGGGGCCGACGTGGTCTGCGGCGCAGACGTCGCCTCGGGCGCCGGGGCGTCGGCGGCCGGCTTCGCCTCGGGCGCGGCCTGCGCGGACGGCGCGGCGGACTGCTCGGGGGCGGAGGCCCCCTTCGCCTCCTTGGCCTTGGGCGCCGGGGCGGAGGAGCCGGACTGCTTGGCCCGGATGGCCTCGATGAGGTCGCTCTTGCGCATCTTCGCCGTGACGTTGATGTCCATGCTCGTGGCGAGCTGCTGGAGCTGGGCGAGGCGCATCGCGCTGAGCGCGCCGGAGCGGCGCGGCTTCTCCGAGGTGGTCTCGCCGGTGGTGGTTTCGGTCACGAAGGACCCTTTCCCTCGTCGTGCGGCCTCCGTGGACGGCAGGCCTGTTGACTCCCGTCAAGAGCGGGATTTTCTTCTCAGAACCCCGGATGCCATGTGCGGAGCCGGCGTCGGCGAAGGCCGCTCACGTCCGGGGGGAAAGCTCCAGCCCGTGGGATCCGATGCGATCACCGGTCAGTGGGGCCGTGGAGCACTCACAATGTATCAGAAACAGCGTGCACGCCACGGTCAGGGACACCGGGGGCCAGTACCTGCCACGGCGTCGTCCTCGAGTCGGCGATCGCCTCGATCCTCGCCTGCTCCTCCCCCGCGGTGAGCACGAGGACCGAGGGCCCGGCGCCGGAGATCGTCGCCGCGAGCCCCTCGGCGCGCAGCGCGTCGACGAGGGCCATCGACTCCGGGTAGCTCGGGCGGCGCGCTTCCTGGTGGAGCAGGTCGCGGGTCCCCTCGAGCAGCAGGCCGGGGTCGACGGTGAGCGCGTGCACGAGCAGCCCGACGCGCGCGGCGTGGGCGGCGGCGGTCGGCAGCGCGACGACGTCGGGCAGCACCGAGCGTGCGGTGTGCGTGCTCAGCGTCGCCTGCGGGACGAGGACGTGCGGGGTGACCTGCGGATGCAGCCGAAGGGGGATGGTCCGGGTCTGCGGCCACGGCCGGTCCCCGTCGGTCGTGGAGAGCGTCGCTCCCCCGAAGACACTCGCCGAGGCATTGTCGGGGTGCCCCTCCAACGCGCAGGCGAGGGCGTTGATGCGCTCCAGGTCCAGCCGGACCTCCTGCCCGCCCGCGTCCCCACCGGCCGCGAGCACGTGCGCCAGCGCGACGCCCATGACGATGGCGGTCGCGGAGGAGCCGAGGCCCCGGCCGTGGGGCACGGCGTTCACCGCGGACAGGTGCAACCCCGCCGGCGGGGTGACGCCGAGGTGCTGCCAGGCGGTGACCATCGTGCGGTGGACGAGGTGGTTCTCGTCCAGGGGCAGCTCACCGGCGCCGGAGCCGGTCACCTCGATGACCAGCCCCGGACGCTCGGTCACCGTGGCTGTCATCTGGTCCCAGACCCCGAGGGCCATCCCGACGCAGTCGAAGCCCGGGCCGAGGTTGGCGCTCGAGGCGGGGACCCGCAGGGTGGCGGAGGTGCCGACGGCGAGGGCCAAGGGTCAGTCCTGCAGGCCCAGCTCGGCGGCGACCGCGTAGGCCTCGGCAGGCACGCGGACCGGCTCGACGTCCGAGCCGTCGGCGTTCTTCAGCGCCCACTGCGGGTCCTTGAGGCCGTGACCGGTCACGGTGCACACGATCGTCGCGCCCTGCGGGACGCGCCCGGCGGCGTGGGCCTTGAGCAGCCCGGCCACCGAGGAGGCCGAGGCCGGCTCGACGAAGATCCCCTCCCGCGAGGAGAGCAGCCGGTGCGCGTCGAGGATCTCCTCGTCGGTGACGGCCTCGATCGAGCCGCCGGAGTCGTCCCGGGCCTCCTCGGCCTGCCGCCACGAGGCGGGGTTGCCGATGCGGATCGCGGTCGCGACGGTCTCCGGCTCGTCCACGGGGTGACCGAGCACGATCGGCGCGGAGCCGGCCGCCTGGAAGCCCCACATCTGCGGGGTGCGCGTGGCGACCGCCGCGAGCGTGCCGCCGACACCCTCGGTCTCGGTCGCGTACTCGCGGTACCCACGCCAGTAGGCCGTGATGTTGCCGGCGTTGCCGACCGGCAGGCAGTGGATGTCGGGGGCGTCACCGAGGGCGTCGACGATCTCGAAGGAGGCCGTCTTCTGCCCCTCGATGCGCGCCGGGTTCACGGAGTTGACGAGCTCGACCGGGTAGGCCTCGGCGAGCTTGCGCGCCACGCCGAGGCAGTGGTCGAAGTTGCCGTCGACCTGCAGCAGCGTCGCGCCGTGGGCGATCGCCTGGGAGAGCTTGCCCATCGCGATCTTGCCCTCGGGCACGAGGACCGCGCAGGTCATGCCCGCCTTCGTCGCGTAGGCCGCCGCGGAGGCGGAGGTGTTGCCGGTGGAGGCGCAGATGACGGCCTTGGCCCCCTTCGCCGCCGCCACGGACATCGCGGTGGTCATGCCGCGGTCCTTGAAGGACCCCGTGGGGTTGAGCCCCTCGTACTTGATGTGCACGTCCGCCCCGACGAGCTCGCTGAGGTGCTCGGCCGGGATGAGGGGCGTGCCGCCCTCCCGGAGGGTGATCACGGGCGCTCCCTCGAGCATCGGCAGACGCTCGGCGTACTCGGTGATGACGCCGCGCCACTGGGGTGCGCCCATGTCAGCTTCCTTCCACTCGCATGACGGAGGTGACCTCGTTGACCTGGTCCAGGCCGGCGAGGGCCGTGACCGTGGCCGTGAGGGCGGCGTCGCGCGCCGCGTGGGTGACGATGATCAGCTCGGCACGGGGCGCGTCCTCGTCGCCGCCGACCGCCTGGCGGACGGTCCCGATCGAGACGCCCTGGTCAGCGAAGACCTGCGCGACGGCGGCCAGCACACCCGGCCGGTCCACGACGTCGAGACTGACGTGGTAGCGGGTGATCGCCTCCCCCATCGGCAGCACCGGCAGGTCGGCGTAGGCGATCTCGCCCGGGCCGTGGCCTCCGCCCACCCGGATGCGGGCCACGGCGACGATGTCACCGAGCACGGCACTGGCGGTCGGGTCGCCACCGGCGCCCTGCCCGTAGAACATCAGCTGGCCGGCGGCCTCGGCCTCGACGAAGACCGCGTTGTAGGCCTCGCGCACGGACGCCAGCGGGTGCGTCAGCGGGATCATCGCCGGGTGCACGCGAGCCGAGACGCCTACTCCCGCAGGGGTCTCCACACGTTCGCAGATCGCGAGCAGCTTGACGGTGGCGCCCATCTCCTTGGCCGCCTGGATGTCGCGGGAGCCGATCGAGGTGATGCCCTCGCGGTGGACCTGGCTGCTCGCGACCCGAGTGTGGAAGGCGAGCGAGGAGAGGATGGCGGCCTTCGCGGCGGCGTCGAAGCCCTCGACGTCGGCCGTCGGGTCGGCCTCGGCGTACCCGAGCGACTGGGCCTGCTCGACGGTCTCCGGCAGGCCGGCCCCGCTCGTGTCCATCGCGTCCAGGACGAAGTTGGTCGTCCCGTTGACGATCCCGATGACCCGCTGGATGGAGTCACCGGCGAGCGAGTCGCGGATCGGGCGCAGGATCGGGATCGCGCCGGCCACCGCGGCCTCGTAGTAGAGGTCGACGCCGTGCTCGGCGGCGGCCGCGTAGAGCGTGGGACCGTCCTCGGCGAGCAGCGCCTTGTTGGCCGTGACGACCGAGGCACCGCGCTCCATGGCCGCGAGGATGAGCTCCCGCGCCCGGTCGATGCCGCCGATCAGCTCGACGACGATGTCGGCCCGGTCCAGCAGCGACTCGGCGTCGGTCGTGAAGAGCTCCGGGTCGATGCCGGTCTCGGAGCGGTCCTTCCCGGCGCGGCGCACCGCGACGCCGACGAGCTCCAGCGGCCGGCCGATGCGCTGGGCGAGGTCGTCCGCCTGCGTGACGAGCATGCGGGCGACGGCACCGCCGACGACGCCGCCACCGAGCAGCGCGACACGAAGGGGGGTCTGGCCGGAGTCGGTCATCGGTCCTCCTGGTTCTGGGGCGGGTCGTCCACGTCGAGGGCGAGTATGTCCTCGATGCTCTCGCGGCGGACGATCGGGCGGGCCACCCCGTCGCGCACGGCGACGACCGGCGGCCGGGGGGTGTGGTTGTACTGGCTGGCCAGGCTGCGGCAGTAGGCGCCGGTGGCCGGGACCGCGACGAGGTCGCCGACGGCGATGTCCTCGGGCAGGTACTCGTCCATGACGACGATGTCGCCGCTCTCGCAGTGCCGCCCGACGATGCGCACCAGGCGCGGCTCCGCGGTGGAGTCACGGCTGGCGAGCGCGCAGGAGTAGTCCGCGCCGTAGAGGGCGGTGCGCACGTTGTCGCTCATCCCGCCGTCGACGCTGATGTACGTGCGGGTCTCCTCGTCGGGCCCGATCGTCACGTCCTTGATGGTGCCGATCTCGTAGAGCGTGAAGGTGCTCGGGCCGGCGATGGCTCGTCCCGGCTCGATCGAGATCCGCGGCAGCGGGGCCTCCGGGTGCCCGTCGGTGAACTCCTTCAGCTCGCGCTCGACGAGCTCGGCCATCTGGGAGCCGAGCTCCTTGGCCGTGAGCGGGGTGTTCTCGGAGGTGTAGGCGATGCCGTAGCCACCACCGAGGTCCATCTCGGGCATGGCGAGGCCGTGCTCGTCGGCGACCTCGGTGTGCAGCGCGATGAGCCGGCGGGCCGCGACCTCGAAGCCGGAGGTGTCGAAGATCTGGCTGCCGATGTGGCTGTGCAGGCCGAGCAGGTGGAGGCACTCCCCCTTCGCCACGATGGCGTCGACCGCCTCGCGCGCCTGCCCGCCCGCGAGGGAGAAGCCGAACTTCTGGTCCTCGTGCGCGGTGGCGATGAACTCGTGGGTGTGCGCCTCGACCCCGACGGTCACGCGGACCATGACCGGTGCGACGACGCCGAGCTCGGTGGCGATCTGCGCGACGCGCTCGATCTCGGCGAAGGAGTCCACGACGAGCCGCCCGACGCCCCACTCGAGGGCCTGGCGCAGCTCGGCTCGGGACTTGTTGTTGCCGTGCAGCGCAACGCGTTCCGGCGGGAAGTCCACCCGCTGGGCGACCGCCAGCTCGCCGCCGGAGCAGGTGTCGAGGAAGAGGCCCTCCTCCTTGATCCAGCGCGCGACGGCCGTGCACAGGAAGGCCTTGCCGGCGTAGTAGACGTCGGCGCCGGCCACGGCGTCGAAGGGGGCGGTGAAGTCGTCGCGGAAGGCACGGGCACGGGCGCGGAAGTCGCCCTCGTCCATGACGTAGGCCGCCGTGCCGAACTCGCGGGCGATCTCGGTGACCGGCAGCCCGGCCACGGTGATCTCGCCGGTGCGGGAGCGGCGGACGTTGCGCGCCCACAGCTCCGGCATGAGCTCGGTGACGTCCTCCGGGTAGGGCAGCCACTGCGGGGCAGCCCCGTACCCGTCGGCGTGCAGGATCCCGGCCTCGTGGGCCCTCATGTTCGTCGCCATCAGTGCCTCACATCCGCTCCGGCGCGGAGACGCCGAGCAGGTCGAGACCGTTGGCCAGCACCTGGCGGGTGGCGTCGTTGAGCCAGAGGCGCGTGCGGTGGGTGTCGGTGATCTCCTCGTCGGCGCGCGGGCGCACGCGGCAGGTGTCGTACCACTTGTGGAAGTGGGTGGCGAGGCCCTCGAGGTAGCGCGCGACACGGTGCGGCTCGCGCAGCTCGGCGCCCTGGGCGACGACGCGGGGGAAATCACCCAGCGCCGCGAGCAGGGTCGCCTCGGTCGGGTCGGTGAGCAGCGAGGGGTCGAAGCCGCTCTCGCGGGTCAGGCCGTCCTCAGCGGCGAGCCGGGCGACGTTGGAGGTGCGCGCGTGGGCGTACTGGACGTAGAAGACCGGGTTGTCGTTGGTCTGCTTGCGCAGCTCCTCCCCGTCCAGGCTCAAGGGGGAGTCGGCCGGGTAGCGGCCGAGGGAGTAGCGCACGGCGTCCGAGCCGATCCAGGAGATGAGGTCGCGCAGCTCGATGATGTTGCCGGCGCGCTTGGACAGCTTCGCGCCGTCGAGGTTGACCAGCTGGCCGATCTTGATCTCGATGTTGCGCTGCGGGTCGTCGCCCGCGCAGGCCGCGATGGCCTTGAGGCGGGCGACGTAGCCGTGGTGGTCGGCACCGAGGAGGTAGAGCTTCTCGGGGAAGCCGCGGTCCTTCTTGCTCAGGTAGTAGGCGGCGTCGGCGGCGAAGTAGGTCGGCACGCCGTCGGTCCGCACGAGCACTCGGTCCTTGTCGTCGCCGAACTCGGTGGTGCGCAGCCACACCGCGCCGTCGCGGTCCTCGACGTGGCCCTGCTCGCGCAGCCGGGTGATCGCGCCCTCGACCGCTCCCCCGTCGTGCAGCGACTTCTCGGAGAACCACACGTCGAAGTGCACGCCGAAGTCGGCGAGGGTGGCCTTGATGTCCTCCAGCTGCGCCGCGTAGGCGAGGGCGCGGGCCTCGGCGAGCGCCTCCTCCTCGGGCAGGTCGAGCAGGTCGGGGCGGGCGCTCAGCGCGGTCTGCGCCAGGTCGTCGATGTAGGCGCCGGGGTAGCCGCCCTCGGGGGTGGACTCCCCCTTCGCTCGGGCCAGGACGGAGGCGGCGAAGTTGTCCATCTGCGCGCCGGCGTCGTTGATGTAGTACTCGGCGGTGACGTCGGCGCCGGAGGCCGCGAGCAGGCGGCGCATGGAGTCGCCGAGTGCGGCCCAGCGGGTGTGGCCGATGTGGAGCGGACCGGTGGGGTTGGCCGAGACGAACTCGACGTTGACGGTGTGCCCGGCGAGGCTGTCGTTGCGGCCGTATGCGGCTCCCGCCTCGACGATGGTGCGGGCAAGCTCGCCAGCGGAGGCGGCCTCGAGAGTGACGTTGAGGAAGCCCGGGCCGGCGACCTCGACCGAGGCGATGCCCTCGCTCGCCTCGAGCCGGCGGGCGAGGAGGTCGGCGAGGTCGCGCGGCTTCATGCCGGCGGGCTTCGCCAGCTGCATCGCGATGTTGCTCGTCCAGTCGCCGTGCCCCTTGCCCTTCGGTCGCTCGACGCGGATCTCGGCAGGCACCTCGACACTCAGGTCGCCGGCCTCGACGGCGGCGGTCAGGGCGTCACGGATCGCGTGGGAGAGCTCATCGGGGGTCACGATCGGCCAGTCTAGGTCGCTGCGGCCCTCTCCTCGGACCGCGCCCGATTCTCGGGACGGCGCCCGCCGGTGCTAACCTCATCCGGCATTCACATCCAGCCTCCGTAGCTCAGGGGATAGAGCACTGGTTTCCGGTACCAGGGGCCGCAGGTTCGAATCCTGCCGGGGGCGCCGAAATCCGAGCGAAGGGCGGGCCTCAGGGTCCGCCCTTCGTCGTGCGAGCACCCCGTGCACAAGAGGTCGTCCTGGTGCATCTCGCGTCACTAACTCACGAGTAACCCCGGTTTTCACTACCTTCCGTGCACGCCATCCCGGCCGAACAGACGAAAGGGCGGACCCGATCACGGGTCCGCCCTCTCGTCGTCACTCCCCTAGGGGTTGCGGTGCGCCTGGACGACGAGGGCGTCGTCCTCGTCGACGGTGCCGTGCACGCTGAGGTTCCAGATGGCCAGCGCGAGCCCGCCCCAGATGATGAGGATCGAGATGATCATCATGATGATCGCTGCTGCACTCATGCCTGCTCACCTCCATCGACGAGCGCTTCCTCCCGGACATACAGGTCACCCGGATCGTCCAGCTTCGTGTCACCCCGCCACGGCAGGAAGGACAGCAGGATCGCGATGATCGGCAGCGCGGCCGCCATGCCCCAGCCGAAGACGTTGATCAGCGAGTCCGGGTAGCCGCCGTAGGGTTCGGCGATCTTGGTCTGCAGCTCCTCGTAGAGCATGTACGCGAGCGCCAGCGGGATCACCACGGCGACCAGCGCCTTCCACCACAGCAGCAGCTTGACCGTGCCGTAGGTGTTCATGTGGCTCTGCATCACCGGCAGCTTCCGGAAGACCCAGCTCAGCGCCACCATGACGACGATCGAGGCGCCGACGATGCCGAAGGAGTTCACGAAGGCGTCCATGGTGTCCAGCAGGTACAGCCCGCCGGTGGTCGAGAACATCAGGATGCTCACGATCGCCATCGGCAGGCCGACGACGAAGGTGGCGGCCATCCGGGAGATCCCGACCTTGTCCCGCACGGCACCGATGATGACCTCGATGATCGAGATGAGCGAGGTCAGTCCGGCGAGCACGAGCGAGGCGAAGAAGAGCACGCCGATGAAGGCGCCGCCGGGAGCCTCGTTGATGATCGTCGGGAAGGCCACGAAGGCCAGCCCGATGCCGCTCGCGACGACCTCGCCGATCTCCTTGCCGGCCGCCTGCGCGATGAAGCCCAGCGTCGCGAAGACACCGATGCCGGCGAGCAGCTCGAAGCCGGAGTTGGAGAAGGCCACGACCGCACCGGAGCCGGTCATGTCGGTCTTCGGCGGGCAGTAGCTGGCGTAGGTGATCATGATCCCGAAGCCGATCGAGAGGCTGAAGAAGATCTGCCCCACGGCCGAGATCCACACGCCGCTGTCCTTCAGTGCGCCCCAGTCGGGGGTGAAGAAGGCGTCCAGACCGGCGCCGGCCCCGTCGAGGGTGAGCGAGTAGATCACCAGCAGCGCGAAGGCCACGACGAGGATCGGGATGAAGATGACGGCGGTGCGTCCGATGCCGTTCTGGATGCCCATGGCGAGCACGCCGATGGTCACGGCCCAGACGACGATCATCAGCAGCAGCACCTGCGGCACGAAGTCCATCGTCGGACCGGGGTCCTTCGCGACCTGCAGGAAGTCGACGTTCAGGTAGGCCTCAGGGTCATCACCCCAGCCCTGGTTGAAGGAGAGGAAGGTGTACTTGATGGCCCAAGCGATGATCGCCGCGTAGTACACGCCGATGACCACCGCCACCAGCACCATCCACCAGCCGATCCACTCGGCCCCCTTCGAGAAGCGGCGCAGCGAGAGCGGCGCCGACCCGCGGTTGCGGTGCCCGATCGAGTACAGGAAGTACAGCAGCGGGATGCCCGCGAAGAGCAGCGCCACCAGGTACGGGATCAGGAAGGCTCCGGCACCCCCTTCGTAGGCCACGTAGGG
>CAYLUX010000034.1:10212-12539 GCA_964386935.1 uncultured Janibacter sp.
CCGCTGGGTGGAGTCGGTCACCTCACCGACGAGCTCCTCGATGACGTCCTCGAGGAAGACGACACCGATGACCGTGCCGGCGTCGTCGACGACCCGGGCGAGGTGGGTGCCGGTGCGCTGCATCGTGCGCAGCACGTCCTCGACCTCGTCGGCCGGCTTGACAGTGGCCATGCGCCGCAGTCGCTTGCGGGGCACCGGTTGGCTGCGCTGGGCGGCGTCGGCGTAGAGCACGTCCTTCAGGTGCAGGTACCCGGCAAGCTCGCCGGCGCCGTCGACCGTCGGGTAGCGCGAGAAGCCGTACTTGGCGACGAGCCGCTCGATGTCGTCGGGGGTGGAGCTGCGCGGGACGGTGATCAGCTCATCCAGCGGCACCCCGACGTCGCGGGCGTTCTTGTCCGAGAACTCCAGCGCCGCGTCGACGAGGCCGTACCGGTCGGCCGCGACGAGCCCTTCCCTGTGGGACTCGGTGACGATCTGCTGCACCTCCTCGGCAGTGAAGGCCGCGCCCACCTCGTCCTTCGGCTCGATCCCCATCGCCCGCACGAAGGCCTTCGAGACCCAGTCCATCGCCAGGATGATCGGCTTAGCGATGTGCATGACCCGCATGAGCGGGGGCACCAGCCAGGTCGCGGCCTTCTCCGGACCGGCGATGGCGAGGTTCTTCGGGATCATCTCGCCGATGACGACGTGCAGGTAGACCACGATGAGGATCGCGAGCACGAGCGAGAGGGTGCTGGTCGCCGCGTCGGGCACGCCGATGCGCTCCATGAGCGGGTGCAGCGCGTGGTGCAGCGCCGCCTCGGAGATCGCACCGAGCAGCACCGAGCAGATCGTGATGCCGAGCTGGCAGGTGGCGAGGATGACGCCGGTGTGCTGCAGCGCCTCGACGGCGACGGCCGCGCGCTTGTCGCCGGCATCAGCGAGCGGTTCGAGCTGGCTGCGGCGCGCCGACATGGAGGCGAACTCACCCCCGACGAAGAAGGCGTTGGCCAGCAGCAGGATCACGGTGACGATCGCGGCGGTCACTCCGCATCACCCCCCTTCGCGCCTTCGTCGCTCCCCGGGGCACCGCCGTCGTCCTCGGGCTGCGGTCTCGGGACGAAGCGCACCCGGTCCACCCGGCGGCCCTCCATGGCCGCGACGTGGACCTCCCACTCCTCGACGTCGACGACGTCGCCGACCTCGGGCACCCGGCCCAGCCGGCTCATCACCCAGCCGCCGACGGTCTCGTAGGCGGAGCCCTCCGGCACGTCCGCGCCGACCCGGTCACGGACCTCGTCCGGGCGCCACAGGCCGGGCACCGTCCAGGAGCCGTCGCCGATCGCCCGCCCGGTGGTCTCGGCGGCGTCGTGCTCGTCGTGCACCTCGCCGACGATCTCCTCGACGAGGTCCTCGAGCGTGACGAGCCCGGCGGTGCCGCCGTACTCGTCGACGACGACCCCCATCTGCAGCCCGGCGTCGCGCAGCTGCAGCAGCAGCGGGTCCAGGCGCAGCGTCTCGGGGACGACGACGGGGTCGATCATCAGCGCCGAGATGGGCACGTCGGGGCGGCGCTCGTGCGGGACGGCGATGCCCTTCTTGACGTGGACCATGCCGTCGATGTCGTCCCAGTCGCCGCCGGTGACGGGGAAGCGCGAGTGCCCGGTGCTCCGGGCGAGGTCGACGAGGTCCTCCGCGGTCGCGGTGCGCTCGATCGCGGTCGCCCGGTTGCGCGGGGTCATCACGTCGGCCGCCGTCTGCTCCCCGAAGCCGAGGGTCCGTGCGACGAGCCGACCGGTGTCGGAGTCCAGCGTCCCCGCCTCGACGGAGGTCCGCACGAGCGAGGCGAGCTCGGCGGGGCTGCGGGCGGCGGACAGCTCCTCCTGCGGCTCGACACCCATGCGGCGCAGCGCCCAGTTCGCCGACCCGTTGAGCACGACGATGAACGGCCGGAAGAGCACCCCGATGACCCGCATCGGGGTGGCGACGAGCTTGCCGACCCCGAGCGGCGCGGAGACCGCGAGGGTCTTGGGGACCATCTCGCCGAGGATCATCGAGAAGGCGGTCGCGATGATCAGCGCGATGCCGTCGGCGAGGGAGCGGGCGACGCCGAGGGGCAGCCCGGTCGCGGTGAAGAGCGGCTCGATGAGGTCACCGACCGCGGGGCTCGCGATGAAACCGAGGGCCAGCGTGGTCACCGTGATCCCCACCTGGCAGGCGGAGAGCAGCGTCGAGAGGCTGCGAAGGGAGGCGAGCACCGGCCTGGCGGCGCCGTCGCCGTCGTCGACGGCCCGCTGCACCGTGGGCCGGTCGAGGGCGACGAGGGAGAACTCGGCAGCGACGAAGAG
>CAYLUX010000034.1:12639-20541 GCA_964386935.1 uncultured Janibacter sp.
GGCCGGTCGAGGGCGACGAGGGAGAACTCGGCAGCGACGAAGAGCGCGGTGCCCAAGGTCAGCAGGACGGCGAGGAGCAGGAGTAGACCGGTGGTCATGGTGGGGAGAGTCTACGGGCGCGGAGGCCCTCCACCCGTAGTCGGACACCGATTTCCGACCACGGGCTGATCTGCGGGGCGGAGCCTGCCTGCGAGGATGGCGCCGACAACCACGAATGAGGGGATGTGCGCATGACAAGGGCAGGGGCACGCGTCGAGGTGCAGGGCCTGACCAAGCGCTTCGGCAACTTCACCGCCGTCGACGACCTGAGCTTCACCGTCGACCCGGGACGGATCACCGGCTTCCTCGGGCCGAACGGCGCGGGCAAGACGACGACACTGCGGATGCTGCTCGGGCTCGTCTCGGCGACCTCGGGAACCGCGACGATCGATGGTCAGGACTACCGGCACGTCGAGCGGCCGCTGGGCGTCGTCGGGTCGGCGCTCGAGGCGACGAACTTCCACCCGGGCCGCACCGGCCGGGACCATCTGCGGGTGCTCGCGGCCACGAGCGGCATCCCGAGCTCGCGCTGCGACGAGCTGCTGGAGCTGACCGGGATCGCGGCCGCCGCACGCAAGCGGGCCGGCGGCTACAGCATGGGGATGCGCCAGCGCCTCGGCCTGGCCCAGGCGCTGCTCGGTGACCCGCGGCTGCTCGTCCTCGACGAGCCGACGAACGGGCTGGACCCCGAGGGCATCCGGTGGCTGCGGGGCTTCCTGCGCCACCTCGCCGACGAGGGCCGCACGGTGCTCGTCTCGAGCCACCTGCTGCAGGAGGTCGAGCAGACCGTCGACGAGGTCGTCATCATCAACAACGGCCGGCTGGTCTCCGAGGGGAGCATGTCCGAGCTGTACGGCCCGCCGCGGGCACTCGTGCGCACGAGTGACCCGAGCGCCCTCGCCGGTGCGCTGCGCGTCGCCGACGTGGCCAGCGAGCCCGGCGAGGACGGCAGCCTCGTCGCCGAGACCGACGACCTGCGACTGGTGGGCGACGTCGCCCTTCGCGCCAAGCTGCCGGTCCACGAGCTGCGCTCGATGAGCACCGACCTCGAGGGGCTCTACTTCACCCTCACGGAGGGCACCAACCGCAACCTCGGCGAGGCCGCGACACCGGCCCCCGCCGGCGACGAAGGGGAGCGCTGATGGGCGGCGCGATCACATCCGAGCTGCGCAAGTACTTCACGACCCGGCTGTGGTGGGGCATGGCCATCGCCGTCTTCGTCGTGAGCGCACTCTTCGCGGCGCTCTTCGCCTTCCTCGTGACCATGGACCAGACGGGGGTGCCGCCGGAGCAGCAGCTCGCGGGCAGCCCCGAGGAGATGGCCAACACCGTGTACACGGCCGGCCTGCAGATCTCCTACCTGCTCACCCTCGCCGTCGGCGTCATGCAGATCGGCAGCGAGTACCGGCACAAGACGATCACCGCGACCTTCCTCGCGACACCACGGCGGGGCATCGTCATGGGCGCGAAGGTCATCTCGCTGCTCGTCATCGGCGCCTTCTACGGCGTGGTCTCCCTGATCGGGTCGGTCGGCGTCGGGGCCCTGGTGCTCTCCTCCCGCGGCGCGGAGGTCTTCCCCGACGCCTCGGTCGCGCGCACGCTGGCACTGAGCCTGCTCGTGCTCGGGCTGTGGGCGCTCATCGGGCTCGGCGCGGGCATCCTCATCCCGAACCAGGTCGCCGCGCTGCTGATCTCGATCGGGGTGGCGTGGATCGTCGAGCCGATCGCAGGGGTCGCGCTCAGCTTCTGGGACTGGGGCGCGGAGCACGTGACCCAGTTCCTCCCTTCGGCGGCCACGCAGGCGATGGTCAGCGGGGTGGCGGGCGGCAGCAGCGGACCACAGCTGGAGTGGTGGGGCGGGGCGCTCGTCCTGGCCGCCTATGCACTCGTGCTCGCGGGCATCGGGTCGCTGCGCACGCTGCGCGCCGACATCAGCTGACGGCGGGCCGTCAGCACGACGCGTCCGGGCTCCGGTGCACACGCCACGCGTGTGCACCGGAGCACACGCGTGCGCAGTCCTCGCGTTAGGCTTGTCCGATGAAGGTCCGCGGCCTGTGCGGACCCCGCAGCGACCGTCAACGAAAGAGGCGTATGCGCCGTGCCTGACCCCCAGGAAGGCTCCGTGTCCCTGAACGACTTCGGCCCCAACGAATGGCTCGTCGACGAGCTCTACGAGCAGTACAAGCAGGACCGCAACAACGTCGACGAGGCATGGTGGGAGTTCTTCGAGAACTACACCCCGGGGACCAGCGGTGACAACGGCACGCAGGCCGCGTCGGCGCCGCCGGCCACGCCCGCGAAGGTGAGCGCGCCGAAGCCGGAGGCCAAGGCCGAGCCCAAGAAGTCCGAGCCGCAGACCAAGGCCGCCCCGAAGAAGGCCGAGCCCGCGCCCGCCCAGCCGAAGAAGGCCGAGCCCAAGAAGGCGGAGCCGAAGAAGGCCGAGAAGGAGGAGCCGGCGCCCGCGGAGGACGTGCAGAGCCCCCTTCGCGGTGCTGCTGCCCGGGTCGTGACCAACATGGAGGCCTCGCTCGAGGTCCCGACCGCGACCTCGGTGCGCGCCGTCCCGGCGAAGCTGCTCATCGACAACCGCATCGTCATCAACAACCACCTCAAGCGCAGCCGCGGTGGCAAGGTCTCCTTCACCCACATCATCGGCTACGCGATGGTCAAGGCGCTCCGGGCGATGCCGGAGATGAACGTCCACTACACGACCAACGAGAAGGGCAAGCCGGCCATCGTGCAGCCGGCCCACATCGGTCTGGGCATCGCCATCGACCTGCAGAAGGACGACGGCACCCGCCAGCTGATGGTCCCGGCCGTCAAGCCCGCCGACACGATGGACTTCACCGCCTTCTGGCGGGCCTACGAGGAGGTCGTCGGCAAGGCGCGCAACAACAAGCTGACGGTCGACGACTTCGCCGGCACGACGATCTCGCTGACCAACCCGGGCGGCATCGGCACGGTCCACTCCATGCCCCGCCTGATGCAGGGCCAGAGCGCGATCATCGGCGTCGGTGCGCTGGACTACCCCGCCGAGTGGCAGGGCGCGAGCAACGACTCGATCAACCGCAACGCGGTCTCGAAGCTGCTCACCCTGACCTCCACCTACGACCACCGCGTCATCCAGGGTGCGGTCTCCGGTGAGTTCCTGCGCCAGATGCACGAGCTGCTCCTCGGCGCCAACGGCTTCTACGACGAGATCTTCGAGAGCCTGCGGCTGCCCTACGAGCCGATCCGCTGGGAGGTCGACATCTCGACCTCCCACGACGACGACATCAACAAGGTCGCCCGCGTCCAGGAGCTCATCCACTCCTACCGGGTCCGGGGCCACCTCATGGCCGACACCGACCCGCTGGAGTACCGCCAGCGCCGGCACAAGGACCTCGACGTCTCGACCCACGGCCTCACGCTGTGGGACCTCGAGCGCAGCTTCGCCACCGGTGGTTTCGGCGGCGAGCCCTTCCTCAAGCTGCGCAAGATCCTCGGCATCCTGCGCGACTCCTACTGCCGCACCACCGGCATCGAGTACATGCACATCCAGGACCCCGAGCAGCGGGCGTGGATGCAGAAGCGGGTCGAGGTCGGCTACCAGAAGGCGACGAGCGACGAGCAGCTGCGCATCCTGCGCCGCCTCAACGCCGCGGAGGCCTTCGAGACCTTCCTGCAGACGAAGTTCGTCGGGCAGAAGCGCTTCTCGCTCGAGGGCGGCGAGTCCGTCATCGCGGTCCTGGACCGGGTGATGTCCCGTGCCGCGGACGACGACATGGACGAGGTCACCATCGGTATGCCGCACCGCGGCCGGCTGAACGTGCTGGCCAACCTCGCCGGCAAGTCCTACGCCCAGATCTTCCGGGAGTTCGAGGGCGAGCTGGACCCGAAGTCGGTCCAGGGCTCCGGTGACGTGAAGTACCACCTCGGCACCGAGGGCGAGTTCACCTCCGAAGGGGGCAACAAGACCAAGGTCTACCTCGCGGCCAACCCGAGCCACCTCGAGGCGGTCAACCCGGTGCTCGAGGGCATCACCCGCGCCAAGCAGGACCGGCTCAACCACGGCGGCGAGGACTTCCCGGTGCTGCCGGTGCTCATGCACGGTGACGCGGCCTTCGCCGGCCAGGGCGTCGTCGCGGAGACGCTGCAGCAGAGCCAGCTGCGCGGCTACCGCACCGGCGGGACGATCCACATCATCGTGAACAACCAGATCGGCTTCACCACCGCACCGTCCTACGGTCGCTCCTCGGTCTACTCCACGGACGTCGCGCGGATGATCCAGGCCCCGATCTTCCACGTCAACGGGGACGACCCGGAGGCCTGCGTGCGGGTCGCCGAGCTGGCCTACGAGTTCCGCCAGACCTTCCACAAGGACGTCGTCATCGACGTCGTCTGCTACCGCCGTCGCGGCCACAACGAGGGCGACGACCCGTCGATGACGCAGCCGATGATGTACAAGCTCATCGACAACAAGCGCAGCGTGCGCAAGCTCTACACCGAGAACCTCATCGGCCGTAACGACATCACGCCCGAGGAGGCCGACGAGGCGCTGCGGGACTACCAGGCGCAGCTGGAGCGGGTCTTCACCGAGACCAAGGAGGCCCGCAAGAACGGGCACTCCCCCGCGGACGCGACCAGCGACAGCGGCGACACCGGCTCGGACGCGCCGGACAACGCCGGGCTGGAGCGACCGGCCGCGCAGACGAGCGACGCGACGAACCGCTCGGCCACCGAGACCGGCATCAGCCGCACCGACCTGAAGCACATCGGCGACGTCTTCACCAGCCCGCCGCACGGCTTCACCGTCCACTCCAAGCTGCAGAAGGCGATGGAGAAGCGGGCCGCCTCGGTCAACGAGGGCGGCATCGACTGGGCGACCGGCGAGATGCTGGCCTTCGGCTCGCTGCTCATGGACGGCACGCCGGTGCGCCTGACCGGTCAGGACTCCCGCCGCGGCACCTTCGTCCAGCGGCACGCGGTCCTCATCGACAAGAGCAACGGCGACGAGTGGACCCCGCTGAACTACCTCGGCAACCAGGCCCGCTTCTGGACCTATGACTCGCTGCTCTCGGAGTACGCCGCGATGGGCTTCGAGTACGGGTACTCGGTGGAGCGCCCGGACGCGCTGGTGCTCTGGGAGGCCCAGTTCGGTGACTTCGTCAACGGCGCGATGACGATCGTCGACGAATTCATCTCCTCCTCGGAGCAGAAGTGGGGCCAGAACTCCTCGGTCGTGCTGCTGCTGCCGCACGGCTACGAGGGCCAGGGGCCGGACCACTCCTCCGCGCGGATCGAGCGCTTCCTCGCGCTGTGCGCGCAGAAGAACATGACCGTCTCCTTCCCGTCGACGCCGGCGAGCTACTTCCACCTGCTGCGTCGGCAGGCCTACCACCGGCCGCGGCGTCCGCTCATCGTCTTCACCCCGAAGTCGATGCTGCGCCTCAAGGCCGCGTCGAGTGAGCCGGAGGACTTCACGCAGGGCGGCTTCCGCCCGATCCTTCCCGACGACGCCGATGCGCCGAAGGGGGACCAGGTCACCCGCGTCATCGTGGCCGCCGGCAAGGTGGTCTACGACCTCGAGGAGGAGCGGCGCAACCGGGAGGACCAGCAGACGGCGATCCTGCGCATGGAGCGGTTCTACCCGCTGCCGGGCGAGGAGCTGGCCGCCGAGCTGGCGAAGTACCCCAATGCGGAGATCCTCATCGTCCAGGAGGAGCCGGAGAACCAGGGCGCCTGGCCCTTCCTCGCGCTCAACCTGCCCGGTGACCTCGCGGAGCACGGCGAGACCCGCCCGCTGAGGTGCGTCGCCCGGGTCCCCAGCGCCTCCCCGTCCGCGGGTACGGCCAAGAAGCACGCGGTGGAGCAGAAGGACCTGATCGCCCGCGCCTTCGACCGCTGACGGCATGCCGTGACGACGAGGGACACCTCGACGAGTAACGTCGAGGTGTCCCTCGCACCCCAGCCGACCTTCAGGAGCACCACCGACGTGAGCGGCCAGATGACCGACGCAGCCGGCAACGAGTTCACCCCGAGCGCGACCTTCACGACCGAGCACGGTTGGCGTGACGTCTCGATCGTCTTCATCGGGGACTCCTTCGTCACCGGCGTCGGCGACCCCAAGGCACTCGGCTGGGTGGGTCGGGTCATGGCCCGAACCTCCATCGGCGAAGGCGTGCTGACGCACTACAACCTCGGCATCCCCGGGGAGACCTCCGGTGGGGTCGCCGAGCGGTGGCAGGTCGAGGGCAAGCGCCGGCTCGAGGGCGCCGCCGAGCGTCGCCTCGTCGTGCAGGTCGGGCAGTCGGACGTGACGGCGGGGACCTCGATCGCGCGGCACCGGCTCAACCTCGCGAACATCCTCGACGAGGCCTCCTCGCAGGGCGTGGCGACCTTCGTCGTCGGTCCCCCGCCGAGTGCGGACGCCGCGATGAACGCGACGATCGCCCAGGTCGTCGACGCCCAGCGCGACGTCTGCGACCGTCGCGGGGTGCCCTTCGTGGACACCTTCAGCCCCCTCGCGGGGCACGAGCAGTGGGAGTCCGACATCGCGGCCTCCGTCGACGGCACCCACCCGGGCCAGGCGGGGTACGGGCTCATCGCCTGGCTCGTCCTGCACCACGGGTGGGACACCTGGATGGGCTGAGGGTCCTCCCCCGCCCCGACTGACCTGCGATTCGAGGTCCAGACGCTCGACTATTCGAGCGTCTGGACCTCGAATCGTTTGGCTGACCGGGCTCGCGCGAGGTTGGCCTGCGCCCACTCCGAGCGAAGGGCGGCGCTCACCTGGTCGAGGTAGGCCTCCCGATCGAGGCGCCACCCCAGGACGTTGATCCGCAGCACCCGATCACCGTCGATGACGACTTCGTTGGCGCGAAGGGCGTCATCCACCCCGGAGAGCGCCCACAGGTGGCCGGCACCGTCGATCTCGACGACGAGCCCGTGCTCGTCGAAGTACACGTCGAGGTAGATCCGACCGTCCTGCCCCTCCCGCATCACCTGGCGACTCGGCTCGGGCAGGCCACGCTCCCGACATCCCTGGGCGAAATCCAGCTCGTGCAGCGGCTGTGCCCCGTCCGCGATGTCCTGGACGATCTGCCGCAGGAAGGCCCGCCGCGTCCGGCCCCTCACCCGCTTCCGTGCTTCGACCAGCTGTTCACCGGTCGCAAGCCGCTGCTGCACCGTCATGGCGAGGATCGTCGCGGCCGCCCGGTCGCTGACTGCCCAGTGGGCCGCCCGGATCGCGGCGACCGGCGGCCTCGTCCGCGGCACCCCGGCCCCGGCGCACTCCCCTTCGACCCGACGGATCACCTTGTGGACCTTGACCCCTGACGTGAAGGAGGGGTCATGTCGGTGCACCAGCGAGACGTGGACGACGTCCTCGTGCCAGCCCTTGAGCCCGGCGAGCTGCAGGGCGCTGACGCCGTCGACGAGGGTGACGTTCTCACCGACCTCCCACACCGCGCGCCAGCACTGCGCGACGTGCCCGAGCAGACCGTTGTGCATGGCCAGGGTGTACTTCCCGTGCCGGGCCCACCGACCCACAGCGACCTGACGGGCCACCTGGTGGCGATCGACATCCAGAGCCCGCAGCCGGCTGTGGTCGAGCACGCGGTCCGTGTCCTCCGAGGCGGCGAGCACGCGCCGGTGTCGCTCGAGCGGCGTCTCCTTCTTCGGCATGAGCTCACCCTCGTGCCGACAGCGCCGCACCGGGCCCCGCTGCAGCAGTTGGTGGACAACTCCTGCTGCGGGAAGGGGGTGTGGACGACGGCTGCTCCCACGATTCGAGGTATCTCCGGTCGAGGTCCCAGCGACCGAATAGACGAGCACCCAAACCTCGAACCGCCCGGAGGAGGGGCAGCCGGGAGGAGGGGCAGC
>CAYLUX010000035.1:0-14114 GCA_964386935.1 uncultured Janibacter sp.
GTGAGGTCCTCGGGCAGGGACTGCACGAGCTCGGCGAAGCGGTGGCTCTCCGCCGGCGACATGCCGGCCGCGGGCTCGTCGAGCAGCAGCAGCTTCGGTCGGGTCGCGAGCGCGACCGCGACCTCGAGCTGGCGCCGCTCACCGTGGCTGAGTGCCCCGGTGACGATGTGCGAGCGGTCGGTGAGGCCGACGTCCTCGACGCACTGCCGGGCGATGTCGTCGATGCCCTCGCGGTCCTTCGCCGCGGAGGTCCGAAGCGACATGCCCTTGCCGGCGACCCGCTGCGCCGCGAGCGCGACGTTCTCCAGCGGGTTCATCGAGAGGAAGAGGGAGCTGTGCTGGAAGGTCTTGCCCAGCCCCCTTCGCGCCCGCCATGCGGCGGAGCGGCGGGTGACGTCGGTCCCGGCGAAGCGCACCTCCCCCGAGGTGACCGGCAGGGTGCCGGCGACGAGGTTGAAGAGCGTGGACTTGCCCGCTCCGTTGGGGCCGATGAGGGCGTGGCGGGCCCCCTTCGCCACCTCGAAGGTCACGTCGTCGACGGCGGTCAACGCGCCGTAGCGCTTCGTCACCCCACTCAGCGAGAGGGACGGGACGGTGGTCTCGGTGGTCATGCGACTTCCTCCCTCGCGCCGCGGTCCAGCAGGCGGCGCCAAGGGGTCCCGGCGAAGCCACGCGGCAGCAGGTAGACGACGGCGATGAAGACGATGCCGAGCAGCAGCGGACCCCGGCCGCCGAGGAGGGCGCCGATGTCGTCCCGGATGACCGTGACGAGGGCCGCGCCGAGGACTGCGCCCCAGAGCGATCCGCGACCACCGACGACGACCGCGAGCAGCGCCATGGCCGAGACGTCGAAGGCCAGGTCGGAGGGCGAGACGAAGCGCGTCTGGGCCACCCACATCGCACCGGCCGCACCGCCGACGGCACCGGCGATGGAGTAGACGGTCAGCTTCAGCCGGAAGGTGTTGTAGCCGATCGAGCTCATCCGCTCCTCGTTGTCGCGCAGGCCCCGCAGGCTCCGACCGAAGGTCGAGCGCGCGGTCCACCACACGACGGCGAAGCCGACGAGGAAGACGAGCAGCAGCCACCAGTACCGGATCCCGGCGACGGTCACCGGCTCCCCGCCCGGCACGAGGGTGATCGAGGGGATGCCATAGAGGCCGTTCGTGCCGCCGGTCAGCGACTCCCACTGCTGGGCCAGGACGTGCGCCAGCTCGGCGACGGCGAGGGTGAGCATGAGGAAGTAGGTCCCCTTCGTGCGCACCATGATGATGCCGGTGACGAAGGCGAAGACCCCGCCGGCGACGACGGCCGCCAGCAGCGGGCCCGGCGCGAAGGCCTCGACGTCCCGCGCGAAGAGCGCTGCCGCGTAGGCGCCCACGCCGAAGGGGGCGGCGTGCCCCAGCGACGGCAGTCCCGAGACCCCGACGAGGAGGTCCAGGCTCACCGCGAGCAGGGCCATCGCGAGCACCCGCCCGAGCGAGTTGGCGATGTCCGCGGAGAAGACGAGCGGGACGGCGACGAGGGCCAGGACGATGATGATCCCGGCGATCGTGGAGCGGTGCTTGCTCATGCCACGGCCTCCTTCCTGCCGAGCAGGCCCTGGGGCCGCAGCAGCAGGACGAGCCCCATGGCGCCGAAGACGAGGAAGGGCGCCTGCTCGGGCAGCAGGCTCACCCCGAGGGTCTCGATCTGGCCGATGACGAGGGCACCGATGAGGGCGCCGCTGACCGAGCCGAGGCCGCCGATGACGACGACCACGAGGCCGAGCAGGAGCACCCGGTTGTCCAGCCCCGGGTAGGCCGAGAGGATCGGCCCGCCGATGACCCCGCCGACGGCCGCGAGCGCGGCACCGGCGGCGAAGACGCCGGTGACGAGCTTCTTGGTGTCGACCCCGAGGGCACCCACCATCTGCGGGTCCACGACCGAGGCACGCACGAGCGAACCGACGCGGGTGCGCTCGATGACGTACAGCGCGGCGGCGGCGAGGACGACACCCACCCCGATGACGAGGAGTCGGTAGAGGGGGTAGGGCTGACCGAAGACGGAGACGCTGCCGCTCAGGGCCGCCGGCTCGGAGATCGAGCGCACGTCGTTGCCGAACTGCATGGAGATCAGGTCGGAGACGACGAGGGCGATACCCAGGGTGAGCAGTGCCTGGTCGAGGTGGCCCCTCCCCGCGACCGGGCGGACCATCGCCGAGAGGCCCCACCCGGCCGCGCCGCCGACGACGGCCGCGAGGACCACCGCCCCCAGGAAGACCGCGAGGGTCATCGTGCCGCCGCCACCGACGAGGGCGACGGCGACGTAGGCCCCGACGAGGTAGAGCGCGCCGTGGGAGAGGTTGAGGACGTCCATGACGCCGAAGACGAGCGAGAGCCCGAGGGCGATGACGAAGAGCAGCACCCCGAAGGCGAGTCCGTCGACGATCGTCACCCCGTTGTCGCTGATGAAGCTGGCCGCGAGTGCGGTCACGAGATCCTCCTGGGGATCGGTGGGCGGATCAGGACTCGGAAGTGGTCAGCTCGTCCTTGACGTCGTTGACCCAGGCGCCGTCCTTCTGGACGACCTCGCGCAGGTAGTAGGTCTGCTCCGGGCCGTGCTTGTCGGAGAAGGACCAGGTGCCGCGCGGGCTGTCGACCTCGTCGATGCCCTCGAGACCCTTGACGATCGACTCGCCGTCGGTCCCCTCCTCCAGCGCGTCGTCGAGCACGGCACCGGCGTCGTAGGCCTGGACCGCGTAGACGGTCGGCTTCTCGTCGTAGGCCTTCTCGTGGGCGGACACGAACTCCTTGTTGGCCTTCGAGTCGATCTCGGAGGAGTAGTGCAGCGAGGTGAAGATGCCCTTCGCCGCCTTGGCCTGGGCGTCCAGCGCACCACCCTCGGTGACGAAGCCGGTGGCGTAGAAGGGGTAGTCCTCGTGCATCCCGAGCTTGTCGTACTGCTTGACGAAGGTGACCGCCTCGGAGCCGGCGTAGAAGGCGAAGACGGCGGCCGGGTCGGCGTTGCGGACCTTCTGCAGGTACGGCTGGAAGTTCGTCGTGGAGCCGAAGGGGGTCATCTGGGTCCCGGCGATCTTGCCGCCGGCCTCGGTGAAGGACTTCTTGAAGCCGGCGAGGAACTCATCGCCCGCCGCGTAGTCCGGGCCGACGAGGTAGACCTCGCCGTCGGTCTCCTCCGCGACGCGGGCGCCGATGGCGGCACCGACCTCGTCGTTGGAGAAGCTCGTGCGCCAGATGTAGTCAGAGGACTCGGCACCGGTGATGTCGTCGGCGCCGGCGTTGGCGATGATCAGCGGCTTCTTCGCCTCCTCGAAGGCGTCCTTGAGGCCGAGGGCGACCGCGGAGTTCACGACGCCGACCACGGCGTCGACCGACTCGTCGGAGGCGAGCTTGCTGCCGGCGGGCACGCCGTCCTCAGGGCCGGCACCCTCGTCGACGACGGTGATCTCGACGTCCTTGTCGCCGAGCTTGCCGTCGTTCTCCTTCAGGTACTGGCGGAAGCCGTTCTCCATGTCCTCGCCGAGCGGCGCGTAGACGCCGGACTTGGGGACGAGGAGGGCGATCTTGACCTTGTCGTCGCCGCCGTCGCCACCCCCTTCGCCGGAGAGGGCGGAACCACCGCAGGCGGTGAGGGCGAGGGCCACGGTGGCGGCGAGGGGGACGGCGCGGACAGGGCGCATGGTGGTCTCCAGGGGTCAGTGCTCGAGTGGGACACGACGACGGAGAACACACACCGACCCCGTCGTCGGTAACCATGAGAATGACAGGTTTTGTTCTACAGTCAAGACTCGTCTCGAATTTGTTTAGTAGTAGGTTGGGGGTTGGTCAGGGAAGTCCGAGGCCGCGCGTCGACGTTCGCGACCACTCACGCTCACGTGAGAACCTGACCGGCGGACCACACGACGAAGGAGGGCCCGTGACCACGACCGGTACCCGGCCGGCTGCCGCCGGCGCGCGGACGGGCTCGGCCAGCGCCCGGTCGCTGCTGCTGACGATGCTCGGCGAGTTCGTGCACCCCCGGGACGGCGCGGCCTGGACCGGCACGCTGGTCTCCGCGCTCGGAGCTCTGGGCGTGGAGGAGAAGTCCGCGCGACAGACGATCACCCGCACCGCCAGCCACGGCCTGCTCGCCTCCGAGCGCCACGGCCGCCGGGTGCGGTGGCAGCTGACCGAGGAGGGGCGCGAGGTCCTCACCGAGGGCACCTCGCGCATCTACGGGTTCCTTCGCTCGCAGCGCACCTGGGACGGTCAGTGGCTCGTCGTGGCCGCCGCCGTGCCCGAGGCCCAGCGCAGCACCCGGCAGAAGCTGCGCACCCGCCTGACCTGGCTCGGCCTCGGCACCCCCACCCCCGGCATGTGGATCATCCCGGACGCGGGCAAGGAGCACGAGGTCCAGACGGTCCTCGCCGACCTCGGGCTGACCGAGGGCGCCTTCGCGTGGGTTGGGCGCCGCGCCGCCGGCACCGACCCCGCCACGCTCATCGACGCCGCGTGGGACCTCGCCGAGGTGCGCGACCAGTACCTGGACTTCACGGAGGACTTCGTCGAGCGGACGGTGGAGACCGACGAGGAGGCCTTCGTCGCCCAGGTCGAGCTCATCCAGTCCTGGCGCGGCTTCCCCTTCGTCGACCCGGACCTGCCGGCGGAGCTCCTCCCCCGCGACTGGCCGGGCCCCGCCGCCGCCACCCTCTTCCACTCCCGCCGTGACCGCTGGCACCGCCGCGCCCAGCGCGCCTGGGACGCCATGGAGCACCGCGCCGGCGAGCGCTCCTGACGGCACCCGTGCACGAGAGGTAGTGGATCGGGCCGAAACCCCCACCCCAGTGCCGCGAGATGCACCAGGACGACCCTTCGTGCACGCCTGAGGCGCGAGGGGCGCTGCAGGTCCCGGGGCGCGTAGGCCGCTCCCGGCACGAACGCGATGGACGCGCCCTTGGTCGCTCGTTCCTCGCTCCCTGAGTCGGGCGCATCCACCGGTCCGTGCCGTGCGCTCGACTCACGTCGTGACTCACGGGCCCGCGGACACACAGAACGGCCGGCGGGGTGGTCCCCGCCGGCCGTCCGGTGTCGTACCTACGAACTCAGTACTTGTGCGACTCCACGTCGACGTAGTCCCCGCTCTCCTCCTGGCCGGAGGCGCGGGAGCCCTCGGGCATCGAGGTCGGAGCCGAGCCCGCGGTGGGCTCGGGCAGCTCCTCGCCGACCCGCTTGCGCAGTGAGGCGTCGGACTCGTTGCCCTTGTAGCCGCGCACGAGGAGCCAGTCGTGGACCTCGTCACGCTTGGGGTGGGTGTCGCGGACCGTGTTGTACACGTAGTTGATCCCGCGTGCGCCGGCCTCCTGCTCGAGGCGGTCCATCACGAAGGACCCCACGCCGGTGCCGTGTCGCGAGCCGTCGACGACGAGGGTGATCTCGGCGTCGCCGCCCCACGTGGTGTCCAGCGACCCGAAGCCGACGACGGTGTCGCCGTCCTTGGCCACGAACCAGTCACCGGGCAGGTCCGCACCGGCAGCGTGATCGAAGGCCAGGGCTCCCTCCGGGACGGAGGCGACGATGTTCGCCTTCGCCTCGTCCCAGACGGGCCGCTCCTCGCGCTCCCAGGTCAGCGAGCTCATACGAGACCCTCTTCGGCGAGGTGGACGTAGTCGAACTCCACCGGCTTGTCGTTGATCCCGGTCTGCGGCGGTGCGATCCAGCCGGCGAACTTGCCGTACTCGTACTCCGGCACCATGAGCTCGGCGACCTTGGCGCGGTCCTCCTTGCTCGGCAGCCACTCGCCGACCTTGGCCTCCCAGGCCGCGTCGTCGAGGACCTCGCCCTCGGGGCTCACGTGGTGACCGGCGTACACGCCGACCTGACGGTGGAAGCCCTCGTGCGGGATGTAGAGCCGCTCCTCGAGACCGGCGTCCTCGAGCGCCTGGTTCCAGCGACGCACGCCGTTCTCGCAGTCGGCGACGTACTCGTCACGCAGGTCGAGGTTGAGCGCGGAGATCATCGGGACCGTCTTGGTCTTGATCTGGCCGTCCTCGATGTAGTTCATCTCGCGCTCGTCGTCGAGCAGGACGTGGTCGTCCTTGCGCCGGGTCTCCTGCCAGCGGCCCTTGAGACCGGAGGTGTAGTAGTTGCCGGCGTTGGTCGACTGCTCGGAGCCGAAGAGGTCCATCGAGACCGAGAACTGGAAGTTCAGGTACTTCTGGATGACGTCGAGCGGGATGACCCCGTCCTCGAAGCCGGCCTTGCCGCCGTTCTCCTTCATGACCTCGGCGGTGCGCTCGACCGTGCGCTGCACGCCGGTGGTGCCCACGAACATGTGGTGGGCCTCCTCCTTGAGCATGAACTGGCAGGTGCGGGCCAGCGGGTCGAAGCCGCTCTCCTTGAGGGTGCCCAGCTGGTACTTGCCGTCACGGTCGGTGAAGTAGGTGAACATGAAGAACTGCAGCCAGTCGGTGGTCTCCTCGTTGAAGGCACCGAGGATGCGCGGGTTGTCGTAGTCACCCGAGTTGCGCTTCAGCAGCTGCTCGGCCTCCTCGCGGCCCTCGCGGCCGAAGTAGGCGTGCAGCAGGTAGACCATGGCCCACAGGTGGCGCCCCTCCTCGACGTTGACCTGGAAGAGGTTGCGCATGTCGTAGATCGAGGGCGCGGTGTTGGCCAGCACGCGCTGCTGCTCGACGGAGGCCGGCTCGGTGTCGCCCTGGACGACGATGAGGCGCATGAGGTCCGCGCGGTACTCGCCCGGCACCTCCTGCCAGGCCGGCTCACCCTTGTGCTTGCCGAAGTTGACCACGCGCTCGTCGTCGCCCTCGGCGAGGAAGATGCCCCAGCGGTACTCCTCCATGGGCACGTGCTCGAAGTGGGCCCAGCCGTCGCGGCCGACGGCCACGGCGGTGCGCAGGTAGACGTCCTCGGTGGGCAGCTGCGGGCCGAGGTTCTTCCACCAGTCGAGGAACTTCGGCTGCCATCCCTCGAGGGCGCGCTGGAGGCGCCGGTTCTCGTTGAGGTTGACGTTGTTCGGGATCCGCTGGCTGTAGTCGATCGGGCTGGTGGGCCCGGAGGGGTCCGGAGCGGATCCGATGCGGTCGTTGGTCGTCGTCATTGTGAATCTCTCCTTGCGCGACGTTGCGGAAGCTGCTTCATATACTACACATGCCCCGACGTCACGACAACAGTTTGTGGACTATTTGGGTCGAAGGGGGTCAGCCGAGGCCGTCGAGGACGGCCGGGCTGCCCTGCACCGCGGTGCGCTGCATGTGGGCGTGGACGGCGCGCAGGCCGCCCTCCTCCTGGCCACCACCGGCCCGGCCGGGGCCTCCGTGGACGAGCTGCGGCATGGGGATGCCGTGCCCGGTCGACTCCGGGGCGCTCTCCCGGTCCAGGACGAGGAAGCGCCCGTGGTACGGCGCGGCGCCGGCGATGACGCCGGTGACGAAGTCGCTGTCGTGGGACACGACGGAGCCGGCGAGGCTCCCTTCGCCCCGGGCCAGCAGCTCGACGGCGTGGTCGACGTCGCGGTAGGGCATCAGGGCGCTCACCGGGCCGAAGGCCTCGACGGAGTGCGGCTCGGCGCGGTCGGAGTCGTCGACGCGCACGAGGTAGGGCGACATGAAGGCGCCCTTGTCCGCGTCGGCACCGATGACCTCGACCTTGTCCAGGTCGCCGTGCACGACGGTCCCGGCCTCGGCGATCCGGGCCGCCGCGGCGCGCACGTCGTCGCGCTGCTCGGTGCCGACGAGGGCACCCATGCGCACGCCCTCGGCGCCGGGAGCACCGACGCCGATACCGGCGAGCTTGGCCTCGACGGCCTGGGCGACGTCATCCATCCGCTCCTGCGGCACGATGGCCCGGCGGATCGCGGTGCACTTCTGCCCGGCCTTGGTCGTCATCTCGGTGACGAGGCCCTTGACGAAGAGGTCGAACTCCGGCTCCCCGGGCGCGGCGTCGGGGCCGAGCACGGAGGCGTTGAGGCTGTCGGCCTCGGCGTTGAAGTGCGTCGATCGCCGGGTGACCGCCTCGTGGCCGCGCAGGGTGGCGGCGGTGTCGGCGGAGCCGGTGAAGCCGACGTGGTCCTGGCCGCCGAGCTGGTCGAGCAGGCCCGGGATGGAGCCGGCGATCACCTGCAGCGAGCCCTCGGGCAGCGCCCCGGTCTCGAGCATGATCCGCGCGGCGGAGACCGCGATGTAGGCGGTCGGGGTCGCCGGCTTGACGATCGTCGGGACACCCGCGAGGAGGGCGGGCGCCAGCTTCTCCATCATCCCCCAGACGGGGAAGTTGAAGGCGTTGATCTGCAGCGCGACGCCGTGCGGGGTGGTCAGCACGTGGCGGCCGCCGAAGACGCCCTCCTTGCCGAGCTGGATGAAGTCGTCCTCGACGATCACCTTGCCGTCGGGCAGACCCTTCTTGCCGAGCGAGGAGTAGACGAAGGCGGTCCCCGCTCCCCCGTCGATGTCGACGCCGGAGTCGCGGGCGGTGGCGCCGGCGCGGGCGGAGAGCTCGTAGAGCTCATCCTTGCGCTCCATGACGGCGCCGGCGGCGGCCTTGAGCGCCGCGGCCCGCTCCGGGAAGGTCAGGGCACGAAGGGCGGGTCCGCCCACCTCGCGGGCGTGGCGGACCACCTCGCCCATGTCGATGCCCTCGCTGGAGACGCGGGTGACGGGTTCGCCGGTGACGGCGTCCAGGACCTCACGTCCGGTGCCGGTCCCCTTCGCCCAGGCGCCTGCGACATAACTCTCGAGGATCTCGCTCATGTGCTCTTCTCCTACTTCTCTGCGGTCCAGTCGTAGAAGCCGCGTCCGGTCTTGCGGCCGTGGTGCCCCTGCTCGACGAGGTCGATCAGCAGCTGCGGCGGGGCGAACCGCGGCCCGAGCTCGCGCTCGAGGTAACGGGCGATGCCCAGTCGGGTGTCGAGACCGACCAGGTCGGTCAGCTTCAACGGTCCCATGGGGTGGCCGTAGCCGAGGGACATCGCGGCGTCGATGTCCTCGGCAGAGGCGACCCCGGACTCGAGCATCCGGATGGCCTCGAGGCCGAGGGCGACGCCGAGGCGGCTGCTCGCGAAGCCCGGCGAGTCGGCGACGACGACCGGGGTCTTGCCCAGGCCCTCGCTCACCCACTGCACCGCGCGCTCGCGCCAGGCGCCGTCGGTGCCCCCGGCGATGATGATCTCGACGAGCTTGCTCGCCGGGACCGGGTTGAAGAAGTGGAGGCCGAAGAAGCGCTCCGGGTGCTCCAGGCTCGTGGCCAGCGCATCCAGCGAGATGGAGGAGGTGTTGCTCGCCAGCGCCGCGTCGGCGGCGATCACGGCCTCGACCCGCTGCAGGGTCTCGCGCTTGAGGGTCTCGTTCTCGGGGACGGCCTCGACGACAAGGCCGCACTCGGCCAGGTCCGCGGCGTCCGTGGTCGCGGTCAGGCGGCCCATCGGCTCTGCCGCGTCGTCGAGCTTGCCGCGCTCGACGCTCTTGTCGCAGGAACGCTGCACCCGCGCGACCGCGGACTGCGCGCTCTCCTCGTCGCGCTCGAGCACGACGACCTCGGAGCCGGCGAGCAGCAGGGCGTGCACGACGCCCGCGCCCATCTGGCCCCCACCGACGACCCCGGACCGGGCGGGCACCCCGCCGGCGGTCACTGGAGGCCCCCGGTGGCGTCGAGCACAGTGCCGGTGACCCAGCCCGCGTCGTCGTCGACGAGCATCATGACGGCGCCGGCAATGTCCTCGGGGGTGCCGAGGCGCTTCATCGCGTTGCTCTTGGCCATCGCCTCGACCGCCTTGTCAGCGGTGATCGAGCGCATGTACTCGGTGTCGGTCGAGCCGGGGCGCACCGCGTTGACGGTGACGCCGCGCTTGGCGACCTCCTTGGCGGTCACCCGGGTGGCGGCCTCGAGGCCGGCCTTGGCGGCGGCGTAGGTGCTCTGCCGGGCCGGGGCCACTGCGGCCGCGGCGCTGGAGACCATGACGATCCGGCCGCCGTCGCTGACCCGCTTGGCCGCCTCGCGCAGCACGAGCAGCGCGGAGACCAGGTTGAGGTTCACCGAGTCCTGGATCTGCTCCATGGTCAGCTCGGTCACCTTCGGGTAGTCCCAGCCGCCGACGCAGTCGACGACGACCGTGAGGTCGCCGGCCTGCTCGGCCGCGTCGAAGGCCGCCACGACCCCCTGCTCCGTGGTGGCGTCCGCCGCGAGCGCGGTCACGGTGCGGCCCGCGCCGCTCAGCTCCTGAGCGAGCGCCTGCGCGCGCTCCGGGTGGCCGTGGTGGGTGATGGTCACGTCGTGCGTCTTCGCGAGTCGGCGGGTCACGGCCGCGCCGATCCCGCCTCCTCCGCCCAGTACCAGGGCAGCTGTCATCGTCGACTCCCTTCGTCACCCTCCAACATGCCACACTTCGACGTCGTGGCGCCAGTTCAAATGTAGAACTTATTGGCAGGGCGGGCGGCCCCCTTCGCCGGCGGAGAAAAAAGTTTCCGCCCAGGTGCCGATCCGAACAGGCCCGGTTCGTCATCAGGGTGCAGCGGTCGACAGGTGACCGCAACAACGAGAGGATCGACCATGCGTTACACACTCGTCATCAGCGCCCCCGAGCCCCAGGAGGGGCAGGTCTCCCAGGAGGCGATGGCCGAGATGCAGGGCCTCATGGGCGACTACGCCGCCGCGCTGCACGCGGCCGGGGTGCTCGTCGCGGCCGAGATGCTCCGTCCCGCCGACACGACCACCACGGTGACCCGCCGGCACGGCTCGGTCGAGATCCAGGACGGGCCCTTCGCCGACACCAAGGAGGCACTGGCCGGCGTCTTCGTCCTCGACGTGCCCGACCTGGATGCCGCCCTGGCCTGGGCGGAGCGCCACCCCGTCACCTCCTACGGCACCGTCGAGGTCCGGCCGAGCGCCGTCTCCGTCGTCGATGGCACCTGGGTCCCCGCGGGCTGACGTGGCGGTGCGGGCGGCCGAGGTCGCCCGCACCGGCTACGGCCGGCTCGTCGCCCTCCTCGCCGCCTCCGACGGCGACATCGCAGCCGCCGAGGACGCACTCGGCGACGCCCTCGAGAGGGCGCTGCGCCGTTGGCCGGAGGACGGCATCCCCGACAAGCCGGAGGCCTGGCTGCTCACGGTCGCCCGGAACCGGCAACGGGACCGGTGGCGCTCGGCCGCCCACCGGACCGCCGTCGAGCTCGAGCCGGACCGGCACGCACCCACCCTGCTCGAGGACGTCGACCCCGACGCCCTGCCCGACCAGCGCCTCGCACTGATGGCCGCGTGCGCACACCCCGCGATCGACCCCGGCGTGCGCACCCCGCTCATGCTCAGCGCCGTGCTCGGGTGCACCGCAGAGCAGGTCGGCCGGGCGATGTCCGTCCCGACGACGACCATGGCCTCGCGGCTCGTGCGGGCCAAACGTCGCATCCGCGAGGCCGGCATCCCCGTCGAGGTGCCCGGGGCGGACGTGCTGCCCGAGCGGATGGCGGCGATCCGCGAGGCGGTCCACGGGGTGCACGCCATCGAGTGGGCCGCGTCCGACCCCGAGCCGCGCTCCGAGCTCGTCGGCGAGGCGCTGCACCTGTCGGAGCTGCTCAGCCAGCTCGCGCCGCGCGACGCCGAGGCGCACGGGCTCGCCGCCCTCGTGGCCCTCTCCGCCTCGCGGCTGCCCGCCCGGGGAGGCCGGGACGGCTTCGTCCCCCTCGCCGAGCAGGACCCCCGGCTGTGGGATCCGGACCTCATCGCGCGGGGCGAGGAGCACCTGCGCGCCGGTCACGCCCTCGGCGAGCTGGGCCGCTTCCAGGTCGAGGCCGCGATCCAGGCCGTGCACTGCGCTCGTCGTCGCACCGGTCGCACCGACTGGTCCGCGCTGCGTCGCCTCCACGAGGTGCTCCTGACACTCGCCCCCAGCCGCGGCGCGCGGGTCTCGCACGCGGTCGTCACGGCGGAGGACGCGGGCCCGCAGGCCGGGCTCGACCTGCTCGACGCACTCGAGCCGGTCCGCCCCGCCTTCCAGCCGGAGTGGGCCGCCCGGGGACACCTGCTCGCCCTGCTCGGCCGCAGCGGCGAGGCACGAGAGGCGTGGCAGCGGGCGATCAGCCTCACCACAGCGCCCGCCCAGCGGCGCCACCTCGATGAGCGGATCGCGGCTCTGGCCGAGTGACGTCACGACGGAAGCCCACGCCGCATGGTGAGACGATGGGCACATGAGTGAGGAACAGAAGCAGGCCGACAACCGGAAGCGTCCCGTCACCGAGGCCTTCCGGACCTTCGTCGCCGAGGACTGGGCGCCGCGGTCCACCGACCACCCCGCGCTCACCGAGGCCGCCCGCCGCGCCGCCGACCGCCGCGCGAAGGTCTCCGCCGACCACCAGGGCGAGCGCCTCGTGGTCCCCGCCGGCGGCCTGAAGGTGCGCAGCAACGACTGCGACTACGTCTTCCGGCCGCACTCCGCCTTCGCCCACCTGACCGGGCTCGGCTCCGACCGCGAGCCGGACGCCGTGCTCGTCCTCGAGCCGCTCGGCGGGCCGGAGGAGCAGGCGGGTCACGAGGCGGTGCTCTACTTCCGCCCGCTCGCGCCCCGTGACTCCGAGGAGTTCTTCGAGAGCCCCCGCTACGGCGAGTTCTGGGTCGGTGCGCGCCCGACGATCGAGGACATCGAGTCCGAGCTCGGGCTGACCGGCCGGCACATCGACCAGTTCGAGGACGCCGTGGGCAAGGACGCCGGCAACGTGACCGTGCGCATGGTCCGCGACGCCGACGCCGACCTCACCGCCCGGCTGGACACCATCCGGACCCAGTCCGGCGCCGAGGAGTCGACCCTGCAGGAGGCCGACGACGAGCTGGCCCACGACCTCTCCCACCTGCGGATGATCAAGGACGACTGGGAGATCGAGCAGCTCCAGGAGGCGGTCGACGCCACCCGGGTCGGTTTCGAGGCCGTCATCCGCGACCTGCCGACCCTGCCCGAGCGGGGCCGCGGCGAGCGCTGGGTCGAGGGCACCTTCGGCCGGCACGCCCGCCACCAGGGCAACGGCGTCGGTTACGACTCCATCTGCGCCGCGGGCAACCACGCCAACACGCTGCACTGGATCAAGAACACCGGTGACGTCGAGCCGGGCGACCTGATCCTCCTCGACGCCGGCGTGGAGCTGGACTCCCTCTTCACCGCCGACATCACCCGCACGCTGCCGGTCGACGGCACCTTCACCGAGGCCCAGCGGCAGGTCCACGACGCGGTGGCCGCCGCCCAGCAGGCCGGCTTCGACGCGATCCGTCCGGGCGCGAAGTTCTCCGACGTGCACGCCGCCGCCATCCGCGTCATCGCCGAGCACCTGCACGCCTGGGGCCTGCTGCCCGAGGGCGTCTCGGTCGAGGACACCCTCGACAAGGACCACGGGCAGTACCACCGCCGCTGGATGGTCCACGGCACGAGCCACCACCTCGGCATCGACGTGCACGACTGCGCCCTCGCCACCCGCGAGGAGTACATGGACGCCGAGCTCAAGCCGGGCACCGTGCTCACCGTCGAGCCGGGGCTGTACTTCAAGGCCGACGACCTCAAGGTCCCCGAGAACCTGCGCGGCATCGGCGTGCGGATCGAGGACGACGTCGTCGTCACCGAGGACGGCTACCGCAACCTCTCCGGCGCCTGGCCGCACACCGCCGACGAGGTCGAGGCCTGGATCGCCGACGTCCAGGGTCGCTGAGGGCTGCTGCTGCATGACGGCGAGGGTCGACCTTCACTTCCACCCGGGGTGGCCCTTCGGCGACGGCACGGTGCTCGGGGCGATCGCGAGCACCGGTGCCTACCGCAGTCAGTGGGAGACCGGCACCTCCAACGGTGCCCTGACCGCGCACCCCGGCGGCGCCCGGTGGCGTTGGGAGAGCAGGCTCTTCGCGGGCAGGTACGACGAGGCAGCCGCACACGAGCGCCCGGTGTACGGCGCGTGGGACAGGCGCGAGGACCCCTACGGAGCGGCGCCGCGCTTCGGCTCGGCGTATCTCAGGCTGCGTCCTGAGGTGACCGAGCGCGCGACCTTCTGCTGGCCCGACAGCGTCTACGACCCCCGGACGATCGGTGGCCCGGACAGCCTGGAGGAGCTGTGCCGACTGGCCGACGCCGCGGTCCTCGACCCGTCCTTGCTGTCCGAG
>CAYLUX010000035.1:14214-20326 GCA_964386935.1 uncultured Janibacter sp.
ACGACTACGTCGAGGCCCACGTGCACGGCGGTCTGGATCTCGTGCGCGATGTCGAAGCCCTCGTGATCGACCCCTCGGACCACGAGGCCCACGAGGCTGATCTGGCGCGTCTGGGATGTCCGGTCGAGGTGCACCCGGGCTACCGGGTGAGCGCCGACGACATCGATGCTGACTACCGCTCCGAGGTCCCGGTGGCTCTCGCGCAGGAGCTGGGTGGCGTGATCACCCCGTCCCGGTTGGCCGAGGCCTCGCGGTCGGGCACGCACGACCCACAGGCCGTCAAGTGGCTCTGGCACTGCCTGGCGCGCTTCGGCCGCCCGTGGTGATTCGGCTCGACCCACCGATGGAACCCGCCGCCCACGCAGTCCTCGGACACGTCGCACAGCACGCGCCCGGTGACCCGGTCGGGCTCTACCTCACCGGGTCGTCCGTCGCCGGCGGCCTGCGCCCGGACAGCGATGTCGACCTGCTCCTCGTCACGGCCCGGTCCCTGACCGCGCCCGAGAGGACGGCACTCGTCGAGCTGCTGCTGCGCCACTCGGGCCGACGAGCGACCGTGCGTCCCGGCCGGCCCGTGGAGCTGGTCTCGCTCGTGCTCGGTGACGTCTCGCCATGGCGGTACCCGGCGGTCCGCGACTTCCTCTACGGCGAGTGGCTGCGCGAGGACCACGAGGCGGGTCGCTCGCCGGAGCGCCAGCCGGACCCGAACCTGCCCGTCCTGGTCACCCAGGCCCGGACGGCGGTCAGCCTGGTCGGCCCGGATCCTGCGAGCCTCCTCCCCGAGGTACCCGTGGCCGATCTCCGTCGTGGGGTGCGCGACGGGCTGCCCGACCTCGTTGCAGACGTGTACGGCGACGAACGCAACGTCCTGCTCACCTTGGCTCGCATGCTGGTGACGGTCCGCACCGGCCGGATCGCCTCGAAGGACGACGCCGCCCTCGAGGTGGCCGAGCAGCTGCCCCCGACGGAGGGGCAGCTGGTCACGACGGCCGCACGCGCCTACCGGGGAGAGGTCGGGGACCACTGGGACGGCCTGCACGACGAGGTCGCGGCCGCGGTACACCTGCTCGTCGAACTCATCGAGGCCGACCTGTCCGAACCCTGATGTGGCGGGGTCAACACCCGGACGGCACAACGCACCGCGGGGCGAAGGGGGAGGATGGCCCCGACCCCCTTCGCCCGAGTGAAAGGCGCCGCATGTCCACCAAGACCGTCCCCGGTAACTACTTCGAGGACTTCTCGATCGGCCAGGAGATCCGCCACGCCACCCCGCGCACGGTGACCGACGGGGACATCGCCCTCTACACCGGGCTGTACGGCTCGCGGTTCGCGGCGACGAGCGCCTCGACCTTCGCCGAGTCGATGGGCTTCGAGCGGATGCCGGTCGACAGCCTGCTCGCCTTCCACCTCGTCTTCGGCAAGTCGGTGCCGGACATCTCGCTCAACGCCGTGGCCAACCTCGGCTACGCAGGTGGTCGCTTCGGGGCCCCGCTGCACGTGGGTGACACGGTGACCACGACCTCGACCGTCATCGGCCTGAAGCAGAACTCCAACGGCCGCACCGGCGTCGTCTACGTCAACTCCGTCGGCGTCAACCAGCGCGGCGAGATGGTCGTGGACTACGTCCGCTGGGTCATGGTCAACAAGAAGGACACCGACTCCCCCGCCCCCGAGACGGTCATCCCCGACCTGCCGGGCGCCGTTGCGGCAGAGGACCTCGTGGTCCCCTTCGACCTCACCGGTCGGGAGTACGACGTCGAGCTGGCCGGCTCCCCCTTCCTCTGGGGCGACTACGAGGTTGGCGAGCGCATCGACCACGTCGACGGCATGACGATCGAGGAGTCGGACCACATGCTGGCCACGCGGCTCTACCAGAACACCGCGAAGGTCCACTTCAACCAGCACGCACAGAGCCAGGCGAAGATCGGCCGCCGGCTCATCTACGGCGGGCACATCATCAGCCTCGCCCGGGCGCTGTCCTTCAACGGCCTGGCCAACGGGCAGCTCGTCGCGGCGATCAACGCGGGCACGCACTCGAACCCGACCTTCGCCGGCGACACCGTCTACGCCTGGTCCGAGGTCCTCGAGCGGATCGAGCTGCCGGGCCGCACCGACGTCGGCGCCCTGCGGCTGCGCACCGTGGCGACCAAGGACGCCCCGTGCGCGGACTTCCCCTACAAGGGCGAGGACGGCAAGTACCTCCCGGAGGTCGTGCTCGACCTCGACTACACGGTGCTGATGCCCCGCTGAGCAGCGGAGATCAGCCGCCCCGTCCGCACCACCCAGCTGGAGGCCAGCGCATGAGGACCGACCCGGAGACCCTCTCCCTGACCGTGCACGAGGGGATCCTCCTCGTCACGCTCGACCGCCCGGAGGAAATGAACTCCTTCACCGTGCAGATGGCCGACGAGCTGGAGGCCACCTTCCGGGAGGTCAACGACGACGACGGCGTGCGCGCCGTCGTCGTCACCGGCGCCGGCAAGGCCTTCTGCGCCGGGATGGACCTGACGGCGAAGGGGAATGTCTTCGGCCTGGACGAGTCCCTCACCCCGACCCTGGAGGACATGGCCGACCTCGACGACCCCGGGCTGGCCCGGGTGCGCGACACCGGCGGGCGGGTGGCCCTGGCCATCCACGCCTGCCGGAAGCCGGTCATCGCCGCCATCAACGGCGCCGCAGTCGGCATCGGCGCGACGATGACCCTGCCGATGGACGCCCGCCTCGTCTCGACGAAGGGGAGGATCGGCTTCGTCTTCGGCCGCATCGGGATCACACCCGAGGCGACCTCGTCGTGGTTCCTCCCGCGCATCGTCGGCATGCCCGACGCGCTCGACCTCGTCTACTCGGCCGACATCATCGACGCCGAGCGGGCCCTCGAGGTCGGCCTGGTGCGCTCGGTCCACGAGCCCGACGAGCTGCTCGAGGCGGCCTTCGCCCTCGCCGACCGCTGGACGAAGAACCGTTCCCCCGTCGCGACCGCGCTCACCCGGCAACTGATGTACCGCAATGCCGGGCTGGAGCACCCCGTCGACGCCCACCGGGTGGACTCGCTCGCGATCTTCTACGCGAGCCTCGGCGACGGCAAGGAGGGGGTGGCCTCCTTCCTCGAGAAGCGCACCCCCGTCTACACCGGCAAGGCCTCGCAGATGCCGCCCTTCTACGCCGGCTGGTAGAGCTGACCGGCGCGAAGGGGGACGCGCTCACCTCACCGGGTGAAGTACTCCAGCAGCAGGGCGTGCGTCACGTCCGGGTCGCCGACGGCGCGCGCACTCCCGCCGAGGATGTTCTCCAGCAGCTCCGGCGGCTTCGGGAAGGAGTCCGGGAGGGCGGCGTTGTACTGCCGGTGCTCCTCGAGCGAGGCGACCGCGTCGTCGAGGTGCCCGGTGACGTCGACGTAGTGCGTGGCCCGCGACCCGCTGGCGACGCCCACCCCGGAGACCTTCCACGGCTCGAGCCCGTCCGCGACGAGCTCGGGGAAGATCCACCGGTTGCCGGCGTCGGCCGTCGCGTCGAGCGTCGCGAGCCCGACGGCCCGGTGGTCGGCCTGGTTGAGGTTGCCGCCGGCGAAGGTCTCCTCGTGGGTCAGGGTGATGACCAGGTCGGGACGGTTCCGGCGGATGGCGGCGGCGATGTCCCGGCGCAGCGCCACGCCGTACTCGATGGTCCCGTCGGGGTGGTCGCCGAACTCGACCCGCTCGACGCCGACGACGGCGGCACTGGCGCGCTCCTCGTCCGCCCGGGCCGGCGCGGCGTCGACCGGGTCCATGGCGTCGATGCCCGCCTCGCCGCGGGTCAGCAGGTAGTAGTCGACCCGCTTGCCGGCGGCCGTCCACTTCGCCACTGCGGCGGCCATGCCGTACTCGATGTCGTCGGGGTGCGCGACGACGCACAGCACGGCGTCGAAGGTGGTCTCGTCGAGGGCTTCGGGACTGGTCTCGGTGCTCACGTCCCCGAGGCTAGCCCGGGCCGACGAGCGCGGTCAGCCCTGCGATCGGCCCTGCTGCTCGCGCTGCTCCCGCTCGTAGGCGGCGCGGGCGCGCTCCTGCGCCCGGCGCACCTGCTCCTGTGCGGCGCGCAGCGGGTCGAGCTCGGCGAGCAGCTCCCGCGCGCGCTCGACGTGCTTGTGCTCGGTGAGCACCTCGTAGCGCGAGGCGATCACCTGGCTGACGGAGGTGAAGTCCCGCTCGCCGCGGGTCGTCTTGTAGCCCAGCCATGCCCAGACGAGGCCGAAGAGGGCACCGATGAGCACGGTGGAGCCGACGCGCACGAAGAGGTTCTGGCCCCCTTCGAACATCGCGAAGATCAACCCGACGAAGACACCGATCCACAGGCCGGAGAGCAGGCCACCGACGAGCACCTTCCCGGTCGTCAGGCGTCCGCTGACCCGCTCGACCTGCTTCAGGTCGGTGCCGACGATCATCACGTCGTGCACCGGGAACTCGTTGTCCGCGAGGAAGTCGACCGCCCGCTGCGCCTCCGCGTAGGTGTCGTACACGTCCAGGCTCATGGGGTACTGCAGGCGGAGCTGGCCCTGCATCCGGGCCGCCATCGCAGGCTGCTGCATGCTCATGCACCCATTGTCCCACCTCATCGGGTCCTCGACCCAAAGCCCTGACGAAGGGACTCTGGCAAGGTGTCGGGACATGACCGGTCCGCAGCTGCTCACCACGACCACCAGACGACTGGACCGCATCACCGCCATCCGGCAGGCGCGCGGACGGGTCCCCTCCCTCGTCACCGGAGTCGTCCGTGACGGCGAGCTGGTGCACAGCTGCGCCAGGGGCTCTTTCGCGGCGGGCGTCGACCCGCTCGACCAGCAGTACCGGATCGGGTCGATCACCAAGACCTTCGTCGCGGTCGCGTTGATGCAGCTGCGCGACGCCGGCCGGCTGCACCTCACCGACCCGGTCGGTGACCACGTGCCGGGGACCCCCTTCGCCGACCGCACGATCGCCCAGCTGCTGACGCACACCGGCGGCATCGCGGCCGAGCCGGCCGGCCCGTGGTGGGAGCGCGCCCCCGGAACCGACCGCGACGGGCTGCACGCGGCAGCGGCCGACGCGGTGCAGGAGCGTGCCGGCAGGTACGTCCACTACTCCAACCTCGGCTTCGCCGTGCTCGGTGAGCTGCTCGAGCGCCTGACCGATCGCCCCTGGCACGCCGTCGTCACCGACGAGATCCTCGCTCCGCTCGGCATGACCCGCACGAGCGCCACGCCGGTGGCCCCCTTCGCCGCCGGCTACGCGGTCCACCCGCACGCCGACGTCCTGCTGCCGGAGTCGGTCCAGGACACCCGGGCCATGGGACCGGCCGGCCAGCTGTGGTCGACGGTGCCGGACCTCGGTCGCTGGGCCGCCTTCGTCGCCGGCGACTGCGGCGACGTCCTCTCCCCCGACACGCTCGAGGAGATGTGCGAGCCGAGCGCCGTCATGGACGGGCCCGACGAGTCACGCGTCCGCGGGCTGGGCTTCGAGCTCGTGCGTGACCGGGGGCGTCTGCTCGCCGGGCACGGCGGGTCGATGCCGGGTTTCCAGGCGAGCCTGCGCGTCGACCGGACGACCCGGACCGGCGTCGTCTCCGTCCTCAACGCCACCACCGCCGCCGACGGTTTCGAGGTCGAGGACCCCTTCGACGTGCTCGAGGAGTGCGAGCCCGTCCTGCCCGAGCCGTGGGTGGCCCAGGAGTCGGTTCGCGCCGACCTGCTCGCCCTCACCGGCTCGTGGTTCTGGGGCACCTCGGAGGGGGTCGTGCACCTGCTCCCCGGGGACTGGCTCCGCCTCGAGTCCGTCTCGGGGATGATGCCGCCGAGCCGGTTCCGCCCGACGGGTGAGGACACGTGGGTGGGGCTGAACCGGTACTTCCGCGGCGAGACGCTGCGCGTGGTGCGTGACGCGAAGGGAGAACCGAGCCACCTCGACATCGGCACCTTCGTCTTCACCCGGCGTCCCTACGAGCCGAGCGACGTCATCCCCGGCGGGACGGCCGAAGGGGGCTGGCCCACCACGTAGGTGAGGGCCAGCCCCCTTCGAGGCGGTCGCGGCCGGTCAGCCCTTGACGGGGTAGTCCTTGAGGATCGACTTGCCGATGATCATCTTCTGGATCTCGGCGGTGC
>CAYLUX010000036.1:0-20202 GCA_964386935.1 uncultured Janibacter sp.
AGTCCGACCTGGACCCGGCCGGCATCGGGCAGGCGATCCGTGACGCCGCAGCCGGTCACGCCCCCTTCTCCCCGCAGTCGGCAGGACACGTCGTGGACCACGTGCGCGCCGGCGGTGCCGACGGCCGACGCGAGGAGGCGGAGGCACTCGTGGCCACGCTCAGCGACAGGGAGCGAGAGGTCTGCGTGCGCCTGGCCTCGGGTGGCACGACGGCCGGTGCGGCCGCGCAGCTCTACCTGTCCGAGTCCAC
Source organism: uncultured Janibacter sp. (assembly GCA_964386935.1). Classification (GTDB taxonomy): domain Bacteria; phylum Actinomycetota; class Actinomycetes; order Actinomycetales; family Dermatophilaceae; genus Janibacter. The sequence goes on from CAYLUX010000036.1 coordinate 251, forward strand.
GGTCAAGTCCCACCTGCGCAGCGCCGAGTCCAAGTTGCAGGTCGGCTCCCGGGCAGAGCTCGCCATCCTCATCGACCGGGCGGGGCTGCTCTAGGGTTCAGGGATGAGCACGCACATCGTCGTCATGGGTGTCTCCGGCAGCGGCAAGTCGACCGTCGCCGAGGGCATGGCCGAGCGCCTCGGGTGGACCTTCGCCGAGGCCGACGAGTTCCACCCGCAGTCCAACATCGACAAGATGGAGGGTGGTACCCCACTGACCGACGAGGACCGCTGGCCCTGGCTGGAGGCGCTCGCCGCGTGGATGGCCGACAAGGCCACGAAGGGGGAGGACACCGTCATCACGTGCTCGGCGCTGAAGCGTTCCTACCGTGACGTGCTCCGGGACGGGGTCCTGGACATCGAGACCGACCAGCGGGTGGCCTTCGTCCACGTCCACGGGCCCTTCGGTGTCATCGCGGAGCGGATGGAGCACCGGCGGGGGCACTTCATGCCCGAGTCGCTGCTGCAGTCGCAGTTCGACACCCTCGAGATGCTCGGCGAGGACGAGGACGGCGTCGTGCTGGACCTGCGCCGGACCCCGGAGGAGCTGATCGAGGAGGGTGTGACGTGGGTCAGGGAGTCCCGGCCACCCGCACGATGAGGGCCCGGTCGTCGACGGTGGCGCGCACCCGCGTGGCCTCACCGATGACGTCCCCGTCGACCTGGACGGGCCTGCGGGCCTCCACCTCGGCGGTGTAGACGCTGGCCGAGCTGCGGGTCAGCTCGGTCGCGTTCCGGGTGGACCTGCCGAGGACGCGCACCGCGATCGAGCCCCACCCGATGATGGTCTTCGGGGCGACGACGACGCCGTCGAGCAGCCCGTCGTCGATCCGGGCGCTCGGCACCAGCTGGATCCCGCCCTGCAGCGTGCCGCAGTTGCAGAAGATGACCGAGCGGGCACGGGCCGGCGACTTGCTCTCGCCGTCGACGGTGAGGCGGACCCGGAAGCGCTTGATGAAGAGCTTGCGGGCGCCGGTGACGAAGTAGGAGATCCACCCGACCTTCGCCTTGAAGTCCTCGCTCGTGCCGCTCATGATCTCGGCGTCGAAGCCCATCCCCGCCATGACGAGGAAGGGGTGGCGCTCGGCGGCGGCATGCTGCGAGGACTTCGCCGACTCGCCGCCGTCGGGCTCCTCGCCCCCGGCCTGCTCGACGTCCTCGCTGTCGGCCTCCTCGACCGGGTCCAGCTCCAGCCAGGCGACGTCGATGGGCTTGTTGCGTCCGTTGTAGGCGACCTTGAGCGCGGCGACGAGGTCCGCGCCGAAGGGGATGTCCAGGTTGCGCGCCAGCAGGTTGCCGGTGCCGCGGGGGAGGAGCCCCATCGGGGTGTGGGTGTGGGCGAGAGCCACCGCCACGGCCCGGATGGTGCCGTCGCCTCCGAGGGGGCAGACGACGTCGACGCCCTCCTCGAGGGCCCGCTGGGCCTGACCGGTGCCCGGGTCCTCGATGGTGGTCTCGATGAAGAGCGGCTCCTGCCAGCCGAGCTCCTTGCTCGCCGTGGTCAGCTCGGCCTTCGTCGCGGCCGGGTCCTTGAACTTCGAGGGGTTGATGATGATCGCCGCGCGCCGGGGGCGGCGCTGGGAGCGCTTGCGGCGGAAGGAATCCCGGTCGGGCCGCTGCGCGGCCTGGTCACGTCGGGAGCGGCCGGGGCCGGCCAGGACGAGGGCGATCACCACGGCGATGAGGGCAAGGCCGATGACGATCACGAGGGCCAGCAAGCTCCAGTCAGACACGCCGAGACGTTACCCCACGGTCGCGTGGATATCCTGCGGTGGTGATCGACCTGAAGTTCCTGCGTGACCAGCCCGACGTCGTCCGGGCCAGCCAGCGTGCCCGCGGTGAGGACGAGGCCCTCGTCGACGCCGTGCTCGGCGCCGACGAGCGCCGCCGCTCCGCCATCAAGGAGTTCGAGGCGGCGCGCGCCGACCAGAAGGCCGCGAGCAAGGAGCTCGGCCCGGTCATGGGGCGCCTGAAGAAGGCCGAGAAGGCCGGCGAGGACGCCGCTGTGCTGGCTGGGCTCGAGGCGGAGGCGACCGCCCTGCGGGACAAGGGCGCCGCGATGTCCTCCCGGGTCAAGGAGCTCGACGCCGCCGCGGAGGAGGCCAAGGCCGCACTGGAGACCTCCCTTCGCGCCATCGGCAACGTCATCCAGGACGGTGTGCCCGCGGGTGGGGAGGAGGACTTCGACCTGCTCGAGGAGGTCGGGACCGCTCGAGACTTCGCCGCGGAGGGCTTCGAGCCCAAGGACCACCTCGAGCTCGGGGAGCTGCTCGGGGCGATCGACATGGAGCGCGGCGCCAAGGTGAGCGGCAGCCGCTTCTACTACCTCAAGGGCATCGGTGCGCGGCTGGAGTGGGCGCTCATGGGCCTCGCCCAGCAGATCACCGCCGAGGAGGGCTTCACCCCACTGGTCGTGCCCAACCTCGTGCGTACGGAGACGATGGCCGGCGCGGGCTTCCTCGACGCCCACGACGACGAGGTCTACCAGCTGCCCGCCGACGACCTGTACCTCACCGGCACCTCCGAGGTGGCGCTCGCCGGCTTCCACGCCGAGGAGATCCTCGACCTGACCGACGGGCCGCTGCGCTACACCGCGACGTCGACCTGCTACCGGCGCGAGGCCGGCAGCTACGGCAAGGACACCCGCGGGATCTTCCGGGTCCACCAGTTCCAGAAGACCGAGATGTTCGTCTTCTGCCGGCCCGAGGACGCCCAGGCCGAGCACGAGAAGCTGCTGCGCATCGAGCGCCGGGTCCTCGACGCGCTCGAGCTGCCCTACCGCGTCATCGACGTCGCCGCCGGTGATCTCGGTGGCCCGGCCAGCCGCAAGTACGACTGCGAGGCATGGGTTCCCACCCAGGGCAGCTACCGGGAGCTGACCTCGACGAGCAACTGCACGACCTTCCAGGCCCGCCGGCTGAACATCCGCGAGCGGGGAGAGGGCGGCACCCGCACGGTCGCCACGCTCAACGGCACCGCCATCACGAGCACCCGGCCGATCGTCGCCCTCCTCGAGAACCACCAGCAGGCCGACGGGTCCGTGCGCGTCCCGGAGGCGCTGCGACCCTTCCTCGGCCTCGAGGTCCTCCGGCCCCGGTGACGTGAGCGTCCGACAGGCTGGCCTTGCGCGCCCAGCCTCGGGGGTTACGTTGGGTGCAGACTGGCCGAAGGAGGAGACGTGAACCTGGCGGCACACCACGAGGGGGGCGGTGAGACCGCACTTCTCGGGCGCGCCCGCATGGTGGCCTCGATCACCGCGAGGGTGTCCGAGGGGCAGACCGTCGTCATCCGCGGCGCTCGCGGCATCGGGCGCACGACCGTCCTGGAGGCCGTCGCGGCGGCGCTGCCCCGTCCGATCGCGGTGCGCCTGTCCAGTCACGGCAGCGAGGGCCAGGGGGTGCGCACACTCGCCGCGCGCTTCTCGCGCTCCGCGCTGGAGGCGCTGCCGGCACCGATGCGGGAGATGCTCCAGGACCCCGACCGGGTCCCGCAGGGAGCCCACCGCGTGGACCGGCTGGCCGATGCGCTCACCGAGCTGATCACGCTCGAGGCGGGGCGCTCCCCCTTCGCCGTGGTCATCGACGACGTGCAGAACCTCGACGACCTCAGCCTCGCCGCCATGCGCACGGCGGCCGCCCGGGTCACCGGTCCCGGGACCCTCGGTGTCCTCGTGGGCGTCGGTCCCCTGGACCTGGACGAAGGGGGCGGCCTCCCCGACGCCGACAGCAGCCGGGACCTGCCGGTGCTCACCCTCGACGTGCCGCCGCTCACCGGCGCGGACACCGTCGAGATGCTCACCGCGGCAGGCCACCCGATGGACACCGCGCTCTGGGCCCACCGCGAGTCCGGTGGGAACCCGGGCCTGGCCCACGAGATCGCCGCCGCCGCGGAATCGGCGCCGAACGGGGACTCACAGCAGGAGGTGCGCTCGGTGGCCCGCTCCCGGCTGCACGGTGTGGCACCGGCGGTCCTGCGGACCCTGCAGCACGTGGCCGCGATGCACCAGCCGACCCCGCGGGCCCTCGTCCGGCTCGAGGGGGAGAGCGCGTCGGAATCCATCCGGGTGGCGAAGGCCCTCGGCCTCCTCGTCACCGAGGACACCTACCTCCGGCTGACCCCGGGGGCCCTCGGGGACGTGCTCACGGAGTCCCTCGACAGCGACGAGCTCATCGGGATGCACCGGGCGCTCGCCGAGCACGCCGAGTCGGAGGAGCTTGCCAGGCTGCACCTCGCCCACGCGGGTGACCAGGACATCACGCCGGAGCTCCTCGCGGAGTCGGCGCAGACGTGCGCGGCCCGGGGCGAGCACGACCTGGCTGCCCAGCTCTACCTGCTCGCGGCCGGCGGGGGCACGCAGGAGCGGGACGAGTGGCTGACCCGCTCCCTGGAGAACGCGGTCATCGGCAAGGAGTTCCGGGTGCTGCACCGGGCTGCCCGGGCGACCGGGGAGCTGACCGACCACGGCCTCCTCGTGCGGACCCGGCTGGCGCTCTCCGAGCTCACGGAGACCCCGGCGGACGAGGTGCTCGTGGCCGCGCTGCGCGAGGCCCGGGAGGACCCCGCCCTGCAGGCCCAGGTGCTCCTGCAGCGGGCCCGGCTCGTCCTCGGCGACGACGACGTGCGCACCGCGCGGGACCTGGCCCACAGCGCGATCGTCCTCGCGGAGAAGATGGGGCGCACCGACATCCAGGTCGAGGCGCTCACCGTCGCCGCCGTCGTCGCGCAGATCGGGGGCGAGGGCGACCCGCGGGCCCTGATCCGGCGGGCGGTGCAGCTGGAAGGCCGCCCGCGTCCGGGTCAGGTGCACATCTCCCCCCGCTACATCGCCGCTCGCTTCGCCCTCGAGGCCGACGACCTCACCACCGCCCGCGAGGAGTTCGTCGACATGCTCGCCACCGTCGGGGCGGATGCCGGGCTGGACACGGTGCACGTGCTGCGCGGCCTCGTCGAGATCGCCGCGCGCCAGGGACGCGGCCGGGAGGCCCTGGAGCTCGCGGCCCGCGCGACCCGGGCCGCGAGCCACTTCGACACCCCCGTCGCGACGACCTGGTTCGTGGAGTCCATCGCGGAGAACGTCGGTGGGTCCTTCGAGCGGGCCCGGACCATCTCCGCCCGGGGCGTGCAGCTCGCCCGCGCCCAGGACGACGAGCGCTACCTGCGCCGCCACCTCGCCGTGCTCGGCCTGGCCGAGCTGCACCTGGACGAGATCGAGGACGCGGTGGCCTGCTTCCGCGAGCTGCGCCGGATGGAGGCCGCGCGCGGGATCCGCGACGTGGTCTCCCTTCGCTGGCACGCCGACGGGGTCACCGCGCTGGCCCTGTCCGGGGCGCTGGAGGAGGCCGTTGGTCTGCTGGAGCAGCTGCGCGAGGTGATCGAGGACGGACGCGGCGCACCGGGCGTCGAGGCGGCCGCCGATCGCGCGGAGGCCGAGATCGAAGCCGCCCGCGGCAATCTCGACCGGGCACGCGGGCTGGCCGACCGGTCGGCCGCGAGCGCCCACGAGCACCGTCTGCCCGTCGAGGAGGCACGCTCCCTCGTCACCCTCGCGCAGGTGGAGCGGCGCGCCCGCCGCACCGGGCGCAGCCTGGAGGTGGCCGCGCGGGCGCGGGAGGTCCTCCGCCCGCTGCATGCAGACCCGTGGACCGGGTGGGTGCGGGAGCGCTTCCCGGGCGGGGCCGCCCTGCATGCGCTGGAGACGGAGACCGAGGGCGAGGACCCGCTCGCCGAGCTGACCGTCACCGAGCAGCAGGTGAGCTCGCTCGTCGCGGAGGGGGCGAGCAACCGCGAGATCTCGCAGCGGCTGCACCTGAGCGTCAAGACCGTCGAGGGGACCCTCACCCGGGTCTACCGCAAGCTGGACGTGCGCTCACGCACCCAGCTCGCGGCGATCGTGCTCGGCCACGGCCGCTGAGGACCGGTCAGTCCCCGGGAGCCTCGAGGTCCAGCCGGTCGTCGGGGTCGTGGCGGCGCCGCCGCGAGCGTCGGACCATCCACAGCAGCACCCCGAGGGCGACCAGGACGATGAGCGCGTAGACGACCTTGCTGATCGGGTCCATGTACTGCTCGACGAGGTGGTAGTGCGCACCGAGCCGGTAGCCGAGCCAGACGAAGAGACTGTTCCACAGCAGCGAGCCGGCAGTCGTCAGGGCGAGGAAGGTCACCACCGACATCCCGTCGATCCCCGCTGGGATCGAGATCAGGCTGCGGATGCCGGGGATGAAGCGCCCGAAGAAGACCGCCTTGCCGCCGTGGCGCCGGAACCAGGCATCGGACTTGTCGATGTCGGCGACGTCCACGAGCGGCATCTTCTGCGCGATGAGACGCAGCCGCTGCAGCCCGAGAGCCCGGCCCAGCCCGTAGAGCGCGAGGGCGCCGAGCACCGACCCGAGGGTCGCCCACAGGATCGCCTCGGGCATCGAGTAGCGCCCCTGCGCGGCGGTGAAGCCGGCCAGCGGCAGGATGACCTCGCTGGGGATCGGGGGGAAGAGGTTCTCCAGCGCGATGCCGAGGGCGATGCCGGGTCCACCGATGCGGTCCATGAGGTCCAGGACCCACTCGACGATGGTGTTCATGCAGCCCTTCCGCGGCGGAGACGTCTACCGTGGGGGCTCGTGGGCACCCCTGGATCACGCGACAAGACTACGGGTGGTCCCTCCGAGGAGCCTGAAAAGGGCGTCGGCCCGTGGCGGGGTGACTGGCCGCGGGACCCGCGGCTGGACCCCGACCTGCTGCGCGAAGGGGACCGGCGCAACGTCGAGGACCGCTACCGCTACTGGAGCCACGAGGCGATCGTCGCCGACCTCGCGACGCGGCGGCACGGGTTCCACGTGGCGATCGAGAACTGGGAGCACGACTTCAACATCGGCTCCGTCGTGCGCACGGCCAACGCCCTCGGCGCCGCGGCCTTCCACATCGTCGGCCGGCGCCGGTGGAACCGTCGCGGCGCGATGGTCACCGACCGCTACCAGGTCGAGCACCACCACCGGGACGTCGCCGGCCTCGTGGACTGGGCGAGGGCCGGAGGCGAAGGGGGTGTCCCCCTTCGCCTCGTGGGCATCGACAACGTCCCCGGTGCGGTGCCGCTCGAGACCCACGACCTGCCCCGGGACTGCGTCCTCGTCTTCGGGCAGGAGGGCCCCGGGATCTCCGCGGAGATGCTGGCGGCGTGCGAGGTGGTGCTCGGGATCAGCCAGTTCGGGTCCACCCGGTCGATGAATGCCGGTGCTGCTGCAGCCATCGCGATGCACGCGTGGGTGCGGCGGCACCACTTCGGGCAGCGCCCCTGACGGGCGTGGATCAGGCGGCCGGGACGGTGTCCTTGCGCTGCAGCTCGGACTGCATCCGGCCGAACTCCTCGTCGACGCCCTCGGCGGTGCCGGGCCACAGCTTCGAGACGACCACGGCGACCACGAAGTTGATGATGAAGCCGGGGACGATCTCGTACATGTGCGAGGTGAGCACGTCGACATTGCCCCAGACGAAGACGGTCACGGCACCGACGATCATGCCGACGAGGGCGCCGGTCGCGGTCAGCTTCCGCCAGTAGAGCGAGAGGAGCACGATCGGGCCGAAGGCGCCACCGAAGCCCGCCCACGCGAAGGCGACGAGCTCCAGGATTGCCGAGTCCGGGTCCAGCGCGAGGACGAAGCCCACGAGGGCGACGGCCAGCACCGCGAGTCGGCCGTACATCAGCAGCGCCTTGGCGGAGGCCTTGCGGCCGGCGATGTTGACCAGGTCCTCGACGAGGGCCGAGGAGCAGACGATCAGCTGGCTGGACATCGTCGACATGACGGCGGCGAGCACCGCCGCCAGCACGAAGCCGGCGACGAGCGGGTGGAAGAAGATCTGGGAGAGCAGCAGGAAGACCGTCTCCGGGTCGTGGATCTCCTTGACCGGGTCGTTCGCGAAGTACGCGACGCCGACGAGCGCCGTGAGGATCGTGCCGAGGGCGGTGATGATCATCCACGTGGTGCTGACGATCCGGCCGTAGTGGGCGTCGGCGGGCGTGCGCAGCGCCATGAAGCGCACGATGATGTGCGGCTGGCCGAAGTAGCCCAGACCCCAGGCCGCGGTCGAGATGATCCCTAGGGCGATCAGGCCGGCACCGCCGTCGCCCGCGAAGAGGTTGAAGACGTCGGGGTTGACCTCGCGGGCCTGGGAGGCGATGTCGCCGGGGGAGCCGATCTTGATGACCGCGACGATCGGCACCGCCACGAGTGCGGCGAACATCAGCAGGCCTTGGGCGACGTCGGTGAGCGTGGCCCCGAGGAAGCCGCCGAAGAGGGTGTAGATCAGCGTGATCGCGGCGACGAGCATCGCGCCGTGCAGGTAGGTCCAGCCGAAGGAGCTCTGGAAGAACTTGCCCGCGGCGACCATCCCGGAGGAGACGTAGAAGGTGAAGAAGACGAGGATGACCAGCGCGGCGACGATCCGCAGCAGGTGGCTTCGGTCGCGCAGCCGTCGCTCGAAGAAGCTCGGGATGGTGATCGAGTCGCCGGCGATCTCGGTGTAGGCCCGCAGCCGGGGGGCGACGAACTTCCAGTTCAGCCAGGCGCCGATCGTCAGCCCGATGGCGATCCAGGACTCGATGAGGCCCGAGGCGTAGATCGCGCCGGGCAGACCCATGAGGAGCCAGCCGGACATGTCCGCGGCGTTGGCCGAAAGGGCGGCCACGGCCGGGTGCAGACCCCGCTCGGCGAGCATGTAGCCGTCGATGTTGCGGGTGCGGGTGTAGGCGAAGTAGCCGATCGCGAGCATCAGCGCGAAGTACACGCCGATCGCGATCCCCTGGTAGGTCATGTCGGACATGACGGGTCCTTTCCCTCGTGGGTCGCCGCCGAACGCTACTCCGTCACGGGTGTGGTCCTGAACACACGCCGCCAAAGAAACGGTCACGGTGTGAGGATGGGGCCATGGTCACCCCCTTCGGTCCCTCGCAGCGCTCCGCCGTGGCCCCCTTCGAGGTGATGGACGTCCTCGCCCGCGTCGCCGAGATGCGGGCGGAGGGCTGCGACGTGATCTCGCTGTGCGCCGGGGAGCCGAGCCAGGGTGCGCCGAAGGGGGTGCACGCCGCCGCCGAGCGGATCCACGCCGAGCGTCGGCCGCTCGGGTACACGCCGGCCCTCGGGACCACCGCGCTGCGCGGGGCGATCGCGGGGCACTACGCGCGCTGGTACGGCCTCGACCTCGACCCGGCGGAGGTCGCGGTGACGACCGGCTCCTCCGGGGGCTTCGTGCTCGCCTTCCTCGCGGCCTTTGACCACGGGGACCGGGTCGCGCTGGCCCAGCCCGGCTACCCGGCCTACCGCAACATCCTCGCGGCGCTGGGCGTGGAGGTGGTCGACATCGAGTGCGGCCCGCAGGAGCGCTACCAGCCCACCGTCGCCCAGCTCGAGGCTGCGCACGCGCAGGCCCCGCTCGCCGGGCTGGTCCTCGCCTCGCCGGCCAACCCGACCGGCACGATGGTCGACCGCGAGGAGCTCACCGCGATCGCCGCGTGGTGCTCCGCGCACGGGGTGCGGCTGGTGAGCGACGAGATCTACCACGGCGTGACCTACGGCGACGGCCCCGATGCGAAGGGGGTCTGCGCTCGCGAGGTCGACGAGCACGCGATCGTCGTGTCCTCCTTCAGCAAGTACTGGGGGATGACCGGGTGGCGCCTGGGCTGGCTCCTCGTGCCGCAGGACCTGCGTGCGGCGGTCGACGCGCTCGCCGGCAACGTCGCGCTCTGCCCGCCGGCCGCGGCCCAGGAGGCGGCGGTCGCGGCCTTCTCCGAGGAGACCTACGCGGAGTGCGAGGCGGCGTTGGTCGAGTTCTCCCGGGCCCGGGAGGTGCTCCTAGAGCGGGCGCCCGAGCTCGGGTGGGGCGCCGCGGCACCCGCGGACGGGGCCTTCTACTACTGGGCGGACCTCGGGGAGGCGCTGGCTCCCTTCGCCGACTCCGGTGAGTACGCGGCCGCGCTGCTGGAGGCGACCGGCGTCGCGATCACGCCCGGGGGCGACTTCGACCCCGCCGCCGGGTCGCGCTGCGTGCGTTTGTCGCTCGCCGCGGGGCCGGTCGCGGTCGCCGAGGCGCTGGACCGGATCATCGCCTGGCAGCGCACGCGTCCATGACGATCCTCGAGGACTTCCACGCCCAGATCCGGCTCACCGGTCGCGAGGACGAGCCGCGTCCGGGGCTGGTCCAGGACACGGACGGCCCGCTGCGGCGCACGTGGTCGAGCGACCCGACGAAGTTCGCCATGGTCGAGAGCCCCGCCGGGCTGGGGGAGGACCCGGACCGCTGGATCACCCGGCAGGTGGAGTTCTTCACCTCGCGGGGGCAGGAGCTCGAGTGGAAGACCTACGACTACGACGAGCCCGCCGACCTGCTCGACCGGTTGCGTGCTCACGGATTCACCGTCGGGGACGACGAGGCGCTCGTGCTGGGTGAGGTGACCGACCTGCTCCAGCCGGTCGAGGCGAAGGGGGTCTCCCTGCGCCGGGTCGAGGTGGATGACGACGCGGCCTTCGCGGGGATCGATGACCTGACCGAGGTGGTGTGGGGGCAGCGCGACGGGCACGCGGCGGACCTGCGGACCGAGCTGAGGCTGCGTCCCGAGACCGTGGACGTCTTCGTCGCGGAGGCGACCGAACCCATGACGGGCGCAGCCGGCTCCCCGGCCGTCGAGGCCGGGCAGGTCGTCTGTGCCGCCTGGGTGCGGTACTCGCCCGGCACTGACTTCGCCTCCTTCTGGGGCGGGATGACCCACCCCGCCGCGCGGCGGCGCGGGATCTACCGCGCCCTGGTCGCGCAGCGGGCCGGCTACGCGGCCGAGCGTGGATACCCCTTCGTCCGGGTGGACTGCTCGCCGGACTCGCTGCCGATCCTCACCCGGCTGGGACTGGAGCGCCTGGCGACGACGGTCCCGGCGACCTTGACCCCGTCGCCCGCCGCTCCCGGCAAGTGACTCGCGGGTACGACGACACGGTGGCGAAGAGGCCGGGAGCACACCCCCGGTCTGACGGGGGCTGCCGCCGGATGGCGCTGGCAGCATGTCGTCGTACCCGCGCGTAGGGTTTCGGCCGCGTGGCCCCGGTAGCCGCTGATCTGCGAGGATCATCGACAAGACCACCCCAGCACGCCAGGAGGCCGCCATGCCCATCGCTACTCCGGACGTCTATCGCGACATGCTCGACCGGGCGAAGGCCGGGTCCTTCGCCTACCCCGCGATCAACGTCACTTCGAGCCAGACGCTCAACGCCGCGGTCCGCGGCTTCGCCGAGGCCGGCAGCGACGGGATCGTGCAGGTCTCCACCGGCGGCAGCGAGTACCTCTCCGGCCCCACGGTCAAGGACATGGTCACCGGCTCGCTCGCGCTCGCCGCCTACGCCGAGCAGGTCGCGAAGAACTACGACGTCAACATCGCCCTGCACACCGACCACTGCCCCAAGGACAAGCTGGACGGCTTCGTCCGCCCGCTGCTGGCGGCCAGCAAGGAGCGTCGGGACAAGACCGGGTTGCCGATCTTCCAGTCCCACATGTGGGACGGCTCCGCGGTCGAGCTGCACGAGAACCTCGCGATCGCCGAGGAGCTGCTCGGGCTCGCGGCGGCCGCCGATATCATCCTCGAGGTCGAGATCGGCGTCGTCGGCGGCGAGGAGGACGGTGTCGCCAACGACATCAACGACAAGCTCTACACGACCCCCGGCGACACCCTCGACATGGTCGAGGCGCTCGGGCTCGGCGAGAAGGGCCGTTACATGGCGGCGCTGACCTTCGGCAACGTGCACGGGGTGTACAAGCCGGGCAACGTCAAGCTGCGGCCGGAGATCCTCGAGCAGTGCCAGCAGGCCGTCGTCGAGAAGCACGGCACCGACCACGGTGAGCGCCCGTTGGACCTGGTCTTCCACGGTGGCTCCGGCTCCTCCCCGCAGGAGATCTCCGACGCGGTCGACTACGGCGTGGTGAAGATGAACGTCGACACCGACACCCAGTACGCCTTCACCCGCCCGGTCGCCGGCTGGATGCTGGAGAACTACACCGGCGTGCTGAAGATCGACGGGGACGTCGGCAACAAGAAGCAGTACGACCCCCGCTCCTGGGGCAAGGAGGCCGAGGCCGCGATGGCCGCCCGCGTCGTCGAGGCCTGCGAGAACCTCCGCTCGGCCGGGACCTCGGTGAAGGCCTGATGGAGAACCTGCTGCACATCCCCGAGACCATGCTGCCCGAGGACCCGGCGACCGCCCGGATCGAAGGGGGCGAGGACCCCGCCCGCGTGGCGGCGGACCTGCCTTCGTCCTTGCTGCCGTGGGCGGTCCTCGCGGAGACCGCGCTCGACGGCGGACGGTCCATCGAGGCCTACGCCTACGCCCGCACCGGCTACCACCGCGGCCTGGACGCGCTGCGCGGCTCCGGATGGAAGGGCCAGGGCCCGGTGCCGTGGAGCCACGTGCCGAACCGGGGCTTCCTCCGCGCCCTCGCGGCGCTGTCCCAGGCCGCCGGCGAGATCGAGGAGACCAAGGAGGAGGAGCGTTGCCGCAACCTCCTCATCGACTCCTCGGCCGACGCCGCCAAGGAGCTGCTCGGCTGACGCCGGTACGCACTCGAAGGGCGTCACGACCGTGGTCGTGACGCCCTTCGCGTCGTTCCGGTGTCCCGCTCAAGATGTCCGGAAAGAGTGCGCGAGGCGCCGCAACCCCAAAGTCCCCTGATACCCGTGGACGGCGCCTTCGCGTGGGCACCATTGTGCCGCACGACCAACCCGAATATCGGCATTAAGTGGCCACTGGCACTAAGATGCCGACATGACTTCCGTGGAGCCTGTGCGTCCCACCTCGATCGAGGACCCGATCCGGCGGCTCGAGGCCTATCTCGCCGAGGACGCCAAGCGGGTCGACGAGGCGCGGGAGAAGCTCGTCGACATCGGCGACGCCCTGACCACGCTGCGTGCCCGGATGCACAACATCGACCTCGGCGACGACCCCGGGGTGCAGGTGCTGGACCAGGCGATCGCGGCCCCGATCATCGACCGGCTCGCTGGGACCGTCGAGCGGGTCGACAACGCGATGACCGCCATCGAGGTCGGGGCCGGGGCCGAGGAGGCCAACTCCCGCCACGAGCGCGACCGGGCGCTGGCCGGACAGCAGCAGCGGACCCTGGTGCACCCGAAGGTGCTCGCCGACGAGGCCGCCGCGGCCGACCTGGCCGCCCGCCGGGCCGCTGGGCAGCAGCAACGGGTGGCCCGCGACCTGGGCAGTGAGTTCGTCGTGCTCGGGGAGGAAGCGGCGATCACGCTCGCCGAGTGGGGCAACGCCGAGGGGCCCTATGTGCTCATCCGCAACACGGCGCTCGTCGGGTGCTTCGCGGCGTGGTTCGAGTCGATGTGGTCGGTGGCGCCGGAGGTGGAGGCGCCGGACGAGGACACCGACGCGGCGCTCATCCGACTGCTGACCCTCGGCGCGAAGGACGAGCTCATCGCCCGCACGCTGCGCATCGGTCTGCGCACGGTCCGGCGGCGGGTCGCGGGCCTCATGGACCGGTACGGCGTGAGCACGCGCTTCCAGCTCGGGGTGGCTCTCGAGCGCGACGGTTGGCTCGCGAGGAGCCCTCGGTAGACTCCCCCCGGGTGAGCAGCCGCGGCCGGGCCGCGGCTGCTGCCCTGCCGAGAGCGTCAAGGGCCCACGTCGTGGGCGAGGAGGAGCCATGCCGGCGATCGTGCTGATCGGCGCCCAGTGGGGCGATGAGGGCAAGGGCAAGGCAACCGATCTGATGGGCAGCGACGTCGACTACGTCGTGAAGTTCAACGGGGGCAACAACGCCGGCCACACGGTGGTCATCGACGGGGAGAAGTACGCGCTGCACCTGCTGCCCTCGGGCATCCTCACCCCGACCGTCGTCCCGGTGATCGGCAACGGCGTCGTCGTCGATCTCGAGGTGCTCTTCGAGGAGATCGAGGGGCTGCAGGCCCGCGGCATCGACACCTCCAAGCTGCGGATCAGCGCCAACGCCCACCTCATCCCGCCGTACAACCGGACGCTGGACAAGGTCACCGAGCGCTTCCTCGGCAAACGGAAGATCGGCACCACCGGCCGGGGGATCGGCCCGACCTACGCCGACAAGATGAACCGCGTCGGCATCCGCGTCCAGGACATCTTCGACGAGGGGATCCTGCGGCAGAAGGTCGAGGCGGCCCTGGACTTCAAGAACCAGGTGCTGGCCAAGGTCTACAACACCCGCGCCACCGACGTGGAGGAGGTCGTGACCGAGCTGCTCTCCTACGCGGACCGGCTGCGTCCGATGGTGGCCGACACCAGCCTCGAGCTCGAGCAGGCGCTCGACGCCGGCCGCAACGTGCTCCTCGAGGCGGGTCAGGCGACCCTGCTCGACGTCGACCACGGCACCTACCCCTTCGTCACCTCCTCCTCGGCGACCGCCGGCGGGGCGTGCACCGGCTCGGGCATCCCGCCGACCCGCGTCTCCCGGGTCATCGCGATCCTCAAGGCATACTCCACGCGCGTGGGCGAGGGTCCCTTCCCGACCGAGCTCTTCGACGACGACGGCGAGTTCCTGCGCAAGACCGGTGGCGAGTACGGCACGACGACCGGGCGGCCGCGCCGCACCGGCTGGCTCGACGCCGTCGTGGGCCGGTACGCCACCCGGGTCAACGGGGTGACCGACTTCGTCGTCACGAAGCTCGACGTGCTCACCGGGCTGGAGCGGGTGCCGGTCTGCGTCGCCTACGACATCGACGGCGAGCGGGTCGAGCAGATGCCGGCCAACCAGACCGACGTGCACCACGCGCAGCCGATCTACGAGTACCTGGACGGCTGGTGGGAGGACATCAGCGCCTGCCGGACCTTCGAGGAGCTGCCGGAGGCCGCGCAGGCCTACGTGCTGCGCGTCGAGGAGCTCATCGGTGCCCGGATCTCGGCCATCGGCGTCGGGCCCGGCCGCGACGAGATCATCCAGCGTCACCCGCTGCTCGACTCCTGACCCGAGCGCCCGGGCGCCGGGCGTAATTCCGTTGCCGGGCCCCCTTCGCGCTGGAAGGGTGGAGGCAGAGGTGCCGCAGCTGCGGTCCCGGACGGCGACGAAGGGAGATTCGGATGAGCGACGACAAGAGCGCACCCGAGGACGTGAAGGCGAAGTTCCGGGAGGCGCTGGAGAAGAAGCAGTCGCACGGCGGGGCTGATGTCTCGCCCCACGGCGCCCACGGCAAGGTCGAGGCCGCGCACAGCGCCGAGACCAGTGGTGCCCAGCAGATGTTCCGCCGCAAGAGCGGCTGACCGACGCTCCACGAAGGGGGCCCCGGAGCAGTGCTCCGGGGCCCTCCGTCGTGTCCGACCCTTCGGGTCAGTCCAGCGGTCGCAGCACGCTCATCCGGTGCGCGGCGCGGGTGAGCACGACGTAGAGGATCCGGGCGCCGCCGGGGGCCTCCTGCGTGATCGCGTCCGGGTCGACCACGAGGGTCCCGTCCCACTCCAGGCCCTTGGTCGAGAGCGGGTCGATGAGCACGACCCGGCCGTCATGGCTGCCGTCCAGGTCCAGCAGGGCCTCCCGGTGGCGCTGCGGGGCGATGACCGCGATCGAGCCGTCGACCTCGGCCGCGAGGGCGTCGAGGGCCTCGATGGCGACCTCGCCCACCGGCGGGCGGGAGGTGTCCAGGGCGTCGCCGAAGGTGACCTCGAGCGGGACCACGCCGGTCTCGCGCACCGCCTCGGGGATGTCCGCGTCGGGGACGGCCGGGAGGATCACCTCGCGGGCGTAGTCGAAGATCTCGCGGGCATTGCGGTAGTTCGTGCGCATGTGGAAGGACTGCCGGGCCTGGCTCCCATAGGCCTCGTCGCGGGCCCGCGACGCCTCGTCGGCGTCGGCCCAGGAGGCCTGGGCGACGTCGCCGACGACCGTCCACGAGGCACGCCGGCCCCGGCGGGCGATCATCCGCCACTGCATCGGCGAGAGGTCCTGGGCCTCGTCGACGAGCACGTGGGCGTAGTCCTCGGGCGTCCCGATGTGTCCGTCGAGCAGTCGCTCCCGGGCATCGGTGGGGGTCAGGTGGGTGACGGGCTCCGGCTCCCGGATCGCCGAGCCCATGGCGCGCAGCTCCTCGACGCCGTCGAGCTCCTCGATCTCGAAGAAGGAACGCTCCTCCGGCTCGTCCTCCTCGACCTGCCCGATCCGGACCGACAGCTCGTCGATGAGCGCGACGTCCGAGACCGACCAGGTGCCGAGCGCCAGCGTCTCGCGGATCGAGTGCGCCAGGTCCGCGGCATCGCCCTGGCTGAGCACCGAGTGGGCCACCACGTAGGCCAGCTCGGTGTCCTCGAGCCACAGCAGCGCCTCGCGCGGGTCCACCTGGGGCCACCACGAAGTCATGAACTCGTCGACGGCCAGCGAGTCCTCGAAGGCCTCGAGGAACTCGTCCTTCTCGCCCTCGGCCACCTGTCGCCAGGCGGCCTCGGCGAGCAGGTCGCGGGCCGCGCGGGTGGCCTGGTTGCGGCTGCGGTCCCGCAGCGCCTGCCGCCGGATCCGGCTCAGCGCCGCCTCGTCGAGGTGGATCGGGGAGCCCGCCACGATGACCCGCATGCTCGTGGGTGCGTCCGGGGCCGGTCGGGCGGCCAACCGGGACAGGACCGTGCGCATCGCGAGCGAGCCCTTGATGGCCGCCGTCTCGGGCGGGTCGTGGCGCACCGCGGTGATGACCTCGACGACGTCACCGAGGGAGCGGAGCGTCACCGACTCCTCGCCGAGGGAGGGCAGCACCCGCTCGATGTAGGCGGTGTAGGCCGAGGACGGGCCGATGACGAGGATGCCGCCGGACTCGTAGCGCCGCCGGTTCGCGTAGAGCAGGTATGCGGCACGGTGCAGCGCGACCACGGTCTTGCCGGTGCCCGGGCCGCCGGTGATCTCGGTGACGCCCCGGTCGGTGGCCCGGATGGCCTCGTCCTGGTCGGCCTGGATCGTCGCGACGATGTCGCGCATCTGCTGGCCCCGGCTGCGGGTGAGCGCGGCCAGCAGCGCTCCGTCGCCGACGACGACCATGTCCTCGGGCGCCTCGGGGACCATGAGGTCGTCCTCGACGCCGATCACCGTCTCGCCGCGGCTGCGCAGGACACGGCGGCGGATCACCCCCTTCGGGTCACCGGGGGTGGCCTGGTAGAAGGCCGAGGCCGCCGGCGCCCGCCAGTCGATGACGAGGGGTTCGTAGTCGTCGTCACGCACACCGAGGCGACCGATGTAGCGCACCTCGCGCTCGCCGTCACGGTCCGGCTCCAGATCGAGGCGGCCGAAGACCAGTCCCTCGTACTGCGTCTCCAGGTGGGCCAGACGGCGGGCGGCGTTGTAGACGAGGGCGTCACGCTCGAAGAGCCCGGCCATCTCCTCGTCGCGGACGTCGCCGGTCCGGTCGGTCCGCCCCCGGGACATGCCGTCGGTCGCCACGAGGTCGGCCCTGCGGCCGGCCTTGGCCAGCTCGTGGTGGACCCGGTCCAGGTGCTGCTGCTCGGTGGCGATCTCAGCGGCAACGGTGTCGGTGGGCGCGTCGGTCACGTGTCCTGCCGCTCCCTTCGGTGTGCGCGGAACGCACGAGTCTAGGGCCCGCGGGGCGCCCTCCGATCACCCGTCCCGTGATGCGCACACGCCCCTCCTGACGGGGCCCTGTCGCACGAGAGGGAAATCCCTGACTGGTTCATCTTGATTTCACCTTCATCCAAGTGTCAGTATCGAGACGTCGGCCACGGCCGATGGTCGTGCGGTCGGTGTCCCCCCTGATGTCTGGACCCGCGACCAAGGGGCGCAGCTCGCGGCAAATTCCCCCCCTGCTTGCCGCTGAGCTGCGCCCCGCCTCCATCTCCGGGCGGTCCCTGAGGTGCGAGCCTGCGAAGGGATAGGCTCGCCTCCCGTGAAGGTCCTCGTCATCGGCTCCGGCGCCCGCGAGCACGCCCTCGTTCGTGCCCTCACCCACGACCCCACCGTCAGCGCGGTCATCGCCGCCCCGGGCAACCCCGGCACGGACGCGATCGCTCTCAACGAGCCGGTCGACGCGTCTGACCCGGAGGCGGTCCTCGAGCTCGCCCGATGCCACGACGTCGGCCTCGTCGTCATCGGCCCGGAGGCTCCGCTCGTCGCAGGGGTCGCCGACGCGCTGCGCGAGGGCGGCATCCGGTGCTTCGGCCCGAGCGCCGCGGCCGCCCGGCTCGAGGGCAGCAAGGCCTGGGCGAAGGAGGTCATGGCCGCCGCTGAAGTACCCACCGGCATGGCCCGGGTGTGCACCGACGAGCAGCAGCTCGCCGACGCCCTGGACTCCTTCGGGCCCCCCTTCGTCGTCAAGGACGACGGGCTGGCTGCCGGCAAGGGGGTCGTCGTCACCGAGGAGCGGGACGAAGCGCTGGCGCACGGCCTGGCCTGCCAGGCGAAGGGGGAGGACGCCTGCGCGGTCATCGAGGAGTTCCTCGACGGCCCGGAGGCGAGCCTGTTCTGCATCTGCGACGGCACCACCGTGGTCCCGCTGGACCTCGCCCAGGACTTCAAGCGGGTCTTCGACGGCGACGAGGGGCCGAACACTGGTGGCATGGGCGCTTACAGCCCGCTGGACTGGGCTCCCGAGGGGCTCGTGGACGACGTCGTCGCCCGGGTGGCGCAGCCGGTGGTCGATGAGATGGCGCGGCGGGGGACCCCCTTCGTCGGGGTGCTGTACGTGGGGCTGGCACTGACCTCGCGGGGCCCGCGGGTCATCGAGTTCAACGTGCGCTTCGGCGACCCGGAGACTCAGTCGGTGCTCGCCCGGCTGGAGTCGCCGCTCGCGGTGCTGCTCGGGGCCGCCGCCGACGGTGAGCTGGCTGACCACGACCCGCTGCGGTGGCGCCCGGAGGCAGCGGTGACGATCGTCGAGGCGGCCGCCGGCTACCCCGCGTCGCCGCGCAAGGGTGACCCCATCGACGGGCTCGAGGAGCTGACCGCCGGGCCGCTCGCGGAGCACGTGCACGTCCTGCACGCCGGGACCGCGCTCGAGGAGGGGCAACTGGTCTCCTCCGGCGGGCGGGTGCTCTCCGTCGTCGGGCTCGGCGAGGACCTCGCGCAGGCGCGGGAGCGCGCGTACGAGGGCATCGACGCGATCGAGCTCGCCGACGGGCACCACCGCAGCGACATCGCGCTGCGGGCCTCGCGCGGTGAGATTCGGGTCTGAGGCCTCGCGATGACGGAGCAGCAGGTCCACGACCGGGCCGAAGGGGGCTCGAGTCGCCTCCTCGCGTGGCTGGTGGCTCCCTTCGTCGCGGTCGTGCCGTGGCTCGTCACCTTCCTGGCGGTCTGCCTCTTGGCGTCCGTCCAGTTCCGGATGCAGACGCGCTACGAAGCGGCGTGGGGCATGGTCTTCGCAGGGCTCCTCGTCCTCGTCGTCGCCGCAGTGATGTGGGCGGCGCTCACCGTCTGGTCCTCGTCCGGCGCCATCGTCGCCGGCCTGTGCACGCTGCTCCTCGGGCTCTTCTCCGTGACTGGGCCGGGGATGAGCCTCGTTTTCCGGATGGGACGTCACGGCCCCGACTTCATCCAGCAGTCGTTCTACAGCGTGGCCGGCCCAGCCACCCTCATCCTCTTCGGCAGCCTGCTGCTCGCCATGGGCCTGGGCGCCGCGGGCGCCCGGCGCCTGGGCGCCCGGCGACGCTGACGAGCTGGTGGGCGGGGCCCCCTTCGCCGGTGCCTGCGAAGATGACCCCATGACGAGCGACGCGCCTCTCGAGCTGCCCGGCTACGCCCACGTCTACTCCGGCAAGGTGCGTGACCTCTACGCACCGCTCGGGGAGGACGGCCGGCCGCGCGAGGACCGGCTGCTGCTTGTGGCGAGTGACCGGCTCTCGGCCTACGACTTCGTGCTGGAGACCCCGATCCCGGACAAGGGTGCGGTGCTGACCCAGCTCTCGCTGTGGTGGTTCGAG
>CAYLUX010000037.1:0-7397 GCA_964386935.1 uncultured Janibacter sp.
GCACCATCCGCATCCCGGTGCACATGGTCGAGGTCATCAACAAGCTGGCCCGCGTGCAGCGCCAGATGCTCCAGGACCTGGGCCGCGAGCCCACCCCGGAGGAGCTGGCCAAGGAGCTGGACATGACGCCCGAGAAGGTCGTCGAGGTCCAGAAGTACGGCCGCGAGCCGATCTCGCTGCACACCCCACTGGGCGAGGACGGCGACTCCGAGTTCGGTGACCTCATCGAGGACTCCGAGGCCGTCGTGCCCTCCGACGCGGTCAGCTTCACGCTGCTGCAGGAGCAGCTGCACAGCGTCCTGGACACCCTCAGCGAGCGCGAGGCCGGCGTGGTCTCGATGCGCTTCGGCCTGGCCGACGGCCAGCCGAAGACCCTCGACGAGATCGGCAAGGTCTACGGCGTCACGCGCGAGCGGATCCGCCAGATCGAGTCCAAGACGATGAGCAAGCTGCGCCACCCCAGCCGCTCGCAGGTGCTGCGCGACTACCTCGACTGAGGAGTCCTCAGCGCTCCCGACGAAGGGGGCGTGCCAGCCGCCGCCCGACCGCGCGCCACGCGTGCACTCCGGCACTGGGCCACAGCAGCGCCCGGAGCTGGACGCTGCGCATTCGCGAGCCGCGCACCTCGTCGAGCACCGAGTCGACCTGGTCGGAGATGTCCGGCACCTCCCGCTCGGGGGGCGCGTAGCGGGCCGACTCCAGGGTCGCGACGACCTGGTCCAGCGCCTCACCCGAGTCCTCGGTGAGGTGGGCGCGGTGCCGTAGCCACGTGCCGGTCTGGCGCGGGGTCGCGCCGACGGGCGGCACCATGCCCAGGTCACCCACGCGGGTGATGAGGTCCTGCCACTCCGCCTCGACCCGTGCCCGCTCGTCCGCCGCCCTCAGGGCTGCGCGACGGCGGGCCAGCAGTGCGCTCACCGGCATGATCGCCAGCACGAGGACCACCCCGACCAGCCCGAGCAGCCACCACACCCAGGTGCCCATACCCCGATCCTGCTCCGGCGCCGCCTTCGGGCTGTCCAGCTCCTGGTCCTCGGTCTGGGTCGGCGTCGGCGTGGGCTCGGTGGTGGTCGTGCTCGTCTCCGTCGGCTCGGTCTCGACGTCGCCCCCTTCGGTGGCGATGGAGTAGGCGGGGACGCTCGCGGCCCGGGCGCCGGGGGTCGGCTCGAAACGCACCCACCCGATGCCCTCGAAGTACAGCTCCGGCCAGGTGTGGGCGTCGCTGACCCGCACGGTCCACTTGTTGCCCTCGTCGGTGCCGGGCAGGAAGCCGACCGCGGTGCGCGCGGGGATCCCGTTCGCCCGCGCGAGCAACGTCATCGTCGCCGCGTACTGCTGGCAGTAGCCGACCTTGGTGTCCAGGAAGGACAGGATCGGGTCGTCCGGACCGCCCTTCGGGTCAGGGAGATTCAGGCTGTAGCTGAAGTCGGGCCCGCGCAGGTACTCCTGGTAGGCGCGGGCCGCTGCGAGCGGGCCACGGTCGTCCGGTGCCAGCCGGCGTGCCAGCGAACGGATCCGTGCCTCCGAGCCCGGGTCGAGACGCAGGTAGCGCTCGTCGTCGGCCTCGGGGTCCACGGGCCCGTTCGAGCTGCCGCCGTCGAAGTGCTGCGAGGTCAGGTCGAGCTCGATCGAGGAGGCGGAGTAGCTGGGCGGGGTGTGCTCCACCCGCGCGGTGCCGTCGGCTCCGGTCGCCCACGGGACCTCGCCGACGTCGACCGACTTCGTGCGCGCGGGGATCGCCAGCTGCGGGGCGGACACCCGGTTGCGGGTCACCTCCAGGGAGCGCTCGTCGCGGGGGATCGCCTGCGAGACGTTCGTCAGGGGGTTGCCGGGGGTGAAGTCCGACGACGGCTGCGGGCTGGTGGAGCGGATCCGGCCGAAGCCGTCGGTGAAGTCGGTGACCACGGCCACCCGCAACGGGTCCGGGTCGGGATCATTCGTCCGGTACTCCAGCACCGGGTCCTCGTCGGGGGAGCGCAGCGACCGGCGCAGGTCCAGCTCGGTGGACAGCCGGATCCCGTCCCCGGTCCCGACGCCGCCACCGCCGCCGCGGCCGAGCCCGTCGAGCACGTAGCGCGTGGGCAGGTGGGGCAGGGCCATCGGCACGAGCAGCGCGACGGCCAGGGCGACCACCGCCAGCCGGCCGGCCTGCCAGGAGTGCGCGCGCGAGGCACGACCCTCGCCGTCGCCGGCGGCGAGGATCGGGATGACGCCCGCCCAGGAGCGCAGCTCGAGCCCGGACTGGCGGGCGACCATGAGCAGCCAGATCGCGGCCGCGCCGACGAACCAGCCCCACGGGAGCTCGCCGCCGGAGTTCGCGGCCGAGACGAGGAAGAGGGACAGCAGCGGCAGGCCGGCGATCGTCGGGGCGGCGGCCGTGGCGGCGGCGAGGTCCACAGCGATCGCGACGACCATGATCATGAGGACGAGCGCGACGGCGATGCCGGGCGTCGTCGGTGCCGGCGCGGCGTAGGTCGTGATCGTCTCGTAGGCCTGGCGCATGTCCGAGGTGAAGTCGGTGACCGTCGCCGGTGTCGGGAGGACGGCGTAGGCGGTGGTCCCGCCGTACTCGGTGAGCAGCAGGTACCAGCCTCCGACGAGGCCCTGGGCGCCGATGATGACGAAGGGGTTGTCCGAGAGCGAGCGGAGGACCATGCCGGCGACCGCCACGACGAGCACCCCGGCGGTGGCCGCGGCGAGCCACTCGGACTGCTGGAAGAGTCGCGAGAGCGGCATCGCCACGACGACCGTGGCGAGGGCTCCGAGGACACCGGAGACGACCCGGACGTTGGTCATCGCGCCACCACGCTCCGGCCGAGGGTGAGCTCGGCCCAGGTCCGGTCCAGCCGCGCCCCCGGGTGCACGACGACCGCGGACCAGCCGTGCTCGCGCAGCCGCCGGGCGGTCGCCTCCGCGGGCCCGTCGTCGGTCCTGCCCGTGGTGAAACCGCCCCGGTCGAGCACCATCGCCAGTCCGTGGGCGGAGCTGGCGGTGCACAGGTCGGCGACGTCGTCGTCCAGGGCGCCGAGCACCGTGAAGACGAGCCCGCCGCCGTGGCTGCGGAACTCCTCGAGCGCCTCGACCATGCCTCGCGGGGTGGTGCTCGCCGCGGGCTCGACGGCGGCGAGGACGTCGAGCGCGTGGTCGGCGTCCTCCACGGCGGCCAGCACCCCCGAGACCTCCGAGGCGAGGCTGAGGTGGACCTCGAAGTGGTCGGAGAGCAGCCGGATGATCACCGACGCGGCGGCGGTGACGGCCCACTCGAAGGAGCCCCCGCTGCCGGCCCCGGCGTGCGAGCCGCGGCGGTCGTCGAGCAGGACGAGAGCCCGGCGCCGGGAGGGCTGCTCGTCCTGACGGACCATCGTCTGCCCGGTGCGGGCCGTGCTGGGCCAGTGGACCCGTCGCAGGTCGTCGCCGTGGCGGAACTCGCGCACCCCGACGTCGTCCTCGCCGTGCAGCGCCACCCGGGAGCTCGTGGAGACCTGCCCGCCGCCGCTGGCCCGGGCGCCGCGCACTCCCGGCAGCGGCAGCACGCGGGGGAGGACGACGAGGGTGGTCTCGCCGGTGAGGCTCACCGACCGGGTGGCCAGACCGAAGGAGTCGGTGAGGCGCAGTGACAGCGGGCCGATGCGGTGGTGCCCGCGCAGGTGCGAACGCACCCGGTAGGTCAGGCTGCGGGTGCCGCCCCCTTCGAGCGGGGGGATGAGCAGGTGCGGCCGGTCGCCGAGGGCGTAGGCCAGCTCCTCCTCGGCCCGCAGCAGCGGGGTGGAGCGCCTGCCGGTGTTGGTGACCTCGACGGTGACCTCGCAGTGCTGGTCGACGGCCACCCGGTTCGGGGTCACCCGGCGCCGTGCCCGCACGGAGAGGTCACGCCGGGTGAGCAGCACCGCCAGCAGCGGCAGGACCGCGAGCAGGGCGCCGACCCTCGTCAGGTCCTGCAGGCCGAGCACCATCCCCACGAGGGCGGTGACCACGCCCGCGCCGAGGAGAGCGCGACCCCGGGTGGTCACGGCCGGTCACCGGGGCGCGGGCACGCGCGTGCGCTCGAGGATCTCGCCGACGACCTGGGCGGGTGTGCGGCGCGAGAGCTGGGCCTCGCTGGCCAGGAGCAGTCGGTGGCCGAGCACGACGGCGGCGAGTGCCTGGACGTCGTCGGGCAGGACGTGGTCCCGACCGGTCAGCGCGGCGCGGGCGCGGGCGGCCCGCAGCAGGTGCAGCGTCGCGCGCGGGGAGGCGCCGAGCCGGATGGCCGAGCTGTTGCGGGTGGCCGTGGCGATGTCGACGACGTACTGCCGCACGGCGCTCGAGGCGTGCACCGAGCGGACCACCCGGATCATCTCCGCGACCGTCCCGCCATCGGTGACCGGCTCGATGTCCTCCAGCGGCGAGGTGGCGCCGTGCTGGTCGAGCATCTCGACCTCGGCCGGGCCGGTCGGGTACCCGACGGAGAGGCGGGCCATGAAGCGGTCCCGCTGCGCCTCCGGCAGGGGATAGGTGCCCTCCATCTCCACGGGGTTCTGCGTCGCCATGATGATGAAGGGGTGGGGGAGGGTGTGGGTCTGCCCGTCGACCGTCACCTGCTGCTCCTCCATGCACTCCAGGAGGGCCGACTGCGCCTTCGGCGAGGCCCGGTTGATCTCGTCGCCGACGACGACGTTGGCGAAGATCGCCCCGGGGCGGAACTCGAAGCGGTGCTGCTCCTGGTTGTAGATGCTCACGCCGGTGATGTCGCTGGGCAGCAGGTCCGGCGTGAACTGGATGCGCCGCTCCGAGGCGGCGATGCTGCGCGCGAGGGTCTTGGCGAGCATCGTCTTGCCGACACCGGGCACGTCCTCGATGAGCAGGTGCCCCTCGGCGAAGAGGACCGTGATCGCCGTCGACACCACGTCCGGCTTGCCCATGATCGTGGCATTCATCGTCGAGGCGAGGGCCTCACCGACGCCCCCCACGTCATCGAGGGTCGCCTCGGATCCCTCCCGCAGGGTCCCCTGACTGCTGAGCGTCACTGTCTCTCCGATCCACGGCCGGCCACCCGCCTGCCCTGCTCGCTGTCCCTCCTCCGACCCTATGTGCAGCGACCCCGGTTGCGGCAGGAGTTTTCCCTCCACTTCGCACCACGCCCGGATTTTCAGGCAAAACTCAGCACAAAAGTGGGCCCGTGAGGGTCTTCGGGGGTGCTTTGGGGGAGTGGGTGGAGTAAAGTGGGGGACATCGGGACAACCAGGAGCCGATCGGGTCGAGACGAAGGGGAGGTGGTGCCGCGGTGTTCCTCGGTACGCACACCCCCCGCCTGGACGAGAAGGGTCGGCTCTTCCTGCCCGCGAAGTTCCGGGAGAAGCTCGCCGGCGGACTCGTCATGACCCGGGGGCAGGAGCGCTGCCTCTACGTCTTCCCGATGGACGAGTTCGAGAAGATCACCACCCGCTTCCAGGAGGCCCCCACCTCCTCCAAGGCGGCCCGGGACTACATGCGCGTCTTCCTCTCCGGCGCGAGCGACGAGATCCCCGACAAGCAGGGCCGGGTCACGGTGCCCTCCGCCCTGCGCGAGTACGCGGGCCTGGACCGCGACTGCACCGTCATCGGGGCCGGCTCCCGGGTCGAGGTCTGGGACAGCGCCGCGTGGGCGGACTACCTGGCCAGCACCGAGCAGGCCTTCGCCGACCAGTCCGAGGAGGTGATCCCCGGACTCATGTGACCGCTGCTGCCGCCCGGCCTCCAGCCGTGGCGGACGCCGACGCGACTTCCCCCGCGCCGGACCCGTCCCGGATGGGGACCAGGTGGCAGCAGCAGCGCATCCCGGAGATCACCACGACGCTCCACCACTTCCCACCACCAGTGCCAGTACCGACCGCCCAGCCGCCGAAGGGGGGCCCCGTGGACCAGACCGACGCCGCCGCCAGGCACGTGCCGGTCATGCTCGAGGAGGTCCTGGAGCTGCTCGGCCCCGCGCTGGCCCCGCGCGACGAGGTGCCCGCGATCCACGTCGACGGGACCCTCGGCATGGCCGGGCACGCGGAGGCGGTGCTGCGCGCCGACGAGAGCGTCCGGCTCGTCGGCATCGACCGCGACCCCCAGGCGCTCGCGCTCGCGGAGGAGCGGCTGGCCCCCTTCGCCGACCGGGTGGACCTCGTCCACGCCGTCAACGACGAGATCGGCGAGGTCCTGGACGACCTCGGCATCGAGACCGTCACCTCCGCCTTCTTCGACCTCGGCGTCTCCTCGCTCCAGCTCGACGAGGCCGAGCGCGGCTTCGCCTACGCCCACGACGCGCCGCTGGACATGCGAATGGACCCGACCACCGGGATGACCGCGGCCGAGGTGCTCAACACCTACGACGTCCGGGAGCTGACCCGGGTGCTCTCCGAGTACGGCGAGGAGCGTTTCGCCCGAAAGATCGCCACCGCGATCGTCCGGGAGCGGGAGGCGGCCCCCTTCGAGCACTCCGGTCGCCTCGTGGAGCTGCTGTACGCGACCATCCCCGCCGCGGCCCGTCGCACCGGTGGCCACCCCGCCAAGCGCACCTTCCAGGGACTGCGCATCGAGGTCAACGAGGAGCTGGCCGGATGGCGCCGCGCACTGCCCCTCGCCCTGGACCGACTGGCGATCGGTGGGCGCATCGCGGTGCTCTCCTTCCACTCCCTCGAGGACCGCATCACCAAGCGCGTCCTGGCCGAGGGGGCGACCTCCACCGCACCGGTCGACCTGCCGGTCGAACCCCCCGAGCACGCCCCCGAGCTGCGGCTGCTGACCAGGGGGGCGCAGACCCCCGACACGGCCGAGCTGGAGACGAATCCACGATCCGCGTCGGTCCGGCTGCGCGCCGCCGAAAGAATCCGCCCCACCCGTGCTAGGAAAGGCCCACGATGAGCCAGATGTCAGTGGCGACGACCGTCGCCAGGCGCGCCCCGAAGGGGGCCTCCCGCACCGCCCTGCACGTGGTGCGCTCCAGCGACCGCGCCGGCTCCGCCTGGTTCCCGGTGCTGTGCGTGACGCTGCTGCTCGCGGGCCTGGCGATCGTGCTCACGCTCAACACGATCATGGCCCACGACTCCTTCGAGGTCGGCAAGCTCGAGGACCGCTCGGCGGCCCTCTCCGACAGCCAGGCCGCGCTCACCGAGAAGGTCAACGCCCGTTCCTCACCCCAGAAGCTCGCCGAGTCGGCCGCCGACCTGGGCATGGTGCCGAGCACGAGCGCGGCCTTCATCGACGTCGACGAGGGCAAGGTCCTCGGCGTGGCGGAGGTGGCCGAGGCCGGGGACCGAATTAACGTTGGTGCCGGCGCGACGACGACCACCGACGAGACGGCGACCGGCCCGAACGGCGAGCAGGACAAGTCCAAGAAGGCCGAGGCGAAGAAGGACGCCAAGTCCGAGAAGTCGGACAAGGGTGACAAGGCC
>CAYLUX010000037.1:7497-20126 GCA_964386935.1 uncultured Janibacter sp.
GACAAGGCCCGGGGCGCCGCGCCGGACAAGGCGAAGGCCGACAAGAGCAAGAACGACACGAACAAGAACGCCCAGAGCGCCAACTGACCAGGACGAGGACACCGAGGGTGAAGGAGAGGGACCGCCCGTGACCCAGCGCCGACCCGACCCGCGTCGCGGTCAGCGGCGGCCCTCGCAGAAGCGACCCGCCCAGCGTCGGCCCGCCCAGCGCAGGCCGGCACAGCGTCGGCCGGGGCCCCACCGGCCGGTCCCGCGCAAGCCCGCCACCGCCAGCCCGCGGTCCCGGATGCGGGCGCTGATGATCGGCACGCTCGTCGTGCTCAGCCTCTTCGCGGCGCAGCTGCTGCGCATCCAGGGCTTCGACTCCGACGCCGTGGCCTCCGCAGCACTGGAGCAGCGCACGAGCACCGAGGTCATCCCGGCGGAGCGGGGCACGATCCTCGACGACGACGGGGTGGTCCTCGCCCAGAGCCACGAGCGTCGGACGATCGTCGTCGACCAGCAGGCCGTCAAGACCTACGAGAAGGAGGTCCGCGGCGAGACCAAGCAGGTCGGCGCGAAGGGGGCCGCCGAGGACGTGGCGAAGCTCCTGGACGACGTCGGCCGCAAGGAGCTCGTCAAGAAGATGACGGGCAACAGCCGCTACCAGGTCCTCGTCAAGGACATCTCGCCGCTCACCTGGCGCAAGATCTCCGACCTGGGCATCCCCGGGCTGTACTCGGAGCGGACCACGAAGCGCACCTACCCCCAGTCCACGACCGTGGCCTCCCTCGTCGGCTTCGTCCAGCCGCAGGACCAGAGCGCGGGCGCCGGCCTCGAGCTGCAGTTCGACGACATTCTCAAGGGCGAGCCGGGCAAGGCCACCTACGAGATCTCCCAGAACGGCAGCCGGCTGCCCAACGCCTCCGACGAGGTGGAGCCGGCCGAGTCGGGCCACGACCTCAAGCTCACGATCGACAACGACGTCCAGTGGTACGCCCAGAACACGCTGGCCCAACAGGTGAAGGAGAGCAAGGCGCTCTCCGGCACGGTCGTCGTGCAGCGGGTCGACACCGGTGAGCTCGTCGCGCTCGCCTCCTACCCGACCTTCGACCCGAACAAGCTCGAGAGCGACGAGGTGTACACCAACCTCGCCTTCAGCGACGTCTTCGAGCCGGGCTCGACCGCGAAGGTGCTCACCGTGGCCGCCGCCCTCGAGGAGGGCACGATCAAGCCGACCACGCCGATGATCCTCCCCGGTCAGATGGAGCGCGGTGAGCGCATCCTGAAGGACTCCCACCCCCACCCGGACGAGTACCGCACGGTGGCCGGGGCGCTGGCCGAGTCGAGCAACACCGGCATGATGCTCATCGGCGAGACGATGGAGCCCAAGACGCTCGAGGAGTACATGCGTCGCTTCGGGCTGGGCGCCAAGAGCGGCTCGGGCTTCCCCGGCGAGTCCGAGGGACTGCTGCCGGCCGCCGAGACCTGGAACGGCTCGCAGCGCTACACCGTGACCTACGGCCAGGGTGTCTCGACGACCGCGGTGCAGGTGACCAACGTCTTCCAGGCCATCGCCAACGACGGGGTGCGGATCGCCCCCTCCTTCGTGGACCAGGTGAGCGACGGCGAGGGCGGCTGGAAGGAGGGCCCCGAGCCCGACACCAACCGCGCCGTCTCCGCGAAGTCCGCCCGCCAGCTCTCCCGGATGATGGAGGGCGTCGTCTCCGAGAACGGCACCGCGCCCAAGGCCCAGATCGACGGCTACCGGGTGGCGGGCAAGACGGGGACCGCCGACCGGTACGACTCCGAGGTCGGTGGCTACTCCGGCAAGACCGCGAGCTTCATCGGCTTCGCCCCCGCAGACGACCCGAAGCTCGTGACCTCGGTGATCCTGCAGCGGCCGATCAAGGGCTACTACGGCGGCGACGTGGCCGCCCCCGTCTTCAAGGACGTCATGACCTACGCCCTCAAGGCCGAGGAGGTCCCGCCGACGCCGAAGGACGCGAAGCGGCCGAAGGTCAAGACCGACCTGCCGAAGAAGCCCGCTCCCGACACCCCGGGCCTCCTCAGCGACACCAAGGGCGAAGGGTAGGCTGCGCACTCGTGTCATTCCCGCGCCCAGAGCACGTCACGCCGCTCACCCTGACCGCCGTCGAGGCACTCCTGGACGGCCCCGCAGAGGTCGTCCAGGGCGACCTCGCGACGACCGTGACCGGTGTCTCGCTCGACACCAAGACCGTCCGCCCGGGTGACCTGTGGGCCGCCCTGCCGGGCGCGCGAGTCCACGGGGCGGACTTCGTCGACCGCGCCGAGGAGGCCGGGGCGGCAGCGGTGCTCACCGACGAGGACGGCGCCCGCCGCATCACGGCAGCCGGGAGCCCGCTCCCGGTGGTTCGCTGCTCGGAGCCGCGGGCCCAGCTCGGCCGCGTCGCCGCGACCCTCTACGAGAGCCTCGAGCGGATGCCGAAGATGTTCGGCGTCACCGGTACCAACGGCAAGACCACCGTCGCCTACCTCATGGTCTCGGCGCTCGAGGCGCTGCAGCACACGACCGGGCTCATCGGCACGATCGAGACCCGCCTCGGCCCGGAGCGGATCCGCTCGGTGCGCACGACCCCCGAGTCGACCGACCTGCACGCGCTCCTCGCGACGATGGGGGAGCGGGGCGTCGACGACTGCGTCATGGAGGTCTCCAGCCACGCGCTCGTGCTCCACCGGGTCGATGAGGTGGTCTTCGACTTCGCGCTCTTCACCAACCTCAGCCAGGACCACCTGGACTTCCACGGCACGATGGAGGACTACTTCCTCGCCAAGGCGAGCCTCTTCACGCCCGAGCGCTCCCGCCGCGGCATCGTGTGCATCGACGACGACTGGGGGCTGCGCCTCGCGAGCGAGTCCCAGGTGCCGGTCACGACCGTCACCTCCCGGCTGGACGTCGAGGCCGACTGGTACATCGGCGGCGACCCCCGCGAGCCGGACATGGTGCTCACCTCGGCCGAGCACGAGCTGCACCTGAGCTCGCTGCTGCCGGGGGACTTCAACCGCGTGAACACCGCGATGGCCGCGGTCACCCTCATCGAGGCGGGGCTGCGTCCGCGCGACGTCGCCAGCGCCGTGCTCACCCGACCCGACGTCCCCGGCCGGATGGAGCTCGTGCTCCCCTCGGACCCCTACCGCGAGGACCTCGAGGAGCTGCCGACCGCCCTCGTGGACTTCGCACACACCCCCGATGCCGTCGCCGCCGCGCTGGCCGCGCTGCGCCCGCAGACCCAGGGCCTGCTCATCGCGGTGCTCGGGGCCGGTGGCAGCCGCGACCCCGGAAAACGGCCGGGCATGGGTGCCTCCGCGGCCGCCCACGCCGACGTCGTCATCGTCACCGACGACAACCCCCGCGAGGAGGACCCGGCCGACATCCGCGCCGCCGTCGCCGAGGGGATCTGGCCGCGCTCCCGCGCCCGGGTCGAGAACGTCGCCGGCCGCGTCACCGCCATCCACCGGGCCGTGCAGATCGCCCGCGACTCCGGTCCCGGCGCGACCGTCGCACTGCTCGGCAAGGGCCACGAGCAGGGTCAGGAGATCGCCGGCGAGGTCCACGACTTCGACGACCGCGAGGTGCTGCGCCGGGCCCTCGACGAGAGCGGGGAGAACTCGTGATCCCCATGACCCTGGCCGCGGTCGCCGACGTGACCGGCGGCCGCCTGCACGGCGCCACCCCCGAAGAGGCCGCCGACATCGTGATCGATGCCGATGTCGTCACCGACTCCCGCGAGGCCCGACCGGGCAGCCTCTACGTCGCCCGCATCGGCGAGCACGCCGACGGGCACGACTTCGTCCCCGGTGCCGCGAGCTCCGGCGCGGTCGCCGCCCTCACGACCCGTGAGGTCGGGGACCTGCCGTGCGTGGTCGTGCCGGACGAGCAGGCCGGCTTCGTGGCGATCGCCCGCCACGTGATCGACTCCAGCCCGCAGCTGACCGTCATCGGCATCACCGGCTCCTCCGGCAAGACGAGCACGAAGGACCTGCTCGGCTCCGTGCTGGCCACCGCCGGGGAGACGGTCGCCCCGATCGGCTCCTACAACTCCGAGGTCGGCGTGCCGCTGACCGTCTGCCGGGTCACCCCGGACACCCGCTACCTCGTCGTCGAGATGGGCGCCCGCGGCATCGGGCACATCGAGTACCTCACGAGGATCGCCCCACCGGACATCGGCATCGTGCTCAACGTCGGCCACGCCCACGTCGGCGAGTTCGGGTCGCTCGAGGCCGTGGCGCGGGCGAAGGGGGAGCTGCCCGCCTCCCTGCCCGCCGCCGGCGTCGCCGTCCTCAACGCCGACGACCACCGGGTGGCCGCGATGAGCGAGGTCACCGACGCCAAGGTCCTCCTCGTCGGTGAGGGCGAGCAGGCCACCGTCCGGGCCACCGAGGTCGCCCTCGACGAAGGGGGGCGGCCGCGCTTCACGCTGCAGGCCCCCTTCGGCAGCGCCTCGGTGGAGCTCGGGCTCGTCGGCCGGCACCACGTGGGCAATTCCCTGGCGGTCTTCGCCGCCGCGCACGCCGCCGGGATGGCACCGGAGGACATCGTCGCCGCGCTCGCCGCGGCCGGTCCCGTGAGCCGCTGGCGGATGGAGGTCACGACCCGCGCCGACGGTGTCGTCGTGGTCAACGACGCCTACAACGCCAACCCCGACTCGGCGTCGGCGGCGCTGCGCAGCGTCGCCGGGATGGCCGCGTCCGGCCGCCGGTGGGCGGTGCTCGGGGGGATGCTCGAGCTCGGCGAGGACTCCGCTGCCCTGCACGAGCAGGTGGGCCGCGAGGCCGGCGAGCTCGGCTTCGACGAGGTGCTCGTCGTCGGTGACGTCGCCGCGCCGGTCGCTCCCGGAGCCCGCGCAGGCGGGGCGGGGCAGGTGCGAACGGTGCCCGACGCCGACGCGGCCGAGGCGGTGCTCGTCGAAGAACTTGCATCCGGTGACGTCGTGTTGTTCAAGTCGAGCAGGGACTCGGGGCTACGGTGGCTCGGAGACCGCGTCGTGGAGAGGGGGAGTGTCTCGTGAAGGCCGTCATCATGGCCACGATCGTCTCGCTCGTGGTCTCCCTCCTCGGCACGCCGCTGTTCATCCGGTACCTGGTCAAGCAGGGGTACGGGCAGTTCATCCGCGACGACGGGCCGACGAGCCACCACACCAAGCGCGGCACGCCCACGATGGGTGGAGCGGTGATCATCCTCGCCGCCGTGCTGGCCTACTTCCTCGCCCACCTCGGGGCGTGGACCTCACCGACGGTGAGCGGCCTGCTCGTCCTCTTCCTCATGGTCGGGCTCGGGGCCGTCGGCTTCGCGGACGACTTCATCAAGATCAGCAAGCAGCGCAGCCTCGGCCTGCGCTCCTGGCAGAAGCTCGTGCTGCAGACCCTGGTCGGCGTCATCTTCTCGGTGCTGGCGCTGCAGTTCGCCAACTCCCACGGCACCACACCCGCGTCCACCGCGATCTCCTTCGTCCGCGACACCCCGCTGGACCTGGCCTTCGCCGGGCCGATCATCGGGATGATCCTCTTCATCCTTTGGGCCAACCTCATGGTCGCCGGCACCTCCAACGGCGTGAACCTCACCGACGGCCTCGACGGGCTCGCCACCGGCTCCTCCGTCATGGTCTTCGCCGCCTACGTCCTCATCGCGATCTGGCAGTTCAACCAGGTCTGCGAGGGCAGCGGCGCCGCCGGCTGCTACGAGGTGCGTGACCCGCTCGACCTGGCCGTCGTGGCCGCGGCCGGCACTGGAGCGTGCTTCGGCTTCCTGTGGTGGAACGCCGCGCCCGCCAAGATCTTCATGGGTGACACCGGCTCGCTCGCCCTCGGTGGGGCGCTCGCCGGGCTGGCGCTGCTCACCCGCACCGAGCTGCTCATCGTCATCCTCGGCGGTCTCTTCGTCACGATCACGCTCTCGGTGATCATCCAGGTCGTCTCCTTCAAGTCGACCGGCAAGCGGGTCTTCCGGATGGCGCCCCTGCAGCACCACTTCGAGCTGCTCGGGTGGCAGGAGGTCACGATCGTCATCCGCTTCTGGATCATCGCCGGGCTCTTCGTCGCGGGCGGTCTGGCGGTCTTCTACGCGGAGTGGGTCGTGGGGACACGGTGAGCGCACGCGCCTCCCGCCTGTCCACGCTGACCCACCGAGACGCCGACTGGGCGGGGCTGCGCGTCGTCGTCACCGGGCTTGGGGTCTCCGGCTTCGCCGCGGCCGACGCGCTGCTCGAGCACGGCGCCCGGGTCCACGTCGTCGACGCCACCGCCCCGGAGCCGGAGAGCATGCTGGCCCAGCGGGCCCAGATCCTCGAGGTGCTCGGTGCCCGCCTGCTCCTCGGCGACGGCGCCGCGGACTCACTGCCGGTGCCGGCCGAGGAGGTCGACCTCGTCGTCACCTCGCCCGGGTGGCCGCCGCACCAGCCGCTCCTCGCCGAGGCGGCCGCCGCCGGCATCCCGATCTGGGGCGACGTCGAGCTGGCCTGGCGGATGCGCCCCACCGAGGGCGCCGCCCCGTGGCTGCTCGTCACCGGCACGAACGGCAAGACGACCACCGTGCAGATGCTCGCCGCGATGCTGCAGGCGGCCGGTCTGGGCGCCGCCAGCGCGGGCAACGTCGGCACCCCCGTCATCGAGCTCGTCCAGGACCCGCAGCCCTACGACGTCATCGCCGTCGAGCTGAGCAGCTTCCAGCTGCACTGGAGCCACTCGCTGGCGCCGCGCGCGGCGGCCTGCCTGAACATCGCGCCGGACCACATCGACTGGCACGGCTCCCTGGAGGAGTACACCCGGGCCAAGGGCAAGGTCTACGAACGCACCGAGATCGCCTGCGTCTACAACGAGGCCGACCCGGTCACCCGGCGGCTCGTCGAGGAGGCCGACGTGGCCGAGGGGTGCCGCGCGATCGGCTTCACCCTCGGCGTCCCCGACCTCTCGATGTTCGGCCTCGTCGAGGACGTGCTGGCCGACCGGGCCTTCGTCGAGGACCGGGAGCACCAGGCCGCTGAGCTCGCCTCCTTCGCCGATCTCGTGGGCGAAGGGGCCACCCCGCCGCCGCACCTGGTCGCCAACGCGCTCGCCGCGGCCGCGCTCGCCCGCGCCCACGGGGTCCCCCCGGTGGCGGTGCGCGAGGGGCTGCGGGCCTGGCAGCCCGAACCCCACCGCATCGCCGAGGTCGCCGTCGACGGCGGAATCCGGTGGATCGACGACTCCAAGGCCACCAACCCGCACGCCGCCCGCGCCAGCCTGGTCGCCCAGGAGCACGTCGTGTGGGTCGCCGGCGGTCTGCTCAAGGGCGCCGACGTCGACGAGCTCGTCGCGACGGCCGCACCCCGGCTGCGGGCCGCCGTGCTCATCGGCCGGGACCGGGAGCAGATCGCGGCCGCGCTCGCCCGACACGCCCCCGACGTCCCCGTGATCGACGTGGCCACGACGGACACTGGGGCGATGGACCTCGTGGTCCGGCACGCGGCCTCCCAGGCGCAGCCCGGCGACGTGGTGCTGCTGGCTCCGGCGGCCGCGTCCATGGACATGTTCGACAACTACGGGGCCCGCGGGGACGCCTTCGCCTCCGCCGTGGCCAGGTACCTGCAGGAGGAGTGAGAGTGAGCAGCAGCGCGACGACCGGACGTGGTTCGGCCACGCGCGGCGCGCGCACCCGGTTCGAGCAGTGGTTGGAGCGCTTCGAGTCGCCGACCACGACCTACTACGGACTGCTCGGGATCATCGGGTTGCTCGTCGGGATCGGCCTCGTGATGGTCCTCTCCGCCTCGATGATCGAGTCGCTGAACGAGAGCAACTCCTCGTTCACGATCTTCCTCAAGCAGGCGCTCTTCGCCGTCGTCGGTGCCGGGTTGCTGTGGTGGGCCTCCAGACGCTCGGTCACCTTCTGGAAGGTCATGGCGATCCCCGCCGTCGTCGCCTCGATCCTGCTCCTGATCCTCGTCTTCACGCCGCTCGGCTTCGGCTTCCAGGGCAACCGGAACTGGATCGCCCTGGGCCCGGTGACCATCCAGCCCAGCGAGATCGCCAAGATCGGGCTGATCCTCGCCGGTGCACTCGTGCTGGAGCGCAAGCGGGAGTACCTCGGCCACATCGGGCACGCGATCGTTCCCCTCGTCCTCCCGCTGGCCCTGCTCATCGTCGGCCTGGTCATGCTGGGCCACGACCTCGGGACGGCGATGGTCATCATGGCGATCATCGTCGGGATGCTCTTCGCCGCCGGGGTCCCGGCCCGCTGGTTCGTCATCGGCGGCGGGGGGTTGGCCGCGCTCGCATTCGTCGCCGTGAGCACCGGCAGCAGCCGGATGGAGCGGATCCAGGTCTGGCTCGACCCCTCCGAGTGCACGCCCGGCACCGCGATGTACTACGGCATCTGCCGGCAGCCCATCCACGGGCGCTACGCGCTGGCCGACGGCGGCTGGTTCGGCGTCGGGCTCGGCGCCAGCCGTGAGAAGTGGGGCTGGCTGCCCGAGCCGTACAACGACTTCATCTTCGCGATCATCGGGGAGGAGCTCGGCCTCATCGGGACGCTGACGATCATCGGCCTCTACGTCGCGCTGGCCTTCATCGGCATGCGCATGGTCTCCCGGACCGAGGACTTCTTCGTGCGGCTCGTCACCGCCGGCATCTGCACCTGGGTGCTGGTGCAGGCGATCATCAACATCGGCGCCGTCATCGGCATGCTCCCGGTCATCGGGGTCCCGCTGCCCTTCGTCTCCTCGGGCGGGTCATCGCTCGTCATGGGGATGCTCGCCATCGGGGTGCTGCTGAGCTTCGCGCGCCACGAACCGGGCTTCGCCGAGATGATGGCGACCAAGCCCTCCCGGACGCGCGACCTGCTCGCCCGGCTCACCGGCAGGAGGAACACCCCCGAATGAGTTCCAACCGCCCCTCAAGAGTCCTGCTGGCGGGGGGTGGCACGGCCGGCCACGTGTCCCCGCTGCTCGCCCTCGCCGACTGCCTGCGCCGACGCGACCCCAGGGTGGACGTCCTCGCGCTGGGCACCACGGAGGGCCTCGAGGCCCGGATCGTCCCGGAGCGCGGCTACGACTTCGCCACCGTCCCGAAGGTGCCGCTGCCGCGGCGCCCCAGCAAGGACCTGCTGGCGCTGCCGGTCAACATGCGCCGCGCGGTGGCCGCCGCGGAGCGCGCGATCGACCGGGTCGGTGCCGAGGTCGTCGTCGGCTTCGGCGGCTACGTCTCGACCCCCGCGTACCTGGCCGCACGCCGCCGGGGCATCCCGATCGTCGTCCACGAGCAGAACGCACGTGCCGGGATCGCGAACAAGGTTGGCGCCCGGCTCAGCTCCCACGTCGGGGTGACCTTCCCCTCGACGAAGCTCGCCGGCGGACGCGTCATCGGCATGCCGCTGCGCCGGGAGATCGTCACCCTCGACCGCGCCGCCCGTCGCGAGGAGGCCCGCGTCGGGCTCGGCCTGCGGGAGGACCTGCCGGTGCTCCTCGTCACCGGAGGGTCGCTCGGGGCCAAGCGCCTCAACGACGCCTTCTCCGCGAGTGTCGCCACGCTGCGGGACGCCGGCGTGCAGGTGCTCCACGCGACCGGGGCCGGCAAGGAGTTCGTCGCCACCGGCGGGGACGAGTCGGTGCCCTACGTCGTCATGCCCTACCTGGACCGGATGGACCTGGCCTACGCGGCGGCCGACGCCGTCGTGTGCCGCGCGGGCGCCAACACGGTCTGCGAGCTGACCGCCGTCGGCCTGCCCGGGGTCTACGTCCCGCTGCCCATCGGGAACGGCGAGCAGCGCCTCAACGCGGCCGACGTCGTCGCCGCCGGTGGGGGGCTCCTCGTGGCGGACGCCGACGTGGACCCGGCCTGGATCGCCGAGGACGTCGTGTCCCTCATGCACGACCCCGAGCGCCTCGAGCAGATGTCGCAGGCCGCCGCCGGCGCCGGCCACCGCGAGGCCGACGAGACGCTGGCCGACATGGTCCGGGCCGCCTGGCAGGGCGGGGGCCGGCGTGGCTGAGCCGGTCGTGCCACGCAACCAGCGATTCGACGTCCTCGCGCCGCGGGTCCCGATCGCGGACCTGGGCGTCGTGCACGTGCTCGCCGCCGGTGGCGCGGGGATGTCGGCCATCGTCCGGCTGCTCCTCGACGCCGGTGTGAGCGTGCAGGGCAGCGACCAGAAGGACTCCCCGCTGCTGCGCCGGCTGGAGGAGCTCGGCGCTCGGGTCTGGGTGGGGCACGACCCCGACCACCTCGAGGGCGTCGACACGGTCGTCGTCTCCTCGGCGATCCGCGAGGGCAACCCCGAGCTGGCCGCCGCGCGGGAGCGCGGGCTGCGGGTGCTCCACCGGAGCCAGGCCCTGGCCTCGGCGATGGAGGGGCGGACGCGGGTGGCGGTCGCCGGCGCGAACGGCAAGACCACGACCTCCTCGATGCTCACCGTCGCCCTCCTCGAGGCGGGGGAGCGGCCCTCCTTCGCCCTCGGCGGGGAGCTGGCGGCCCGCGGCGTCAACGCCGCCCTCGGGGACGGACCCGGCTTCGTCGCCGAGGCGGACGAGTCCGACGGGACCTTCCTCGCCTATGCGCCCCACGTGGCGATCGTGACGAACGTGCAGCCGGACCACCTCGACTTCTACGGCGACTTCGCGACCGTGCGGGCCGCCTACCGCGAGTTCGCCGGGACCATCACCCCCGGCGCGAAGGGGGAGCCCGGCCTCCTCGTCGCCTGCTCCGACGACGAGGGCTCCCGTGCCCTCGCGGAGCAGGTGCGGGCCGACGGCACCCGGGTGCTCACCTACGGCTTCGGGGCCGGCGCCGACGTGCGGATCGGTGAGCCCGAGCTCGACGGCACCGACGCCGCCGCCGACGTGGCACTGCCGGGCGGCACCGAGCGGCTGCGGATCCACGTGCCGGGCCGGCACAACCTGCTCAACGCCACCGCCGCACTGCTCGCCGCGACGGAG
Organism: uncultured Janibacter sp.; assembly: GCA_964386935.1. Taxonomy (GTDB): domain Bacteria; phylum Actinomycetota; class Actinomycetes; order Actinomycetales; family Dermatophilaceae; genus Janibacter. The sequence continues at coordinate 18,423 of CAYLUX010000037.1, forward strand.
GGCCTCGGCGTCGAACCGCGGGCCGTCCTCGACGGACTTGCCGCCTACACCGGGACCCGGCGCCGCTTCGAGACGCGCGGCACCGAGGCCGGCGTGACCGTCGTCGACGACTACGCCCACAACCCCGGCAAGGTCGAGGCCGTCATCCGCGCCGCCCGCGAGATCGCCGGGTCCGGCCGGCTGCACGTGGTCTTCCAGCCGCACCTGTACTCCCGCACCCGCGACTTCGCGGAGGGCTTCGCCCGCGGGCTCGAGCCCGCCGACGACGTGATCCTGCTCGGGATCTACGGCGCCCGGGAGGACCCGGTCCCCGGTGTCGGCCCCGAGCTCATCGCGACGCCGCTGGCCGCCGCGGGCACGGACGTGCAGGTCCTGGAGGCCGACGAGGCCGTCGCCCGCGTCGCCGAGCGGGCCCGGTCCGGGGACCTGGTCCTCACCGTCGGCGCCGGGGACGTCACCGAGCTGGCACCGCGCATCCTGACCGCCCTGGGCACCGCGGAGCGAGGCGGCCGGTGAGCCGGGTGAGCACGCCCCGCGGGACGCGTCCGGCCGGCGCCGGAGCATTCCGGGACCGAGCGGTCATGGAGCGACGGCGCCGGCTGAAGCGGGCGCTCATCGGGCTGCTCCTGCTGGTCCTCGTCGTCGTCCTGGTGTGGGCGGTGGCCTTCTCGAACCTGCTGATCGTGCGCGACGTGAGCGTGACCGGGGCCGACGAGCGGGACGAGGCCGCGGTCCGCGAGGTCGCCGCCGAGGAGATCGGGACCCCGCTCGTGCGCGTGGACGGGGAGAGCGTCGCCGGCCACATCGCCTCGGACGTCGTGGGGGTCAAGTCGGCCGAGATCGACCGCTCCCTGACCGGAACCCTGAATGTGAACGTGACATCGAGAGTTCCGGCGCTGGCGGTCCGCAAGGAAGGGGGCGGCTACCGCCTCCTGGACCTCTCCGGGGTCGCCTTCCGAGAGGTCGACTCGCCGCCGAAGGGGCTGCCGACCGTCACCCCGCAGAGCGGTGCGCACGTCTCGAAGCACGGGGTACGGGCTGCCCAGGGCATGGTGCAGGCCTTCCCGGAGGAGACCCGCAAGCAGATCCGGGACATCACGGTGAACCCTGCCGACCAGATCACCTTCGAGCTGGACGGGACCCGGATCGTCTGGGGGGAGGGCGAGCGGGCTCCCCTCAAGGTCAAGGTGATCTCGATCCTGCGCAAGAAGGGGCCCGCCGTCATCGATGTCTCGGCCCCCGAGGCGCCGGTCACGAAGGACGAGTGACGAGACACGCGGGCACCCCAGTTGCCCCGGCGGCCCGCGACGACATAACCTCCCGTGCACACCGCGCGAGGCCTGAATCTAACCCTGAAGTTGATGTTCAGGGATCGGGCCCACCACCGAGCAGCAGCAAACAGGAGTCCCACCGTGGCATCAGCCCAGAACTATCTGGCCGTTATCAAGGTCGTCGGCATCGGCGGCGGTGGCGTGAACGCCATCAACCGCATGATCGAGGTCGGTCTGAAGGGCGTGGAGTTCATCGCCATCAACACCGATGCCCAGGCGCTGCTCATGTCCGATGCCGACGTCAAGCTCGACGTCGGCCGTGACCTCACCCGCGGGCTCGGCGCCGGCGCCGACCCGGAGGTCGGCAAGAAGGCCGCCGAGGACCACGCCGAGGAGATCGAGGAGGTCCTCAAGGGGGCCGACATGGTCTTCG
>CAYLUX010000038.1:0-11930 GCA_964386935.1 uncultured Janibacter sp.
CCTTCAGCTCCTGCTCGTAGCGCTGCGCGAACTCCTCGAACTTCGCCGGGTCGTGACCGAACCACTTGCGCAGCTCGTTCGAGGGGCCGACGTCCTTGAGCCACTCGTCCAGGGCGGCCGCCTCCTTGCTCACCCCGCGCGGCCAGAGGCGGTCGACGAGGATGCGGAAGCCGTCCCCGTCGGCGGGCTCGTCACGCACCGACCGGATGTGCACCTGGGTTGTCGTCGCCATGCCAGGACCGTACTCCCCCAGTACCGCCCGGCCTGAACCAGGAACGGATCATCGCGACGGTCGCGTAGAGCCACGCGGCGGCCCCCACCCAGAGCCACGCGGCGCCGATCGACGCCGCGATGGGTATCGCGTCGGACGCGCCCATGTTCATGCTGGCGACGGCGTACATGCCGAGGGGGAAGACGATGCTCCACCACGTCGCCTCATAGGTCAGTGGGATGCGGTGGTACCAGTGCCGCCACACGCCGACCGCGAAGAGGACCGGGATCAACCACGTCGCCCACGACCAGCCGAGCACGAGGATCCCGGAGATGAGCCCCGAGGAGGCCGTGACGATCGGCGTGGGGGTCATCTCGACGACCTTCGCCCCAGCGACGATGGTGATGGCCATCGCCCCCATCGAGACCCAGTAGGGCGGGTTCAGGTCGGCCGGCGTGATCGGGTAGAGCAGGACGCGCAGCGAGATGAAGACCGCGCAGGCCGCGTAGAGCACGATCCCGACCGCCCAGGCCACCACAGCGAGGGTGGCCACCTCGGCCCGGCCGGTGCCCACGTGCGGCTCGATGCTCGCGGCGGCGGTCGCCACCGACTGGCTCGCGACGACCCAGATGAACCAGGTGCCGTTGACGTGCCGCAGCACCGGTCGCTCCTCCCGGGCCAGCACGGCCGCCCACGGCACGGCGTAGCCGAGCGGTATCCCGACGACCACGGCGAGCGCGAGCATGACCGCGCTCGTCTGCCAGTGGTGCTCGATGAGCCGGGTCGCGACGACGTCGGTCCCGGCGACGAAGGTGAAGAACCCGAAGGCCACGACGGGGTCGTGCAGGTCGGCCACGACACGACTGCGGTGGTTGAGCAGGCGTAGCACGGTCGCGACGAGCAGCAGCACCCAGGCGACGGCGGCCACGACCAGCAGTGCGCGGGAGATCCATGTGAAACCCTGCTGGACCATCCCGATCGAGACGATGCCCGTGGCCATGACGAAAGCGAAGGACCCGGGGTGGAGGGCCTTGACCGTCTCGTGGATCCGCCCCATCAGCCCGCCACGTCGTGCACGTGGTGCTCCACGTCGTGCAGCAGGTAGCGGCACAGCTGGGTCACGGTGAAGCGGCGGCCACCCCCGCGCTGCCCCGTGCGCTCCCAGTCCTCCACCTCGCCGAGCACCTGGACGGTCTCCGCGGTGCGGGCCGCGATCTGGTCGGCCACCACCTGCGGGTCGGCACTCCAGAACTCCTGCCGCACCGCCTCGGCCTCCCCGTCGTAGTCGGCGAAGGGAGGGTCCTCCCGGGAGGTCATCAACGCCACCCGCTCGCCGAGCACCCGCACGAGGTCGCGGGAGTGGCACGCGTACTCCACCGGCGACCACACCCCCGGCTCCGGGCGCCGGGTCGCGTCGGGGCGCCGCAGCACCTCCGCCCAGCGTGGGATGAGGGCCTCCAGCCGGGCACCGGTCTCCCTCGGGTCGTGCGGGCGGTAGCCGCACTGGGAGCACCCCTGGTCGACGACGAAGGTCCAGTCGGTGGAGTCGTGCTCTGCGGGAGAGGGTGTGGCGTGCATGTCCACATGGTGCCAGCGTCCGGGGCCGGCGGTTGCCCTCCGGTCAGGGCCCGGTCAGCAGCGGGACGAAGCGGTAGTGCCCGTGGCGGGTGACCTCGGTCCCCGATGGCCCACGGACGACACGGGTCATCACCCCCGCCACGGGGAGGACCATGACCCCCTCCGGGGCCAGCTGGTCCACCAGCTCCCCCGGCAGCTCGGCGGCCTCCGCCGAGACCAGGATCCTGTCGAAGGGGGCGTGGTCGGGGGCGCCGAGCAGGTCCGGGTCGGCGTCACGAACCGTGACCCAGGACTGGCCGTGGCGCTCGATCGCGGCGCGGGCGAGCGCCACGAGCTCGGGGATGCGCTCCACACCGAGGACCCAGCCGGCCCGCCCGACGAGGTCGCCGAGCAGCACGGCGGTCCACCCGGAGCCGCTGCCCACGTCGAGGACGTGCTGGCCCGGGCTCACGTCGAGCAGCCGCAGCATGGCGGCGACCGTGCTCGGCTGGGAGTTCGTCTGCTCTTGGCCGATCAGCACGGGGGCGTCCCGTTCCGCCGCCGCGCGGTCCTGCCCCGGCAGGAAGTCGGCGCGGTCACGCCGACGCATGACCTCGGCCACCGGGTCGGTCGCATGTGGGGACTCGGGCATCGGTGCCACCTCCCTGCCACCAGTCTGCCGCGCGCAGCCCGCCCGCGGCGAGGACCCCGAGGACCACGGCGAGCCCGTGCTGGTCCCGCGCGATGAGGAGCACGGCCGCGGCGGCGAGCGCGATGCCCAGGGCAGGCAGGGCCGCCCGGTCGGGCACGCGCCCGAGCGCGCCGAGGACCAGCACGATCACGGCCATCGAGCACCCGGCCCCGTCGAGGCCACCCGTCGCCAGCGTGGCGAGGCCCGCGACCACACCACCACCGACGAGCAACGGAAGCCACGCCCGCGCCCGCAGCCATCGGCGCACGAGGACCAGGGTCACGGCGAGGATCCCGAGGTTGAAGGCGCAACCGGCCCACCCGCCGTCCTGGAGCACCAGTGCGGTGAGCAGGCGCCAGACCTCCCCTTCGCCGATCGCTGCGGCATCCCGTCTGCCGGCCGCCAGCAGCCCGGGCGCCACGGTGAGCTGGACGAGGCTCGCCGCGGCGACGAACACCCACGTGATCATCCCGGCGGCGGTCGACCCGCGGCGCCCCTCCCGGCCGGGGCCGGCGCGCAGCGTCATCCAGGCCGGGACGAGCACGACCCAGACGGCGAGGGCCGCGACGGTGGACACGCAGTCACGGTATTCCGCTACGGTGACTCGGGTGAGGCAACCGACCAACCACCAGGAGCAGGCGCCGGGTCTGAGTGATGCCGAGGCCGGCCGGGTCCGTCGCCGGGTCCGGCTGCTCGTCGACATCACCTCCCGCGTGGCCGAGTACCGCGACGGGCTGCGCAGCGCGGCGGACCGGCTCACCCGGCACGAGGCGACGATCATCTCGGACCTGGAGGCGCACGGCCTCGACGTCCCCCAGCTGCGCGAGGTCCTCTGGGGCGGGCACGTGCTCGTCGACGACCCGGACCTCTACGAGGCCTGGCGATTCCCGAAGAGCCGGGAGCGCCTCTCCAGCCACCACAAGAGCGTGGACAAGGAGACCTACCCCGACCTGGGGCTGAAGGGCCCGCTGGTGCGGGAGAAGCTGCACGGGCGCACGAAGACCGGCACCTGGGTGCAGCTGGAGAAGACGCCCGCCGCGATGGGCGACGGCTTCCGGCTGCCGACGTGGAACGACGTGCTCCACCTGTGCGACTTCTTCGTCTACAAGTTCACCAAGAGCAATGTCGGGCCGTGGGGGCTGTCGAAGCAGACCGAGCGTCGTCCGCTGTACCTCTCCCCCTCGCTCGCCGCGAGCGTGGCGGTGCCCGAGACCGCCCGACCCGAGCTGACCCGGGCGCTGCAGCGGGTGGAGGCCGCGGACGACACCTCGTCATCCTCGCCCGACCTGGCCGCCCTCTTCCCGCCGCCGGAGCGCGCCTCGGCCGAGGCCGAGCTCGTCCACCGACCCGGGACCCGCAACGGGCGCGGTCTCTTCGGTGCCTCGGACGTGCACACCGGCACCCTCGGCGACTCCGAGACCGCCCGCGCCCTGCGCGACGCGCGGACCACGCCGGACTGGACCCTGCCCGAGGCGGGCAGCACCGAGCCGATCACCCTGCGGGGCAAGGGCAAGCAGATCAAGACCGTGGTGCGCCGGGTGCCGGCCACCGAGCAGCAGGAGGACACGTGACCAGCACCGCAGAGCAGTCCGGCATCCCGCAGGAGACCCTGGAGGCCATCGTCGAGCTCGTCGGCACCGGACCCGTGCTCCTCGGCGGCTACACCCTCGCCGAGATCGACGCCGTCGGCGCGATCAAGCACCTGCAGGAGAGCAACCCCGACGACACACTCGTGGCGGAGGCGGCCCGCTCGCTCGCCGCGCGCAACCTCATCAGCACCGAGCAGGGATCGGACGCGGTGCAGGTCCGGGGCGACCTGGGCATCGCCATCTCCTTCCAGTACCGCTCCCGGGTGACCATCGACGCCCGGGTGACGGGAACCGAGCCGGACGAGCCGTGGCGCTGCATCCTCATGCCGCAGCCCGAGGGGGTCACCCTCGAGGTGCTCATCGACGCGCTCGGGATCCACGTGTACTCGCTGCGCACCTCGAAGGAGGCACTGGAGCGGCTCTGGGAGCGGCTCCCGTCCGGCGATCGCGGCCCGCAGGAGGCGGACGCGAAGGCCACCCTCGAGGCCAGCCCGCGGACGGCACTGATCAGCGTCAACCGCTGGGACGAGCAGGGCGACCTCGAGACGGTCGACCTCGTCCTCGCCGAGCAGGACGGGACCTGCCACTCCTTCGTCCGCGACGAGCAGGACCCCTCGCGCCTCGTCCCCGCCGCGATGGACGAGGACGAGTGGCGGGACCTGGTCACCGAGCGGGCCCGGCCCTAGGTTGGTCACGGGGCCGGGACCGGCCCCTGCAGTCAGGAGGCAGTCATGGCAGACAGGGTCTACAACATCACCGAGATCGTCGGGACCTCTCCCGACGGCATCGAGGCGGCGGTCTCGAACGCCGTCGCCGAGGCCTCGAAGACGCTGCGCAACCTCGACTGGTTCGAGATGCAGTCGGTGCGCGGCCACCTCTCCGACGGGGAGGTCAAGGACTGGCAGGTGACGATCAAGGTCGGCTTCCGGCACGACGCCTGAGGGATCACCGGGCACGACGGAGCCCGCGCGCACGGTCGGTGCGCGCGGGCTCCGCGCTACGGGGTCAGGCCGGGTTGATCACGCGGCCCCAAGTGGACTTGTTGCCCCAGATGTTCTGCCGCAGCCCCTCCAGCTGGAGGATCTGGCTGTGGTCGACGAAGAGGTTGACCTCGTTGCCGTAGTTCTTCACGTACCACTCGAAGACCGGCCCGTCGGCGGCCTCGAACATGACGTTCTCGATCCCGAGACCGTTCATGATCGCCGCGGCCGCCCCGGTGTTCCACCGGTCGACGTTCTCGGTGATGCCCTCGGACTCGATCATGATGATGTCGGCGCCGGCCTCCAGGGCCTTGGTGCCCCTGTCGATGAGGTCGCCGATGTCCTTGGCGCCCTCGGCAGCGAGCTCCTCCTCTGAGGAGTCACCCCCGGAGCCGATCTGGATGCCGAGCTCGGGCTTGGCCTTCAGCCCGGCCTTCACGACCTTCTCGACGAGCCGCTGCAGCCCCGAGGTGGGCAGCATGATGAAGCCGGTCGAGATCTCGATGGTGTCGAAGCCGACCTCCTTGGCCTCCTTCAGGTACTGGTCGACAGCGTCGTCGCCGTAGCGCAGCACGGTCTCGATCCAGCCCCCGGAGGAGACGTAGGCGTCGTTCTCGTGGGCGATGTCGCTGAAGGCGCGCACCTGCTCCGGTGGCACGAGGGCGAAGGAGCCACCCGCCCACTTGATGCCGTCGACCCACTGCCCCGCGACGTCCATGACGTCCTGCAGGTGGCGGGTGCCGAAGGTGGAGTAGTACGGCGCGCGGATCTCGGTGATGCCGTGGCTGCGCGGCTTGGTCGGCCGCGCCGCCCGGGGCACGAAGTTGAAGCTGACGTCGAAGGGAATCTCGTTGCTCATCGTTCCTTCTCCTTGTTCTCGTGGTGGTCAGGCCGCGGAGTCGACGCGGCGGGTCGTGGCGACCCGGGCGAGGGCGGCGGTGAGGTCGGCGACCGAGTGGGACTCCAGGTCGCGGACGATCCCGGCGATCTCGTCGCGCAGGGCGGCATCGGCGAAGGGGGCCGCCAGCAGGTCGAACTTGCGCCGGGCGCCGTCCCAGTCCAGCGGGTGGGTGTGGAAGCCCTCGTAGGCCGAGCGGGTGGCGTGGAAGGTGCTGCCGTCGGTGAGGGTGACGGTCAGGTCCGCGGGCATCTCCTCGGGGAAGCGCCGCGAGAAGTCCTCGTCCGGGCTCACCTCGACCTTGGTCATCAGCTGCTGCACGTCCTGGGCGAGGATCCGCTCCGGCGCGTACTGCGCCGGGGTGAGCTCACCGTCGAGGAGCACGACTGCGAGCATCCACGGCAGCGAGTGGTCGGCCTCCTCCTTGGTGCGGACGGTCCGCTTGTCGCCCTCCTCGCCGCCACCGATGATCGAGTGGGCGACGTCGAAGGTCCTCAGCTGCACCGACTCGACCGCGCCGGCGTCGAAGCCCTCCCGGGCCCGGATCTCCTGGGCGGCGTCGAGTGCTGACTGGGAGTGGATCTCGGCGTTGTGCCGCTTGATGATCGAGCGACGCACCGCCTCGAGGTCCTCGGCCGACCAGTCGAGGGTGAAGTCACCGGCGATGGTCTCCTTGAAGCCCTTGTTGCCCTCGAAGACCTCCTCCGGGCCGGTGATGCCACGCCCGGAGAGGAGCGCCGCGAAGGTGCCCTCCTTGGCGACCTGCGGGTAGGCGAGGCCCTTCCAGTGGCTGAGGTTCCCGGTGCGGGTCACACGCAGGGCGTTGTTCGCGGTGCCGGAGATCGCGATCGCGTTGGCGATCTGCTCGACGGGCAGGCGCAGCGCCTTGGCCGCGGCCGCCGCAGCGGCGTAGGCCCCCTGGACGGTGTGATCGAAGCCGGCCGCGCGCACCGGCGCCACGTCGGAGAGGCGCGACTGGACCTGGTAGGCGACCGCCAGCGCGGTGAGCAGCTCCTTGCCGCTGCCGCCGACGGACTCGCTCGCGGCGAGCACCGCCCCGAAGTTGTCGGAGGGGTGGCCGGTCTCCCCCTTCGCCAGGTAGGAGTCCATGAAGTCCAGGTAGCGCGAGAGGGCGCTGGTGAAGAAGGCGGCGCGCTCGGGCGAGGTGCGGCCGCCGCCGACGAGGGTGCTCGTGGGGGCGCCGCCGAGGTCGTCCAGGAGGCCCCGGATGGCGCGGATCGGCTCGGCGTCCAAGGCGCCGATGGCGACTCCGAGGGTGTCGAGGACACGGATCCGCAGCTGCTCGAGGGCTTCCTCGCCGATGTCCTCGAAGGTGACGCGGTCGACGAACTCGGCGAGCTCGAGGACCTCGGTGCGGGCGGTGGACGTGGTGGAGGTGGTCATGGGAATCGTCCTTCCCTTCTCGGTCCGTGACAAACCATTCACGTGGTTAGGCTTAACTAACCTCATGTCTCCACCATCCTCCTGTTATATCTCGATGTCAAGAGGTTTTGCGTCGAGACATAACGAAGGGGGAGGCCGTGGCCTCCCCCTTCGTGGGTGTGGTGGTCGTCAGCCGGCGATCACCGGTGCGACTGGCTCTCCCTGATGAAGAAGGCGCCGATGAAGCCGACGACACCGAGCAGGCCGGCGACGACGAAGGAGACGTTCGCGCCGTGGATGAGGCCCTCCACGCCGTACTCCTTCGGGTCCCGCGCGGTCGTGGCCATGACGGTGACGAGGACGGCGGTGCCGACGGCGGCGGAGATCTGCCGGAAGGTGTTGTTCAGGGCCGTCCCGTGCGGGATCAGCCGGGGCGGGAGCTGGTTCAGCGCCGCGGTGGTCACCGGCATGACGATCATGGCGGTCCCGAACATCCGCACCGCGTTGACGACGGCGATGTAGGTGAAGGAGGTCTCCGGGGAGAGCCGGGCGAACATCAGCGTCGTCACCGTGAGCAGGACGAAGCCGGGGATCGCGAGCCACTTGGCCCCGAACTTGTCGAAGATCCTCCCCGTCACCGGGGACATCAGGCCCATGACCGCCGCGCCGGGCAGCAGCGCCAGCCCGGACTCCATCGCCGTGAAGTGGGACATGTTCTGCATGAAGAGCGGCAGGATGAGCATGCCGCCGATCATCACCATGAAGACGCACATGCCCAGGGCGGTGTTGAGCGTGAACATCGGGTAGCGCAGCACCCGGAACTCCAGGATCGGCTCGTCGAGCCGCAGCTGCCGGCGGATGAAGACGACCAGGGTGACGATGCCGACGATCAGCGGGACGTAGACCTGGGGGCTGAACCAGCTGGAGTTGCCGGCCCCGCCCAGGCCGAAGAGCAGCCCGCCGAAGCCGATCGAGGAGAGGACGATCGAGAAGGTGTCGAGGCGCGGGTTGGTCCGCTCGGTCACGTTGCGCAGGATGAAGTAGGCGATCGCCAGGTCGACGATGGCGAAGGGCGCCATCATCCAGAAGAGGGTGTTCCACGGCAGGTGGTCCACGATCCACCCGGAGAGGCTCGGGCCGATCGCCGGCGCGAAGGCGATGACGAGCCCGAAGGTCCCCATCGCCGTCCCGCGCTTCCCGAGCGGGAAGATCGCGAAGAGGATCGTCTGCATCAGCGGGATGATGATGCCCGCACCGCTCGCCTGGATGATCCGGCCGATGATGAGCACCGGGTAGGTCGGCGACATCGCGCAGACGAGGGTCCCCACGATGAAGAGCCCCATGGCCGTGAAGAAGAGGCCCCGCGTCGTGAACTTGTTGATGAGGAAGGCCGTGACCGGGATCATGATCCCGTTGACGAGCATGAAGATCGTCGTCAACCACTGCGCCGAGCTCGCGGTGATGTCGAAGTCCTTCATGAACGCCGGCAGCGCCGTGTTCAGCAGGGTCTGGTTGAGGATCATCACGAAGGCGCCGGAGACCAGCACCGCCAGCACCACGTTGCGGTTGACGGGGATCGGGGCAGCCTCCTGGCCGCCGTCTCGATCGGTGACGGCGGTGGATCCGGGGGCGTCGTGGACCAAGCGGGTGTCTCCTTCGTTCCTCTTCAGCGGGGCGGTCAGTGGGGGTGGGTCAGCGGGGCGGGTCGGTCATGACGCCGTCGTCGAGCAGGTCGAAGGCCCGGGAGATGACCGTGACGAGCGGCTCCGACCCGTCTGCGCTCCAGCGCCGGACGGAGGCGCGCACGATGCCCTGCCCCACTGCGGCGAGCACCGCGGGACGCAGGTCCTCGTCGGGGTCGACGCCCATCCGCTCGGCGAGCACCTCGGCAAAGGTCCGCTCGATGACGGCGAACTGGGCCAGCTGGCGCGCGGCGAGCGAGGGGTGGGACTGGATGAGCTTCTGGCGAGCCAGCGCCTGCTCCCGGCCCGCCTCGGCGGCGAGCATCGAGTCGGTCTCGGTCAGCACCGCGCGAAGGGTGCGCAGCGGCACCTCGTCGAGCGGTCGGGCCAGAGCCATCTCCCGCAGTTCCTCGGCCAGCTCGGTGCCGTCGGCGACGAGCGCGTCCTCCTTGCACCCGAAGTAGTTGAAGAAGGTCCGCTGCGAGATGTCGACGGCCTCGGTGATCTCGGTGACGGTCAGGTGCTCGACACCCAGCTCGAGGGCTCGCTCGAGCGCGGCATTGCGGATGGCACGCCGGGTGGCGGCCTTCTTCCGCTCCCGGCGCCCCTGCGATTCAGCGGTGGCGGTCTCCTGGGTCACCCGCCGACACTACGCGCATGTTTGCAGTCGCTGCAAAGATGCGCGATGTGAGGTCAGTCTCCGGTGGCGAGGTCCCAGCCGTGCACCGAGGCGAGCCGCTCGATCGAGGCCCGCAGCCGCTCGGCCGTCGTGCTCCGGGCGCGCTCGAAGCGGTTCGGATCGGTCAGCCGGGTCCAGTCGTAGGTGTGCGTGATCTCGGTGCGCCCGTCGGCGGTGGGAGAGAGCTCCCACCGCCACAGGTGACCGAGCGGCTCACCGCCGGGCTCGGCGGGGCACCAGGCGATGCGGCGCCCCTCCTCGAACTCGACCACGTGGTTCTCGCGCACGACCCCCTTCGTGAGGGTCGTCGCGAAGACCTCACCGACCGCGCGCACCCGCTGCCCCGGCGCGGCCTCGGCCAGGTTGTCGTTGCCGTCCCAGGCCGGCTGACGGCTCGGGTCGGCGATCTCCTCGAAGATCGCCTCGGCCGGGGCGCCGATGACGGCGCGGGCTTGCGCGACGGTGGTCTCGTCCATGAGCCCTCCTCGGTCAGGCGGCCGGCCTAGCGACCGCTCTGCGAGGAGCCGACGATGTCGCCGGCCTTCCACTCCTCCCAGCCGGGCTGGTCGGCCATGAAGCCCTCGATGGTCTCCTTGTTCGCCTCGAGCTTCGGGTCGTGACGCAGGTAGTGCCGCGTCTCGCGGGCCACGAGGCCGGAGAGGATGAGGATGCCGATGAGGTTCGGCAGCGCCATGAGGCCGTTCATCACGTCGGAGAAGGTCCACACGATCTCCAGCTCGGAGGTGCAGCCGACGTAGACGATCAGCGAGAAGATCACCCGGAAGGGCAGCACTGCCTTGCGGCCGAAGAGCCGCTCGACGTTGCGGTCGCCGTAGTAGGACCAGCCGAGCAGGGTCGAGAAGGCGAAGAGCACGATCCCGAGCGTGACCACCCAGTGGCCCCACTGGCCGGGCAGGCCGTGGGTGAAGGCCTCACCCGTCATCAGCGCGGCGGAGATCTGCTCGCCGGTCTCGGGGTCGGTCTGCTTCCAGGTGCCGGTCGTGATGATCGTCAGACCGGTGAAGCTGACGACGATGAGGGTGTCGATGAAGGTCTGGGTCATCGAGACCAGGCCCTGGCGGACCGGGTGGTTGGTCTGCGCCGCAGCCGCCGCGATCGGGGCCGAGCCGAGGCCGGACTCGTTGGAGAAGAGACCGCGAGCGACACCGAACTGGATCGTGATGGCGATGGCCGACCCGGTGAAGCCGCCGACCGCCGAGGTGCCGGTGAAGGCGTCGGTGAAGACGAGCGCGATGGCGTCGGGCAGCGCCTCGACGTTCGCGATGAGGATGTAGAGGCCGGCGGCGACGTAGAAGACGATCATGATCGGCACGAGGCCGGCGGTGACCCGCCCGATCGACTTGATGCCGCCGACGAGGACCACGAGGGTCATGATCGTCAGGACGAGGCCGGTCACCCACGCGGGGATGCTCCAGCTGGCCTCGACGTTGCTCGCGATCGAGTTGCCCTGGGTCATGTTGCCGATGCCGAAGCAGGCGAGCGTCGCGAAGACCGCGAACATCAGCGCGAGGGTCTTGCCGAAGCCGTTCGGGATGCCGTGCTCGAGGTAGTGCTGCGGGCCACCGGACTTCTCACCCGCGGCGTCGGTGCGGCGGAAGCGGACGGCGAGGAAGCCCTCGGCGTACTTCGTCACCATGCCGAGGAGGCCGGTCATCCACATCCAGAACAGCGCGCCGGGACCACCGATGCCGATGGCAGTGGCGACACCGACGATGTTCCCCGTGCCGACCGTCGCCGCGAGCGCGGTCGTGAGCGCCTGGAACTGGGAGATGTCCCCCTCGGAGTCGGCGTCCTTGCGCTTGAGGATGCCGAGGCGCATGGCAGCGCCGAGCTTGGTGAACTGCAGTCCGCCGAGGCGGAACGTCAGGTACAACCCCGTGAGCAACAGGAGCGGGATGAGGACCCACGGCCCCCAGATGACCCCACTGATCTCGCCGAGGACCTCGGTGATGGCGTCCACCAGGCTCCCCTCCCTCTCATGCGTCGATGGCCCGTGACGGGCCGAAACCAGTGAAGGCTACGACGGGAAAGGGTGCCGGTGCGCGGCGACGCGCCGGGCGAACCGGTTCGGATCAGCAGGCGGCGACCAGCGCGGGATCAGCCCGCGGCGGGCTCCGAGACCTCGATGACGAGCTTGCCGCCCAGGTTCCCCTCCCGGCTGGCGGCGAAGGCCTCCGGCACCCGGGCCAAGGGCAGCGAGCGGTCGATGTCGACCTCGAGCCGCCCGTCCGCGACCTCC
>CAYLUX010000038.1:12030-19672 GCA_964386935.1 uncultured Janibacter sp.
GATCCCCCACGCGAGCAGGCCGCCCTCGCCGGCCTCCACCCAGTTCGCCAGGCCCTGCATCATGTGGTCCAGGAAGTCCTCGTCGGCGGCCTGCCGCAGCTCCGCCAGCCGCTTCTTGCTCTCCTGCAGCACCCGCCCGTAGTGGGTGGCGAGCTGCTCGGTGTGGTCCTCGAAGCCGACCTCCACCAGCCCGGCCGCCTCGGCGTGGGCACGGTAGGCCCCGGGCGACCCGAGCGAGGGGAGGTGCAGCCGGTCCAGCACCGGCCCGAGCTGGTCGGCCGGTGCCCCGTCCACGGCCATCGGGTCGGTGAAGAGGAGCTCACCGCCCGGGCGCAGCACCCGGGCCGCCTCCGCGATCGCGACCTCGCGCTCGTCGGAGTGGAGGAAGGCGTCCTGGGACCAGGCGAGGTCGAAGGAGGCGTCCTCCGACGGGACGTCGGTGTAGCTGCCCTCGACCACGGTGATCGCGCCGCTCGCACCGGCCGCCTCGTTGAGGCTGCGGGCGCGCTCGTTCTGGGTGCCACTGACGTTGACGGCGAGGACGTCGGCACCGAAGTGCTCGTGCAGGAACCGGGCGGCGCCGCAGTAGCCGGAGCCGAGGTCGACGGCGCTCGCGATGCGCTTCTGGGTGACCTGCTCCGCCATCCGCTCCATCGTGCGGTGGCTCGCGGTGGCGATCGACTCCCCCGCGTCCCGATACAGGCCCAGGTGGATGTCCTGCCCACCCCAGATGCGCGAGTAGAACCAGTCCGCTCCGGGGTTGTCGTAGGTGGCCCGGGCGACGTCCTCGGAATTGGTCGGCACGATGCTCCTTGCGGTCGGTTTCGGTCCGCCACCAGCCTAGGACCGAAGGGGGCGTGCCTCCCGGCACAATGGGCGCGATGGAGAGGAGCCCGATGACGCGCGACCCCGCCCGCCCCGAACCCGTCGTCGCCGCGGAGGAGGACGTCGACCGCTACGACGCGGACTACCGACGGTGGCTGGCCGGTGCCATCCGAAGGGTGCGTGCCGACGCCAACCGGTCGGCCGACACCCACCTGGTGCAGGTGCCGCTGCCGACGGAGTGGGGCGTGAGCCTGTACCTGAAGGACGAGTCGGTGCACCCGACGGGCTCCCTGAAGCACCGGCTGGCGCGCTCGCTCTTCCTGCACGCGCTGTGCAATGGGTGGATCCGACCCGACCGCCCGGTCATCGAGGCCTCCAGCGGGTCGACGGCGGTGTCCGAGGCCTATTTCGCCTCGCTCATCGGCGTCCCCTTCTACGCGGTCATGGCGCGCTCGACGAGTCGGCAGAAGGTCGAGCTCATCGAGTTCCGCGGCGGCACCTGTCACTTCGTGGACAACGCCGATCAGGTCTACGCGGTGGCGGCGCAGCTCGCCGAGGAGACCGGCGGGCACTACATGGACCAGTTCACCTACGCCGAGCAGGCCACCGACTGGCGCGGGAACAACAACATCGCCGAGTCGATCTTCGACCAGCTGGCCATGGAGGAGCACCCCGAGCCGGCGTGGATCGTCGCCACGGCCGGCACCGGTGGCACCTCGGCGACCCTCGCACGGTACGTGCGCTACACCGGCAGGGACACCGGGATCTGCGTCGCGGACCCGGAGAACTCCGCCTTCTTCCCCGGGTGGCGCGACCACGACCCGTCGGTGACGACCTCCGTCGGCTCCCGCATCGAGGGCATCGGGCGCCAGCGCGTCGAGTCCAGCTTCATCGCCGCGAGCATCGACCGGATGATGCGGGTGCCGGATGCCGCGGCCATCGCCTCGGTCCGGCTGCTCGAGTCGCTCATCGGGACCCGGGCGGGTGCCTCGACCGGCACGAGCCTCTGGGCGGCGCTGCGGATCGTCTCCGAGATGGTCGCGGAGGGTCGGCGCGGCAGCATCGTCTCGCTCATCTGCGACCCCGGCGAGCGGTATCTCGACAAGTACTACTCGCAGGAGTGGCTGGCCGAGAACGACATCGACATCGAGCCCTACGAGCAGCGGCTGGCCGAGCTCATGGAGACCGGTCGGCTGCGATGAACGACGTCGAGGGGCACCTCGCCGCGCTCCGGGCGGGTCGGGTCGTCCGCCTCCCGCTCTCCCCCACCCGGGTCATCGGCCAGACGCTGCTCATCGGGCTCGCCTGCGCCATCGGGGCGGCCTTCGGTCTGGGACTCCTGCTGGACGGGCGCGACCGCGGCGACCTCACCCTCGGCAGGATCCTTTTCGGAGGGGCGCTGGTCCTGGGTGGCGCCTGCCTGTTCCTCCTCTTCGCCCTCATCGCGGTCTCCCGCCTCCGGGGTCGGGAGGAGCTCGTCCTCCTCCCGACCGGACTGGTCGAGGTCGCCCGGACCGGACGGGAGTCGTGGCTGCCGTGGTCCGAGATCGAGGAGGTGGAGATCGTGCGGGTCGCCCGTCTCTGGCCGGTCAGGCCCGCTCCCTACGTCGTGTGCCGGACGACGCGGCCCGGGACCCGGTGGCTGGGTCGGGACTACGCGGTGCGCAGGGAGGACCTCGTCGAGCTGCTCCGGGGGGCACGGCAGTGACTCAGCCCTGTCGGAAGGCCTCGACCAGTCGCGTCACCTGCTGGCGGTCGCCGGTGACCTCGACCTCGTCAAGCGCGGCGCCGGCGTGAACGATCCGGGCCCAGGTGGTGGAGTCGCCCGTGACCACGGCATCCGGTCGCTCGCACCGGCCGCGTTCGATGGTCAACGCGTCCTGCCACCGCAGCCGGTAGCGGTAGGGCTCCGGCCGCGGCTCCACCCGGTGGTCGGCCAGGCGCAGCTCCAGGTGGATCGGGGGCGTCATCGACACCGCGGGGGCCATCGCGAGCAATGACTGGACGGCGGCGTCGGGGGTGAGCCCACCGACTGTGGGACTCCAGGCAGGCGACCGGTGTGCCCAGCGGGAGATCTGGTCGAACACCGGACGCAGCTCCATGGCCCACGGGGTCGCCGCGTAGTTGCGGGTACCGCCGGGCACGGTCGTGCGTTCGATCAGGCCGACCTCCTGCAGCTGGCGAAGTCGGCTCGCCAGCACCCCCGGAGTGATGCCGAACAGCGACGTCTCCAGCTCGCTGAAGCGCTTGGGCCCGAGCATCAGCTCTCGGAGCACCGGATGGGTCCAGCGATCGCCGAGCAGCTCCATCCCGTGGGCAGCGGCACAGGCATCCCCCTGGGCGGCGTAGCTCCGCTTGATCGGCACGATTTTCCATCCTCACTATGTACAGACGATCTGTAACTATGTTAACAATAGTTTCCTCCACGACGGAAGGACCTGCGATGACCACCTCCGAGACCATGAGCACCCAGACCCACGACGACACCGTGACCTCCGCCGACGGCACCGAGATCGCCTACACGCGCCTCGGCTCCGGCCCCGACCTGGTGATGGTGCACTGCGTCGGGGTCTCCCGGGCCACCACCATGCAGCCGACCCTGCCGGCCGCCCTGGCCGAACACTTCACCGTGTGGACCTACGACCGACGCGGCAAGGGCGAGAGCGGCTCGACCGAGCCCTACGCGCTGGAGCGCGAGCTCGAGGACCTGGCCGCCGTCATCTCACTCACCGACGGGCCGGTCACGGTCTACGGGTTCTCCTCCGGCGCCACCCTGGCGCTGCTGGCCGCGGCCGCCGGGCTGCCCATCCGGACGTTGACGGTGCTCGAACCGCCGCTGTTCGACGAGCCCGATCCGGAGCAGGCCCTGCTCGCCCTCGGCCGGCAGAAGCTCGCCGACGGACCGCGCGCCCTGCACGAGTGGTTCCAGACCGAGATCGTCGGCGTCCCCGAGGAGGTGCTAAGCCAGCTGCCGCCGCTGTCGGAGGAGGACCTGCGCAACGCACCGTCCCTGCTGCACGAGCTCACCTTCCTGCCCGGGACACCGGCCCAACGGTTCGCCGGCGTGCAGCAGCCGACGGCCGTGATCGCGTCCGAGCTCACCGCCCCCGAGATCATCACCTGGGCTCGGCAGCTGGAGGAGACGATGCCCGACGCGAAGGCGGTACTCCTCCCCGGTGAGTGGCACGGTGTCGACGACGCCACCCTGACCCGGGCCATCGCCGACTTCGCCGCCGCCTGACCACCGCCCACCGCACCGGTTCCGGACTGCGGCTCACGGCGTGCCGGGGGGCGTCGTGCGCACAATGGGCGGGATGCCCCCTTCGCTCCTCTGGTACGTCAGCTACGGCTCCAACATGTCGCGGCGGCGGCTCGGCTGCTACCTCGCCGGCGGCCGGCCCCCGGGGTCGGCCGTCTCCTACGTCGGGGCCCATGATCACGCCATGCCGGTCGCCGACCATGCGGTCACCCTGCCCGGCAGCCTGTACTTCGCCGGGGAGTCGCGGACCTGGGGTGGTGGCGTGGCCTTCTACGACCACGACTCCCCCGGCAGCACTCCGGCGCGGGCGTACCTGATCACGATCGAGCAGTTCGTCGACGTGGCCGCGCAGGAGATGCACCGCCCACCCCGCGCGGACGACCCACTGGAGCAGGTGCTACGCGACGGGCTGCCGGGCGACCGGTACGCGGCCGGGCCCGGGGAGTACGAGACGCTGCTCGACGTGGGCAGCCACGAGGGGCGTCCGATGCTGACCTTCACCGCGCCGCACGGCATGGCCGACGTGCCGCACACCCGACCGAGCCCGGCCTACCTGGCGATGCTCGCAGAGGGGCTGCGCGAGGGGCACGGCTGGGACGAGGAGCGGAGCAGCGCCTACTTCGCCCGCGTTATCGGCGAGTGACCCGGATCGGTCTCCCGCCGCAGCCCCTCGCTCAGGCTGCGTGCTCGAGCTGCAGCAGAGTGGTTTTGGCCTCCGGGCCACCGATGTAGTCGCCGAGGGTGCCGTCGCTGCGCAGCACCCGGTGGCAGGGCACGACCACCGGCAGCGGGTTCGTCGCGCACGCCGAGCCGACGGCGCGGACCGCCCGCGGGTTGCCGACGAGCTCGGCGACCTCCCCGTAGGAGAGCGTGTGCCCGTAGCCGATGTCCGGCAGGTGGCGCTGGACGAGTCCGCGGAAGCCCGAGGACAACGCGTGGTCCAGGGGCAGGTCGAAGGTCCGGCGCGTGCCGGCGAAGTACTCCTCCAGCTCTGCCGCAACGGCATCCAGCCGACGGGGTGCCTCGAGCACCCGCGGGCTGATCCGGGTCGCGAGCGCCGTCAGGACCTCGTCGAAGTCCTCCCGCTCGAAGGCGACGCGCACCAGCCCCCGCTCGGTCGCGGCCAGCAGCAGCCGGCCGACCGGGGTGTCGATCGTGCGGTGCGCGACATCGAGCAGTCCTCTCTCGCCGGCCTGCTCGGTCAGGCGCGTGCGCAGGTCGGCCACGGCGCCGTCGTCGATCGGGAAGAGGTCGGTCGTGTCCGGGGTCGGTGCGTGGTGGGTGGCGGTCGTGTCGTTCATCGGGGTGCTCCCTTCGTGCGCTCGGCGCCCTGGCTCCGTCGCAGGCTCTTGATGCCGTCGGCCGCCGCGCGTCTCACGGCGTCCGCGCTGCCGCCGATGAGCTCGGCGGTCTCGGCGTGCGGCAGGCCGCCGAGGTAGTGGTAGGCGATGGCCAGACGCTGCCGCTCCGGCAGGTCCGCCACCGCCGTCCAGACCCAGCGACCGTCATTACCGGGATCGCCGCTCGGCGGCGTGGTGTCCTCGGGCAAACCGTCGGTGGGGACCGCTTGTCGCGCACGGGTCCTCGTGACATCGATGGCCTTGCGCTGGGCGACGCGGACCAGCCAGGCCTCGACGTTGGTGTCCTCCGGCAGCTCCGGCCAGGACTTCAGCGCGGCGAGGAAGGTCTCGGACCAGGCGTCGTCGGCGTCCGGCCCGGGGCCGAGGACCGCGCGGCAGACCCGCAGCACGGTCTCGCCGTGCTGCTCCACGGCCTGCTCGAAGGGGCGTCGCATCGTCATCACACGGTAGACGCGCCGGAGGGGCAGGACGTGAGATCAGGATGCGGGGGGCCTGCTCCCGTACATCGCCCGAGCGGTGTTGATGAGGTCCATGACCTCGCCCTCGCCGAGGCCGGCCACTCCGGGGACGTAGATCCAGTCGTGCCGCTTGTTCCAGAAGGGCCCGTGCGCCGGCGAGATCCGGGAACGCAGGTGCTCCGGCAGCGCCACGTTGACGTTGTGGAAGCCGGACCGGGTGAGGGTCATGACCGCCCGGCGCGTGTACCCGTCGTCGTGCTCGGCGGGCACCATCCGGTGCTCGGCCGGCCCGAAGTCCCACCACGGGATCGGTCCGATGCCCCGCAGCGTCAGGCCGGACGCGTCGATCACCAGCGGCAGGTTCTCGACCTGCGCGTAGCGGCCCAGACTCCGACGCCACCACAGCACGAGTGCCATGAGCCCGGCCATCATGGCGAGCACCATGACCATGCCCATGATGGTCGCGGCGGTGACCTCGACGGCGCCGGTCGCGATCGCGACCACCCCGAAGCCGAGCCCGCCGATGCCGACGAGACCGATGAGCACGACGAGGACGAGGGTGAGGCCGCGCAGCAGCCGGGAGGTCCGGGCGGGGGTGCCGGGTAACCGCACCATCCCCGTGGTGCGCAGCTGCTGCAGCGTGCCCTGCATCGTCACGTCCCCCGGCATCACCGGCAATGCTACCCAAGGTCACCGGCCGGGAAGCCGCACTCCGGGCGCGTCCGACTGCCCGTACGCTGTGGGCGTGACGCCGCTTCCGCCCGGGCCGCCCGTCGTGCGGTGCAACCGTGGCATGGGACAGGGAGCCTGGGTCTTCGTGGTGGTCCTGGTGGGGCTGCTCGTCGCCGCGACCGCGGCGTCCCTCGCCAAGGACTCCCCGGGTCCGGTCCTCGTGTTCGGCATCAGCGGTCTGCTCTTCGGGCTGTCCGTCCGGCTGCTGCTGCCACGTCTGCAGTTCGACCACGCGCAAGGTGTCCTGCGGACCCGACGGTGGGCCACGCCGGCTCCGTACACGACCATCGCCGGGGTCCGGGTGTGGTCCGCGAAGTCCGGGGCGTGGGCGGACATCATCGGTGTCGACGGCAGACGTCTCGCCCGGATGGCCCTCGCCAACAACTGGTTCGCCGCCCCGGACGCCCGGCAGTGGGACGCCCTGCGGCACGCGCTCCGGACCGCGGCCGCGGCGGGCCCGGCTGGCACCACACGACCGCCAAGGGGGCACCGACCCGAGGTGCCGGTCGGTGAGGCCCTCCGAATCCTGGACGCACAGGTCGCATGGGGTCTTGCCGGGGGCCGTCCCGACAGGCACGCACCCTGGCGGACGCTGCACTCCACCACCGTCGTCGTGCGGTGAGCTGGTCTGCGGTGGCGGACGCCCAGCTCGCGCAGAGCGCGAACCCCACTCCACCGCGTACCGGACGGGAAGGTCGTCTGACGGTAATGTCGGGGCACCGCGCTGCGTACGTGGCCACCACAACACCAGAAGGACCCCATGGTCGAAACAGACATTGATCTGCTGATCCGGGCGGGTGCCGTCCATACCTTGATCCCGGGTCAGGCGCCACAGCGGGCGATCGCCGTGCGCGGCGATCGTGTCGTCGCGATCTCGCCCGAACGCGACGCCTTCGATGGGTGGGTGAATGACCGGACCATCGTCCTGGACCGCCCGGACGCAACGGTCCTGCCGACCTTCGACGACACGCACACGCACCTCATCTTCGCCGGCCGCAGCGCACTTG
>CAYLUX010000039.1:0-19554 GCA_964386935.1 uncultured Janibacter sp.
CATCTGCTTTGCAAGCAGAGGGTTGTCGGTTCGAGTCCGATCGCCTCCACCGAGTTCGACGGGGCCCGGCCCGCAGATCACGCGGGCCGATGCTTCTTCGGCAGCCTCTCCACGACGAGGTCGTAGGAGTCCTCGATCGCCTCGAGGAGCTCCTGCCGCGGGATTGCGCCGCCGATCACCAACGTGTTCCACCCGCTGCGACCGATGTAGGCCATGGCCGAGGCGTCCTGCGGATAGCGCGCCAGCCACTCGTCGGCCTCCTCGCGCGTGCTCGCAGCCTTGATCCCGACCGTGGTCTCGTGGAGGAAGGCGAAGATCTTCCCCTTGTCCGCCGGCCCGACCTTGGCCACGAGGTCCCCCTCCCACGGCTCGTCCGGCCAGGCGCCGGGCAGGGAGAGCGCGTGCTCGCGCAGGTCGTCAGCGATACCCATCCCCGCAGACTGGCACAGCCCGGGTGCGGGCGCCCCCGAGCGGTTGCGGCGAGTTAGGGGCGGGTCTCCGCCGCGGCCTCACCGATGGCATCGACATAGGCCCGCAGATGGGCCAGGAAGTCCGCCTGCTGGTCCTCCGGGACCGCGTCGAGGGCCCGCTGGTGGACCTCGAGCTGCCGGTCGAGGTCGGTGCGGAAACGCCGGCGCCCTTCGTCGGTGATCGCCAGCAGCCAGGCGTTGTTGCCCTCCTCCCGGAACCGGTGGATCACCCCGGACTCCAGCGCCGCGTGCACCTGCCGGTTGACCGTGGACTGCTCCAGGCCGAGCTCGTCGGCCACCTGCCGAAGGGTGCGTGCCTGCCCGTCCCGCAGCAGCCAGAGCAGCCGCCCGTCGGCGACCTTGAGCTCCAGTCCGGCCTCGACGCCTCGGCGAGCGCGCTCCCAGAACGCGGAGATGCGCACGGCGGTCCAGGCGGGCCCGGCCTCGGGCGTGAGGGAGGTCATGGAAGGAGCGTCTTTCGTCGAGGAGCAGCGATGTGTATCGTACACATCGAACCCGTTGTGTAATCTACATACCCGCCTGGTGCGGGAAAGGAATCGTTCATGGCCTCTCCCTCGTCCACCGCGGCCCCGCCGCGCTTCTCCTCCACCCTGGCCATCATGACGCTGTGCCTGGGCAGCCTCAGCGGTGCGCTCATGCAGTCCCTCGTCATCCCGATCCAGAGCGAGCTGCCCCGGCTGCTCGAGACCGACCCCGGCAACGCATCCTGGGCAGTCACCGCCACGCTCCTGGCCGGCGCGGTGACGATGCCGGTCACCGGACGTCTCGCCGACATGTACGGCAAGAAGCGGGTGCTCGTCGTCTCCGCGGCGATCCTCGCCCTCGGCTCGGCGCTCGCGGCGCTGGGCGGTGGCCTCGCGCTCTTCCTCGTCGGTCGGGTGCTCCAGGGTGTCGCGATGGGCTACATCCCGGTCGCGATCAGCATGGTCCGCGAGATCGCCCCGCCGGAGCGCAAGGCGGGCGCGGTCGCCGCGGTCAGCGCCACGATGGGCGTCGGCGGTGCGATCGGCCTGCCGCTGGCGGCCTGGATCGCCGAGGACTTCTCCTGGCACGACCTCTTCTGGTTCTCCGCTGCGCTCGCCCTCGTCGTCCTCGCGACCACCTGGCTCGTCGTCCCCGCAGTCCACGACGAGCACCCCTCCCACATCGACCTCCCGGGCATCGTCGGGCTCGCCCTCGGCCTCTCCGCGGCGCTCATCGGCGTCAGCAAGGGCTCTGAGTGGGGCTGGGACTCCGGCAGGACCGTCGGCAGCATCGCCGGCGGCGTGCTCGTGCTCCTCGTGTGGGGCTGGTACCAGCTGCGCCACCACGACCCGCTCATCGACCTGCGGACCTCCGCCCGGCGTCCCGTGCTCATGACGAACGTCGCGGCGCTGCTCATCGGCTTCGGGATGATGGCCCAGATGATCGTCGTGCCCCAGCTGCTCGAGATGCCGGAGGCCACCGGCTTCGGGCTGGGCCAGTCGGTCCTCGAGGCCGGCCTGTGGATGGCGCCCGGCGGTCTGATGATGATGGTCTTCGCGCCCGTCTCCAGCCGTCTCATCAACGGCATCGGCGCCAAGATCACCATGCTGATCGGTGCGCTCGTCCTCGGCTCCGGCTATCTCGTGGCGCTGTTCCTGATGAGCGCCCCGTGGCAGCTCATGGTCGCCACCCTCGTCGCCAGCGCCGGTGTCGGCATCGGTTACGCGGCGATGCCCACCCTCATCCTCGACAACGTCCCGGGCGAGGAGTCCGGCGCGGCCGTCGGCCTGAACAGCCTGATGCGTGCGGTCGGCACGACGATCGCCGGCGCCGTCATGGCCGCGATCCTCACCAGCCGGACGGTCACCCTCGGCGGCCACGTCATCCCCGAGGAGAGCGCCTTCCAGATCTGCTTCGTCGTCGGCGCCGCCGCGGCCCTGGTCGGGGGCCTGGTGTGCCTGCTGATCCCGCGCCAGCGGGTGCTCACGGATGCGCAGGAGGAGCCGGTGCCCGCGACCGCCTGATCCCCCTCCCCCGGGTACGAACGAAGGGAGCCGGTCCGCAATGCGGACCGGCTCCCTTCGTGTGCTGGACGATCAGGCCTGGCCGGGAGCCTCGTCGTCACCGAGGTGCTCGGTGCTCAGGTCGTCGGCGCTGTCCACGTGGCCGGTCGTGGAGGGGACCGAGGAGCTGTCGGCCCAGTCCCGGGCGGAGCTCCACGCGTCGCCGGTGGACTCGCTGCCCGCGGCCGGGGTGGCGTCGGCCTGCGGGGCGTCGGTGGCGGCGCCGGTCGCAGTCGCACCGGTCGCGGCCGTGGTGCCCGCGGTGGTGGCCGCACCGGTGGTGTCGCCGGTCGCCGGGACAGACGAGTCGCGGCCGGTGGTCGGCGCCTTGTACGGGTCCCCGGCGGGCACGGCCCACGGGTCCTTCTTCGGCTGGGACTTGCTCTTGGCGATCCACGCGGCGGCACCGCCGACGACGAGCGCGAGCAGCAGGAGGCCGAGCTTGCCGCGCTTCTTCTTCGGCTTGGCTGCCTTCTCACCGCGGGCGGCGGCGAGGGCGGCCTTGGGGTCCTGCTCGGCGCGCCACGCGGCGGCGACCTCGGGGGCGCGCACGGCAGCCTCGTCGGCGGCCTTGCGACCCGCTGCGGCCAGCCCGCTCGCGGTCTCCTGCGCCCTGGGGAGGACGTCCTCGCGGAAGCTCTGCGCGGCGCCCTCGGCGGTCTTGCGGGCCTGCTTCCGGGCGGCGGAGAGGTCGGCCTTCGCGTCCTTCTTCACGCCCTTGGCGTCCTTCTTGGCGCCCTTGACGGTCTTGCGGGCCTGCTTGCGCTTCTTCTTCGCGTCCTTGGTGGCCTGCTTGCGCGCGTCCTTGGCCTGCTCACGCAGCTCGTTGGCGCGCGCCGTGGCCTGCTCGCGGACGGCGCCGGCCTGCTCGGTGGCGGAGGACTGCAGCGCCTGCGCCCGGTCGCTGCCGACCACGGCCCCCTCCGCCAGCTTGTCGATCATCAGGTGGACCTTCTCCGTGGCGGCCTCAGCCGTCTCGTGGGCGCGCACGCGCCCGTCCTCGACCGTGGTGTTCGTCTGCAACACATTCCTCCTGCGCTGGGTGAATTGCTCCCATCCTGCCCCCAATGGGCGCTCAACCCAACCGGAGGGGAGGACGCGGTGGCGAGATTCACGCCCGGGCTGACTAGCATGGCGCCCATGAAGGCGATCCTGCACACGAATCACGGCGACATCAACGTCGAGCTCTTCCCCAACCAGGCACCGAAGACCGTCGAGAACTTCGCCGGTCTGGCCACGGGCGAGAAGGAGTACAACGACGACGCCGGCCGCACCAACCCCACCAAGTTCTACGACGGGCTGGGCTTCCACCGGATCATCCCGGGCTTCATGATCCAGGGCGGCTGCCCGCTGGGTCAGGGCACCGGCGGCCCCGGTTACGTCTTCGACGACGAGATCCACCCGGACCTGCAGTTCTCCAAGCCCTACCTGCTCGCGATGGCCAACGCCGGCAAGCAGCAGGGCCGCGGCACCAACGGCTCGCAGTTCTTCATCACCGTCGGCGAGACCCCGTGGCTGAACGGCAAGCACACGATCTTCGGCGAGGTCGCCGACGGCCCCAGCCGTGAGGTCGTCGACAAGCTCTCCGCCGTCCCGACGGGCGCCATGGACAAGCCGGTCGAGCCGGTGACCATCGAGTCCGTCGAGATCACCAAGGACTGAGTCCATGACCCAGCCGCCCACCGGCTGGGGCACAGCGCCCGGTGCCGGGGAGGGCGAGGCGGCCCCGGTCTGCCCCCGCCACCCGGACCGGGTCAGCTACATCCGATGCCAGCGGTGCCGCAGGCCCGTCTGCCCCGAGTGCCAGCGCACGGCAGCCGTCGGAGTCCAGTGCGTGGACTGCCTGCGTGAGCAGGCGAAGGGGGAGCGCCGCCAGGTCACCGTCATGGGCGGACGCCTGGGGGCGGACAAGCCCTACCTGACGATCACGATCATCGTCGTGTGCGTCCTGATCTGGATCGGCGAGCAGCTCTCACCGTGGGTCTTCCAGGAGGTGGCCTTCGCCCCTGCCCTGGGGATGCGCGAGCCGTGGCGGCTGCTCACCTCGGCCTTCGCCCACAGCCCGCACCAGATCATGCACATCGGCTTCAACATGCTGGCCCTGTGGATGGTCGGCGGCTACCTGGAGCGGATGCTCGGCTGGGCCCGCTACCTCGCGGTCTACCTCGTCTGCGCGCTCGCCGGGTCGGTGAGCTGGCTGCTCTTCCAGCCCGTCGACCCGAGCGACCCCCGCGCCTGGGCCCCCATCGTCGGCGCCTCGGGCGCGGTCTTCGGTCTCTTCGGCGCGGTCGTCGTGCTGCACCGCCACCTCGGGCGGGAGACCTCCGGGATGATCGGGATCATCGCCGTCAACGCGGTGATCGGCTTCGTCGTCCCCCAGGTCGCGTGGGAGGCCCACCTCGGCGGTCTCGTCGCGGGAGCCCTGATCGCCCTGGGCCTGACGGCCTCGGCCAAGGAGCGCCGACCGGCTCTCGCGTGGGCGACGATCGGGCTCGTCCTCGTGGTCGTCCTCGCGCTGTGGGCGGGCAAGTACCTCCTCGCCTAGGGCGAGTTACACGCGTGTGATTTGTCCCCAGATGTGAACAACCCTGTGGACAACTCAAGTTGTCCACAGGGTTGTTGGGGAAAGGCTGGGCTACTTCCAGCGTGTGGTCATCAGGAACCCGGCCATGATGAGGACGAAGCCGACGCCGAGGTTCCAGTTGCCCAGGCTCGGGACCGGGTACTGCTGCTGGGTGATGTAGAAGGTGACGACCCACAGGCCGCCGACGATCATCAGGCCGAGCATGACCGGCACGAACCAGCTCGGGTTGCCCAGCTTCTGCGCCTTCATCTTGTGGCGCTCCTGGGCCTCGGCCTCCTTGATCGCCTTCTCGTTGGCGGCCCGCTTGCTCGGGTCCCCGGAGCGGGCACTGCTGCGGGACGGCTTGCTGGCGTCTGACTTGGCCACTGCGATGCTCCTCGTGAAGTGTGATCTCGTGGCATAGCGTAGATGCGACGGCGTCCGGTTCGATGGAAGGGTGGATCCGCCATGCCCCAGCAGCGTGCGGACACGCCGAAGACCTCGGGACGCCGTCGACTCCCTCACCCGAGCACCTGGTTGACCCGTCGACCGACAGCCTGGTCCGCGCTGGTGCCGGTCATCGCCCTCGGGGCGGGGCTGCTCTTCGCCACGTCCGGCACCGCCGCCCGAGGGACCGACCTGCGGACCGAGCAGACCGGGCTCTCCGAGGTCATCAGGGAGCGCACGATCGAGAACGAGCGCGCCGAGGAGCGGGTGCAGGAGGTGCGCTCGCAGGTCGACGGGCTGAGCGACCACGACTCGAAGGATCCCGATCTCGCGCGCGTGGACCGCCTCGCGCAGCAGCGGGCCCGCATGGCCGGCCTGAGCGCGGTGAAGGGCCCGGCGGTCACCGTCAGTCTCGACGACGCGGACCTGGCCGGCGACGAGATCCCCGAGGGCTACACCGTCAACGACGTCGTCGTCCACCAGCAGGACGTGCAGGGCGTGGTCAACGCCCTCTGGCGTGGCGGCGCCGAGGCGATGCAGATCATGGACCAGCGGGTGGTCTCCACGAGTGCGGTTCGCTGTGTCGGCAACACCCTGATCCTCCAGGGCCGGGTCTACTCACCCCCCTTCACCATCACCGCCGTCGGGGACACCGATCGGATGCAGACGGCGCTCGACCAGGACCGCTCGGTGGGCATCTACCGTGAGTACGTCGACGCGGTCGGCCTGGGCTACGACGTGAGCGTCCAGGACGAGACGACCCTGCCCGCCTTCTCGGGTGACATCCAGCTGGAGCATGCCCGTCCCGTCCCCGACGAGAAGTGAGGACATACTGTCCCCGTGAGCAGGATCCTCGTCGTCGACAACTACGACAGCTTCGTCTTCACCATCGAGGGCTATCTCCAGCAGCTCGGGGCGGAGACGACGGTGGTGCGCAATGATGCCGTGGCCGCCTCGGATGCCATCGGGTACGACGGGGTTCTGATCTCACCGGGCCCCGGCACCCCTGAGGGAGCCGGCGTCTCGGTCGAGATGATCCGCGGGTGCGCAGAGCGCGGCCAGCCGATGCTCGGCGTGTGCCTCGGCCACCAGGCGCTCGCGGTCGCCTTCGGCGGGACCGTCTCCCGCGCGCCGGAGCTGCAGCACGGCAAGACGAGCGCCATCGAGCACGACGGGACCGGTGTGCTGGAGGGGCTGGCGAACCCCTTCACCGCGACCCGGTACCACTCCCTGGCCGTCGAGGCCGGCGACCTGCCCGCGGACCTCGTCGCGAACGGGCGCACCGCGTCCGGCGTGATCATGGCCCTGCGCCACCGCGAGCTCCCGCTGCACGGGATCCAGTTCCACCCCGAGTCGGTGCTCACCGAAGGTGGACACCGCATGCTCGCCAACTGGCTCTCGCTCACCGGTGACAGGGACGTCGTGGACCGCAGCGCCGACATGTCACCGTTGGTGCGGGACGTCGAGGGCATCGCCCGGGCCAGCGCAGGGTGAGCGAAGGGGACCGTAGCGCGGCGGGCGAAGGGGGTCGGCCCGCCGGGGCGACCATCGGACCCGTGGACGCCTGGCAGCGTCGGCACTCCGTCCTGGGATTCCCGGTCGCTGTGGTCTACAAGTTCGTCGACGACTTCGGCGGGTACATGTGCGCGCTGCTCACCTACTACGCCTTCCTCTCCCTCTTCCCCGCCCTCATGCTGTTCGCGACCGCCCTGGGCATCGTGCTGGACGACCACCCGGCCTGGAGCCAGCGCATCCTCGAGTCGGCGGTCTCGGAGCTCCCGATCGTCGGGGACCAGCTGCGCGACACCGGCACCCTGGGTGGGGGCACGACCGGCCTGGTCGTCGGTGGTGTCGGCGCCCTCTACGGCGCTCTCGGCGTCGGTCAGGCGCTGCAGTACGTGTGCAACCAGGCGTGGATGGTCCCGCGCAACTCGCGGCCGAACCCCTTCGCCAGCAGGGGGAGGGGGCTGCTCCTGCTCGCCGTCGCGGGGCTGACGATCGTGGTGACCACCGGCCTGAGCGCCTACCTGCGGGGCCTCGTGCCGGAGGGGGCGGCGTCGTGGGCCCTCACCATCGGCTCGGTCTTCATCAACACCTGGGTCATCGCGCTCGTCCTGCGGATCGCGACGAGTCGCCCGCTGCAGCTGTCGGAGGTCCTGCCGGGCTCCGTCGTGGCCGCCCTCGCCTGGCAGGGGATGCAGGTGGTCGGTGCCACCTATGTCGGCGCCGTGATCGAGCGCGCGAGCAACCTGACGTCGGTCTTCGCCTTCGTCCTCGGCCTGCTGATCTTCCTCTACACCCTCTCGGTCGTGTTCCTCTTCAGCGTCGAGATCAACGTCGTGTGGAAGGAGCGGCTCTGGCCGCGGGCGCTGCTCACGCCCTTCACCGACCGTGTCGTGCTGACGATGGCCGACGAACGGGCCTACGCCCGCCTCTCCCAGGCGCAGCGGCTCAAGGGCTTCCAGCGGGTGCACGTGCGCTTCGAGCCGGCGCCGGAGCGGGAGGAGCCCGAGGAGACCACGGGTCGCTGAAGGGACCGGCTCGTCGGAGCTCTCGAGGGGTCAGTTGCCCCCGTTGCCGTTCCCGCGGCCGTTGCCATTGCCATTTCCGTTCCCGTTCCCGTTCCCGTTGCCGGGAGAGGTGTCGGTCTCGGTCGGGGAGTCGGTCGAGGTCGGCGACTCGGTGGAGCTGGGCGGCGGGGTGGTCGGCTCACTCGTCGAGGTGGACGTCGGCTCGTCGGGAGTCGAGCTGCTCGGCGGCGGGGTGGTCGGCTCGCTCGGCGGCGGTGACGGGCTCGAGGTGGTGGTGACGGTCTCGGTCTGGTCCGGCGCGCGGGCGACGGTGAGCGTCACCGTGGAGCCCTGCTCGACCTTTCCCTCGCCCGGGTCCTGCTCCAGGATCGTGCCCTCGGACTCGTTGGAGGGCGCGTCCTGGACCTCGACCTTGAGGTTGAGCTCGTACAGCTCGACCCGCACGTCGTCGATGTCCTCGCCGACGTAGTCCTCGATCGCGACCTTGCCGGAGGCGATGACGAGGTCCACCTTCGTCCCCTTCTTCGCGCTCGACGTGGCCTCGGGGTCGGATCGCACGACCCTGCCGGCCGCCTGGTCGGCGGAGTCCTCCTTGGTCACGTCGCCGACCTCCAGGCCGGCGCCCTCGAGGGCCTGCTTCGCCTCGGCGCGGGTCATGCCCACCACGGAGGGGACGCTGGAGTCACCGGGCCCGGACGAGACGGTGAGCGTCACGCGGTCACCGGGGTTCAGGCTCGTCCCCTCGCTCGGGTTCTGGGAGACGACCTGCCCGCTGCGGGAGTCGCCCGCCACGGTGCGCGAGCTGGTGACGAGGTCGAGGGCCTCCAGCCTGTCCGTCGCCTCCTCCTCGCTCAGGCCGACGACCCGTGGCACCGTGACGGACTCGGCGTTCTTGCCGCCCACGGTGTCGTAGACGAACCAGCCGAGCAGGGCGAGGGGGATGAGCACGAGGAAGACGAGCAGCCAGGAGACCCGGCGACGCCGTCGCCGGGCCCGGATGCCCTCGGCGGGCAGCGACGCCGTGTCGGCGTCCCTGCGCGAGACCGGTCCGCGAGCAGCGGCACCCCCTGCGGCGACAGCACCGCCCAGGGCCATCGTCTCCTCGAGGCTGCTGCGGGAGGCCGGGCTGACCGGCATGCCCTCCTGGAAGGCGCCGAGGTCGTCGGCCATCGCGAGGGCGTCGGGGTAGCGGGAGTCGCGGTCCTTGGTCAGGGCGTGCACGACGATCGCGTCCATCTCCGGGGGCACGTCCTCGTTGAGCGAGGACGGCACGGGGATGTCGGCGTTGACGTGCTGGTAGGTCAGCGAGATGGGCTCACCGGTGTACGGGGTGCGCCCGGTGAGCAGCTCGAAGAGCAGGCAGCCGGTGGAGTAGACGTCGCTGCGCTTGTCGACGGTCTCGCCGCGGGCCTGCTCGGGGGAGATGTACTGCGCCGTGCCGATGACCGCCTGGGTGGCGGTCATCGTGGCCTGGCTGTCGGCGATCGCCCGGGCGATGCCGAAGTCCATGACCTTGACCGCGCCGTCGTCGGCCACCATGACGTTGCCCGGCTTGATGTCGCGGTGGACGATGCCCATGTCGTGGCTGTAGGCGAGGGCCTCGAGGACCTGCTGCACGATGCGCGCGGCCTCTCGCGGCTCGAGGGTCCCCTCGGCGTTGAGCACCTCGCGCAGCGTGCGGCCCTCGACGTACTCCATGACGATGTACGGGATGTCCAGGGTGCCGCCACCGGCCTCCTGCACCCGGTCCTCGCCGGAGTCGTAGACCGCGACGACGGAGCGGTGGTTCAAGCCTGCGACCGACTGTGCCTCCCGCCGGAAGCGGGTGAGGAAGGCGGCGTCCCGGGCGTGGTCGGTGCGCAGGATCTTGATCGCGACGGGGCGCCCCAGGCGCGCGTCGTGCCCGAGGTGGACTTCGGCCATCCCCCCACGACCGATGAGTTCACCGACCTCGTAGCGCCCTCCGAGGAGGCGCGGCGCGGAGCTGCTCATGATGCCTCCTGTGAGCGGACGGGCTCTCGGTTGCTGGACACGGTGCTCATTCCTCCAACGCCGCCTTCATGACCGCTGCGCTGATCGGGCCCGCGACTGCACCGCCGTAGGCCTCGTTGCCGGCCCGGCCGCCGTCCTCGACGACGACCGCCACCGCGACCTCCGGGTTGTCCGCCGGGGCGAAACCGGTGAACCACGCGTGGGGCGGCTCGCCCTCACCCTGCTCGGCCGTCCCGGTCTTGCCGGCGACGCTCGTCCCCGGGACGGCGGCCGCGGTCCCGGTGCCCTGCTCCACGACGAGCTGCATCATGTCGTTCAGCTGGTCCGCGGACTCCGAGCTCATGGCCGTGGAGAGCTCCTCGGGCTTGGTCTCGTCGAGCGTCGAGAGGTCAGAGCCGAGCACCGACTCGATGAGGTGCGGCTTCATGACGACACCGTCGTTGGCCACGGCGCTGCTGACCATGGCCACCTGCATCGGGGTGACGCGCACGTCGTACTGGCCGATGCCGACCTGCGCCTCCTGGGGCTCGTTGAGGTCGCTCGGGATGGTCGACGGGGTCACGCTCATCGGCACGTCCAGGTCCTGCCCGAACCCGAAGGACTGGGCCTGCTTGCGCAGGTCCTTGCCGCCGATCTCCATGCCGAGCCAGCCGAAGGCGGTGTTGCAGGAGTCCTGCAGCGCCACCGCGAGGCTCACCTTGTCGTTGGGGCCGCAGGCCCCGGGGTGGGAGTTGGGCAGGTCGGCGCTGGTCTGCGGCAGGTCGAGGGTGGCGGGGCCGGGGATCGAAGAGTCCTCGGTCCACTCGCCGTCCTCCAGCGCCGCCGCGGCGGTCACGATCTTGAAGACCGACCCCGGCGGGTAGAGGTTGCCGCCGATCGCGCGGTTGACCATCGGGTTGCTGGGGTCCTCCTGCAGGCTCTCCCAGGCGTCCTGCTCGACGCTCGGGTCGTGGCTGGCCAGCGGACTGGGGTCGTAGGAGGGGTGGGAGACCATCGCGAGGATCTCGCCGGTGCCGGGGTCCATCGCCACGACCGCCCCGGCCTGGTCGCCGAGGGCCTCGTCCGCGGCCTTCTGGACCTTGGGGTCGATCGTCAGCTCGAGGCTGGCACCGGAGGGCTCGCGCCCGGCGATGGCGCCGGTGATCCGGTCGTAGAAGAGCTGGTCGTCCTGCCCGGAGAGCAGCCCGTCCGAGGCCTGCTCGATCCCGCCGCCGGAGCCGTATGTGAAGGAGTAGAAGCCGGTGATGTGGCTGTAGAGGTTCGGCTCCGGATAGGTCCGCTGCCACTGCAGGTCGTCGTCGACCTCCTTGGAGATGGCGATCGGCTGCCCGTCGACGAGGATCTGGCCGCGCTCGCGGGCGTAGCTCTCCAGCTGGGTGCGGCGGTTGCCGGGACGATCGTTGATGTCCCCGGCGTCGAGGACCTGGATCCACGTGCTGGAGGCGAGCAGCAGCACGAACATCACGGCCACGACCATGGACAGGCGGCGAATCGGCTGGTTCATCGGCCCTTCACCATCTCGGTCGGGGCGTCCATCGAGGCCGGGTCGAACTCCGGGTCGGGGCGGCGCGCGTGATCGCTGATGCGCAGCAGCAGGGCGATGAGGATCCAGTTCATCAGCAGCGAGGAGCCGCCGTAGGCGAGGAAGGGCAGCGTCAGACCGGTGAGCGGGATGACCCGGGTGACACCGCCGATGACGACGAAGACCTGGATGGCCAGGGCGAAGGTGAGCCCCGTGGCCAGCAGCTTGCCGAAGCCGTCACGCAGCCCGATCGCCGATCGCAGGCCGCGCTCGATGAGCAGGACGTAGAGCAGGATGATCGCGAAGACGCCGATCAGCCCGAGCTCCTCGGCGATGCTCGTGAAGATGAAGTCCGACTTCGGCAGCGGGGTCAGCCAGGGGCGCCCACGGCCGAGCCCGGTGCCGGAGACGCCGCCGGCGGCCATCCCCATGATCCCTGTGGCCAGCTGGCCGCACTGCTCCATGCCCTTGTCGGAGAAGGTGTCGGTCCAGCACAGCACGCGGGTCTGCACGTGGCCGGCGAACTGGTAGACGACGTACGCGCCCACGCCCGCCAGACCCAGGCCCAGGACGATCCACGAGGTGCGTTCGGTGGCCACGTAGAGCATGGCGACGAAGAGGCCGAAGATCAGCAGGGTCGTGCCGAAGTCGTTCTCGAGGACGAGGACGAGTGCCGCGGCCACCCAGGCGACGATGAGCGGCCCGAGGTCGCGCATCCGCGGGAAGGTCATGCCGAGGAACTTCCGACCGGCGAGGGCCAGCAGGTCGCGGGTCTGCACGAGGTAGCCCGCGAAGAAGATCGCCAGCATGATCTTGGCGACCTCGGCCGGCTGGAAGGTGAAGGGGCCCAGGGCGATCCAGATCCGGGCGCCGTAGACGGAGGTGCCCAGGGGCGAGAGCGGCAGGGCGAGGAAGAGCAGCGCCAGCGCCCCGCAGGTGTAGGTGTAGCGGCGCAGCACGCGGTGGTCGCGCAGCAGCACGATCACCGCCAGGGCCATGGCGACGCCGAGTGCCGTCCACACCAGCTGACGAAGGGCGTCGCCCTCCGAGAAGTCCTTGCCCTGGGCGATGTCGAGCCGGTGCAGCATGACCAGGCCGATGCCGTTGAGGAGGGTGACGATCGGCAGGATCAGCGGATCGGCGAAGGAGACGCGCCACCGCAGCACGAGGTGGACCCCGATGGCGATGACCGAGAGCAGCCCGGTGTGCCAGAGCAGGTCCGGGGGGATCTCGCCGGAGGTCGCGACGGAGACGTTGGTGTAGGCCACGACGACGACCACGATGGCGAGCAGCGTCAGCACGAGCTCGACGTTGCGCCCGCGGACCGGCTTGATCGTCTCGACGACTCGGTTCATCGGCTGCAGGGCTCCCCTGCCGCGCGCAGGTCGGTGCACTTCTCCGCGGCGCTGCGCAGGCTCTCGACGCGTTGCTCGGCCGCCTCGCGGGAGTCCACGGAGATGGTGGCGGTGACCTCCTCGCGGTAGAAGGGTGGCAGCTGGTCCAGCCCGATGTCGGTCTGCTGGACCTTCGAGTGCAGGGTGATCGGCCCGAGGTCGGAGGGCACCCCTTGGTAGACGGCGACCCGGTCGTCGTGGACACCGACGAAGTACTGCTGCTGGGTCCAGGCGTACCCGCCGTAGATGACGGCGCCGATGACGAGCAGCGCGATGACGAGGGCACCGATGCCGCGGAGCCAGCGGCCGCCGTGCCCGCGTCGGCCCTCCTCGGCCAGCTCGACCCCTTCGTCGTCCTCCTGCTGGGTGAGGGCGGCTGCTCGGGCGGCCGGGGAGTCGTCCACCCGGCGGACGGGGCTGCGCAGGGCGGCGGAGCCGACGACCTGGGGCTGGGTGGAGGGAGCGGTGCTGGACTCGACGACGTCGCCGATGATGACCGTGACGTTGTCGGGCGCACCGGCGCGCATGGCCAGCGCGATGAGGTCGTCGGCCGCCCGGCCGGGAGGGGAGGGGGCCCCGAGGATCTCCTCGATGGTGTCCGCGGCGACGAACCCGGACAGGCCGTCGGAGCAGAGCAGGTAGCGATCGCCGCGACGGGCCTCGCGGGCACCGATGTCGGGCTCGTCGTCGGGGGCACCGGTGAGGACCCGGGTGACGACGCTGCGCTGCGGGTGGGTGCTCGCCTCGTCCTCGGTGATCCGCCCCTCGTCGATGAGGGACTGGACGAAGGAGTGGTCCCGGGTGATCTGGCTGAGCTGCCCGTCGCGCAGCACGTAGGCACGGGAGTCGCCGATGTGGGCGAGGATGAGCTTGTTGCGCGCCCGCATGATCGCCGTCACCGTCGTGCCCATGCCCTCGAGCTCGGCGTTCTCGGCGTAGATCCGGGCGATCTCCTCGTTGGCGGCGCGGATCGCCCGCTGCAGCTGGTTGGAGGCCTCGTCCGCGGTGAGCGAGTCGTGGTCGATCGAGACCAGCTCGGTGATCGCGGTCGCCGAGGCGATGTCGCCGCCGGCGTGCCCGCCCATCCCGTCCGCGACGACGAGCAGGTGCGGGCCGGCGTAGCCGGAGTCCTGGTTGTCCCTGCGGACCAGCCCGACGTCCGATCGTGCCGCGTAGTGGAAGGAGAGGGACACGGGTCAGCCCCTCAGCTCGATGACGGTGCGACCGATGCGCACCTGTCCACCCGTCTGCAGCGGCACCGGGTCTCCCACGCGGTACTGGCCGACATAGGTGCCGTTGGTCGATCCGAGGTCCTCGACGTACCAGCCGTCCCGCGCCCGCAGGATGCGCGCGTGGCGGCCGGAGGCGAATTCGTCACCGAGGACGAGGTCGCACTCGGGGTTGCGCCCGATGAGCATCCCGGAGTCGCGCAGCGGCAGCGAGGTGCCGGTGAGCGGTCCCGTCGTGACGACGAGCTTGGTCGGCAGCTTGGGGGCACGGGCCGCGGGCTGGGGCTCCGCCGGTGCCGCGGCCTGGCGGCCGAAGCGGCCCCCCTTCGCCCGCACCGGACGGCGGGTGACCACCCGGGTGCCGTAGAGGTCCGAGCGCAGCACGGAGGCCACGAAGAGCACGAAGACCCACAGGAGCACGAGCAGGCCGAGACGCAGCACGGTGACTGTCAGCTCGCTCACGGGTACTCCTTTGTGCGCCGGGGTCTCAGCGACGGGTGTGGAAGGTCGCGTGGGTGCGACCGACGGTGATCCTGTCACCATCCGCGATCGGTGTCGCGTC
This sequence comes from uncultured Janibacter sp., assembly GCA_964386935.1. Classification (GTDB taxonomy): domain Bacteria; phylum Actinomycetota; class Actinomycetes; order Actinomycetales; family Dermatophilaceae; genus Janibacter. Next base: position 14,759 of record CAYLUX010000039.1, read on the forward strand.
GGTGCGCTCGCCGTTGACGTAGGTGCCGTTGGTCGAGCCGAGGTCGCGCAGGTGGGAGACGAGGCGCGGGCCGTCGTGGGTGATGCGCAGCTCGCAGTGCCGGCGGGAGATGCCCGGGTCCTCCAGGACGATGTCGGCGGACTGGTCGCGCCCCATCACCGTCATGGCGCCCATGAGCGGGTAGCGCTCGCCGCCGACCTCCAGCCACGGGCGTTCGTGCACGGAGGCCGCGGGCGGCCCGGGAGAGGGGTCCTGACGCCGCACGACCGTGGTCTCCTCGTCCTCCGGCGCGGGGGACGAAGGGGGAGCCTGCCGGGCCTCGGGGGCGGGCGCCGGAGTCGGTGCCGGCGCCGCGAGGGGCGCCGGGGCGGGAGCAGCTGGTGGTGCGTCGCGCTGGTCGTAGGCGCCGACCTCGAAGGAGCCGGAGTACTCGTCGTACCCGGCCTCCTCGTCGCGGTAGTCCGCGTAGTGGTCCTCGTACCCCTGGTAGGGGCCCGGGGACGGCTGCTCGCGCGGGACGTGCTCCCGAGCCGTCGCGGGACGAACCCGGAAGACCCCGGTCTCCAGCTCCTCGTCACGCACGAAGAGGACCTGGATCGGCCCGCCGGGCTGGTAGCGCTGGGACTCCACGTGCTCCTGGGCGGCGGCGACGAGCTCGTCCTCGAGCTCCTCGTCGAACTCGGTGAGCCGGGTGTGGTCCTCGGCGGCCAGCTCGATGGTGAAGAGGTTGGGCACGACGGTGCGGCCGCGGCCGAGCATGGTGGCCCGGTCGTCCATCGCCCGGCGCAGCGCCGAGGCGAGCTCGAGGGGCTGGACCTCGGAGCGGAAGGCGCGGGCGAAGACGCCGTTGACGGTGCGCTCCAGCTTGCGCTCCATACGCTGGAAGAGGCTCATCGGCGTGGCCCTCCCTTCGCTCGGTGCCGCGGTCCGTGTCCCACGGGCAGCATCCAGCCACACCCGTGCTCACGTGATCCTAACTATCGACGCTGCAAAGTCACTGCACGCACCGCGATTCGGGGCGCGGCCGTTTCGCCATCGCGAGGGTGCGTCAGGGTCTCAGGTGGAGCGCAGCCGGTCCCTGGCCGCCCGGCCGCGGCGCTCGACCGGGACCGTCCCCGTCGCGGAGCCGAGCCCGACGAGCGCGCCGTTGCCGTAGAAGGTCTCGAGGCGTCCCGCCGGCACGTCGAAGGTCTCGTGCCAGATCCCCACCGCGCCGGGGTGGGCACGGGCGACCCTGTTGAAGCGGCGCCACGCCGGCAGGTGCACGGCGTCCCGGTTGGTTGCGTAGTCGATGAGGTGGTCCGTGGAGCGCCAGTACTGCACGACCCACGGGCCGGTGGCGCCGACGAGCGTGTGCGCCCCGAGGAAGCCCATGTCCTCGGCCTCCCCGCGCTCTGCCGCTGCCTTGTTGCGCTCGAGCTCGGCGAGCATCCGGGGCATCGCGGTGAAGGCCGGCCACCACAGATCGACCCGGAGTGGGCGGTGGATCGTCATGCCGATGTGGAAGACGGCCAGGCCGCCGGTGTGCGCGTGGGTGAGGTTGGTCATCGGATGCCCCTTGGATAGTGATGCTATCCAGTATTGGGTACCAGTACTATCCAGCGCAAGAGGTGAGTGGATGAGGATCTCGGAGCTGGCGACCGCCACGGACGTGCCGGTCGCGACGCTGAAGTACTACCTGCGCGAGGGCGTGCTCCCTCCCGGGGAGGCGCGCACGCGCACCAGCGCCGACTACGGACAGGAGCACGTCGAGCGCGTCCGGCTCGTGCGGGCGCTCACCGGGGTCGGCGGGCTCAGCCTGGCGACCACCCGCCGGGTGCTCGCGGAGATCGAGACGCCGGGGACCTCGCGCACGGACGTCATGGGGGCGGCCCAGCGGGCGCTGCTGGGGGAGGAGTACGTGCCCGACCCGGGCGAAGGGGGCGCGCTGCAGCCCACGAGCCGGGCCCGGGCGTGGCTGGCGCAGCAGGGCTGGCAGGTCCACCCCGCGGACCCGGCGATCGACGAGCTCGACGTGGCCTGGGAGGCCTGCGAGGCCGCCGATCTCGGTGTCGACGAGGAGCGGATGGCTGCCTATGCGCAGGCGGTGCTCCGAGTGGCCGCGGTGGACCTCGCCTCGGTGCCGTCGGATCCCCGGGGGGCGGTGCGCCAGGTGGTCATCGGCACCGTCCTCGTCGACCGGGTCCTGCTCCTGCTGCGCCGCCTCGCGCAGCAACACCTGGCGGTGGGCGAAGGGGGCTGAGCCCTCACTTTGGGAATCCGGCCGGTCATGGGGCAGAATGAGACCGCTCGTGAGCCAGCTGGCCCGCGGGTGACACTCACGCGAGAGTGGCGGAACGGCAGACGCGCTGTCTTCAGGTGGCAGTGTCCTTATGGGCGTGGGGGTTCAAATCCCCCCTCTCGCACCACACAACGAAGCCCCGCACCAGCAGGTGCGGGGCTTCGTCTCGTCCGGGTAGGGCCTACTGCTTGGGGACGCCGAAGGGCCGCCCACCGCGGATCAGCAGCAGGAGGCCACCACCGCCGAAGAAGAGCAGGCCGAAGGAGCCGATGCCGACGTTGAACCACCACGGTGCCCGGTCGAAGACGCCGTGGTGGTTCCACGAGGTCCACGCGAGCGCGCCGCACCCTGCGCCCATCACCATGCTGATGGCACCCATGAGGCGGGACTTCGTCGAGTGTCGGAGCCGGTCACCGAGAGCGTCGATCACGCCGACGACGGCGCACGCGAAGAAGAAGAGGCCGGTCGCGAGGGCCATGGGCCACGACTCCGGCTCCACGATGACGAGGAAGAGCGCGAGCACCACGAAACCGAGCCCGATGATGATCATCAGAGCGTTCTTCATCTGCGACCCCCGGACGCCTTGGCTCAGAGGCTGACGCCCACCGCCGCGAGCAGCTCGCGAAGGGCGGCGCCGAAGTCCCGCTGCTGGCCGATCTCGTTCTGCGCCAGCGACCCCAGTCCACCCTGGATGCTGCCGTCGACCTTGCCGGCCTTCCCGATGTAGAGCTCGCGGCCGGCCATGAGCGACTGCGTGCCCGGGTTGGCCCGGATCGCGGCGCGGGAGGCCTCGAGCTCCTGCAGCTGCTGCGGGGCGAAGGGGGCGCCGCTGGCGCTCCCGAGACCGGAGACGACGTGCTTGCCGCCGCCGACCTTGAGGGTGACGTGGCCGACGGTCTTGTTGGCCTTCGCCTCGATCTGCTGGGTGGGCGCGTCGAAGAAGACACCCTGCTGGCCGGTGAGCCACACCCGCCCGGGGAGGACGCCGAGGATGGCCGGCTCGGACTTCGAGGTCATCATCCGCGGGTAGCGGTAGACGCCCATGAGGATCGGGGGCACGGGTGCAGCTGTCATGCGGTACTCCTGCGTCTCGGGCTACGGCGTTGATCCACCGCATGGATCATGATGCACGAGGTGGATCGCCGGGGATGGCAGAGTCCGGCCCCATGACCGGCCAGCCGCGTCCGACGCCCCCGGCGCCGCCCAGCACTGCTGCCACGGTGTCCGGCATCGCGCCCGTCGGGGCGATGCTGGCCGTGCGCTCGCGCCGCTGACCACAGTCGTTACTCGCGGGTACGACACCAGGCTCGGCGGCGCCGTCGGACGAGGACCCCGGGATCCCGGGGTAGTCCGGCCATCGGGACGGGGAGAGTGGTGTCGTACCCGCGAGTCACTCCCGGCGGCAACCGCCGCCGCGCGATCAGATGAACTCGAGCGGGTCGAACTCGTCGATCGGGATGACCCGCACCCGGGGCAGGCGGCTGGTGAAGGCCCGCACGTCGTACTCGAGGTCGAAGAACTCCATCCCCTCGACGTCGCGCAGGCCGGTGGCCATGAACTCGCCGAAGCCCACGATGCCGACGCGGCCCCCTTCGTCCTCGGCCAGCTCCTCCATCTGCGGCACGAAGTCACGGTCGTGGCTGACGAGCATGACGTCGGCGTCCCGGCCCAGCAGCGCTTCGGCGGTGCGCTGGATGGCGATGTCGACGACCTTGCCCTCGCCGCTGACCGGCACCGGCACGTAGCCCATCGCGAGCAGCGCCTGGACGAAGGAGGCCGGCAGGTCACCGGCGACCGCGAGGAAGAACAGGCCCTTGACCGGCTGGCCCCAGGCCTTCTCGGCGTGGACCAGCAGCTTGTTCCAGCGGGGACGCTCCTCCGGCTGCGGCCGGCGCCCGAGGACGGAGACCCCGAGCGTGGCGTCGATGTTCTCGCCGTCGACGAGGAGGTAGGTGGTGCGATCGGCCATGGCCCGACCCTATAGCGCCGGGCCGCCCTCAGAAGTCCCGCGCGGTGGCCGCCGGGGCATCGCCGACCCGGCCCAGGTGGAAGCGACGCACCAGCCGGATCGAGGGGCGGGCCACGAAGAGCACCGAACCGATCGTGAAGAGCCACGTGGCGGCGTAGACGGTCGACTCCTTGAAGAAGAGGACGCTCCCGACGAGGAAGAGCACGCCTGCGAGGAAGTCGTTGGTGATCGAGATCGTCTCGTAGACGCCGCGGATGCGCAGCTCCTCGTGCCCGATCGTCAGTGTGAGGTTCTTGGGGTGCTCGCGTGCCATGCACCCATGATGGACCTGCGCCCGGCCACTACCCTTGGCCACGACGTCGACGAAGGGGGCCTTCCTCACCATGTGCAAGCCCATCCAGTGCGAGAACTGCGGCAAGACCACCTGGACCGGTTGCGGCGAGCACGTCGCGGAGGTGCGGGCGCAGGTCCGCGCCGAGGACTGGTGCACCTGCGCCGAGTAGGGCACCACGCTGCCTGAGGTGCGGAGGCCGTCCACGGCCGGAG
>CAYLUX010000040.1:0-19213 GCA_964386935.1 uncultured Janibacter sp.
GCCTGCGAGCCGGTCTGCCCCGTCGAGGCGATCTACTACGAGGACGACACCCCCGAGGAGTGGGCCGACTACTACAAGGCCAATGTCGAGTTCTTCGACGACCTCGGCAGCCCGGGCGGTGCCGCCAAGCTCGGCATGATCGAGAAGGACCACCCGATCATCGCGGCGCTGCCCCCGCAGGAGCACGACGAATGATCCCGCGGGAGGCCACCCGTGCTGTCCCTGCCTGACTTCCCCTGGGACTCGCTCGCCTCCGCCAAGGAGCGGGCGGGTGCCTACACCTCCACGGACCCCGCCCTCGGGGAGGGCATCGTCGACCTGTCCGTCGGCACGCCCGCCGACCCGACTCCGACGGTGATCCGGGAGGCGCTCGCCGACGCCGCGGACGCGCCCGGCTATCCCCAGACCGCGGGGACCCCCGACCTGCGCGAGGCGGTCGCCGACTGGTTCGCCCGGCGGCGCGGTGTCCCCGACGTCGACCCCGCGGGGGTGCTGCCGACGATCGGCTCCAAGGAGCTCGTCGCGTGGCTGCCCACGCTGCTCGGGCTCGGTGCCGGCGACGTCGTCGGCCTGCCTCGCGTGGCCTACCCGACCTACGACGTCGGTGCGCGACTGGCGGGGGCCACCCCCTTCGCGGCGGATGCCACCACGGCCTTCGGCCCGGTGACCCCGTCCAGCGCACCGAAGCTGTTGTGGCTCAACAGTCCCGGCAACCCCACCGGCAAGGTCCTCGGCGTCGAGCACCTTGCGAAGGTGGTCGCCTGGGCCCGTGCGCGCGGCGTGATCGTCGCCTCCGACGAGTGCTACGCCGAGCTGGACTGGCGCACCGAGGAGGAGCGTGGCCAGTCCCTCGAGGAGCTGCCGACGACGCCGAGCCTGCTCGACCCGCGGGTCACCGGAGGCTCGCACGAGGGGCTGCTCGCGGTCTACTCCACGTCGAAGCAGTCCAACCTCGCCGGCTACCGCGCCGCCTTCGTCGCCGGCGACCCGGCGCTCGTGGGGCGGTTGCTCGAGGTGCGCAAGCACGCCGGGATGATCCTGCCGTGGCCGGTGCAGCGCGCGCTGCTGGCCGCCCTCGGCGACGAGGGCCACGTGGCCGAGCAGAAGGCGCGCTACCGCGCCCGCCGCGAGCTGCTCGCCCCGGCGCTGGAGTCCTTCGGGATGCGCATCGATGACTCCGAGGCCGGTCTGTACCTGTGGGCCACCGCCGACGAGCCGTGCCGGACCACCGTCGAGCGGCTGGCCGAGCGGGGGATCCTCGTCGCCCCCGGCGAGTTCTACGGCCCCCGGGGCGCCCAGCACGTGCGCGTGGCCCTCACGGCCACCGACGAGCGGGTGGCGAAGGGGGCTGCGCGCCTGCGCGCGTGACCCGGCCGCCGTCGGACGCCGCCCCGCGTGCGGGCACGGACCCGGTGTGGTGACGCAGCACACTGCTGGGGTATTTTCGGGTGCAGATCCGAATGCCCGAGGTCACCACCTCCGCGGCACGGCACCGAACGAAGGGTTTGATACCGCATGACTGATGACGCCACCTTCTCCGCCGCCGGCAAGAACCTGACGTTCCCGCTCGTCGAGGCCAGCGAGGGCAACAACGGCTACGACGTCTCCAAGCTGCTCTCCGAGACCGGCAACGTCACGCTGGACACGGGCTACGTCAACACCGCTTCCTGCAAGTCCGACATCACCTACATCGACGGTGGCAACGGGATCCTGCGCTACCGCGGCTACCCGATCGCCGAGCTCGCCGAGAAGTCGAGCTTCGTCGAGGTCTCCTACCTGCTCATCTACGGCGAGCTGCCGACCGCGGCCCAGCTGGGTGACTTCGAGGCGCGGCTGCGCAAGCACACGATGCTCCACGAGGACCTCAAGGCCTTCTTCAACGGCTTCCCGCGGGACGCGCACCCGATGCCGGTGCTCTCCTCGGCCGTCTCCGCGCTGGGGACCTTCTACCAGGACAGCCTCGACCCCTTCGACGACGAGCAGGTCGAGATCTCCACCGTGCGGCTGCTGGCCAAGCTGCCGACGATCGCGGCCTACGCCCACAAGAAGAGCCTCGGGCAGCCCTTCCTCTACCCGGACAACTCGCTGAGCCTGACCGAGAACTTCCTGCGGATGACCTTCGGCTTCCCGGCGGAGCCGTACGAGCTGGACCCGGAGATCGTCAAGGCCCTGGACCAGCTGTTCATCCTGCACGCCGACCACGAGCAGAACTGCTCCGCCTCCACGGTTCGCCTCGTCGGCTCGGGCCACGCCAACCTGTTCGCCTCGATCTCGGCCGGCATCCATGCCCTGTCCGGCCCGCTGCACGGCGGCGCGAACTCGGCCGTGCTCGACATGCTCAGTGAGATCCAGCGCGGCGACGACTCCGTCGACACGTTCATGACCAAGGTGAAGAACAAGGAGGCCGGCGTCAAGCTGATGGGCTTCGGCCACCGGGTCTACAAGAACTACGACCCGCGCGCCGCCATCGTCAAGAAGACCGCCCACGACCTGCTGGCCAAGGCCGGCGACAACCCGCTGCTCGACCTGGCCATGGAGCTGGAGCAGACCGCGCTCGAGGACGACTACTTCGTCGAGCGCAAGCTCTACCCGAACGTCGACTTCTACACCGGTCTGATCTACACCGCGATGGGCTTCCAGCCGAAGATGTTCACGGTGCTCTTCGCGATCGGGCGGCTGCCCGGGTGGATCGCCCAGTGGCGCGAGATGATCAAGGACCCGGAGACCAAGATCGGCCGCCCGCGCCAGATCTACACCGGCTACACCGAGCGCTCCTACGTCCCGATGGACCAGCGCTGAGCGGAAGCCGAGGCGCCCTCAGCGGTGCAGCGTGATGACGACCCGGTCCTTGGGGGCCGGGTCGTCCGCGTTGTCCCAGGACATCGGGTCACCGCCCTCGCGTGACCAGGTGCGGTCCCCGACCGTCACCGAGGTGATGCTGCGGGCCTCGGCCTGCGCGACGGCCCAGGCGCCCGTGGCCCATGCGTGGCGCTCGTCGGAGGACGTGACCTCGACGGTGTCGTCGGAGGCGCTCGCCTGCTGACCGGTCTGCTCCCGGAGGGCGGCGACCAGCAGGTCCGCCCGGCCGGGGCTGGTCGGCGTGTCGAGGCGGCAGCCCATGCCCTCGGGGGAGTGGCCGGCCACGACGGAGGCGACGGTGCGCCCTTCGTGCTCGTGGTCGGCGTAGGCCTCCGGGTAGGCGCTGCGCTGCACCCGCTGGGCGATCTCGGTGACGCGCATCTGCTCCCAGCCGTCGATCGCGGTGAGCTCGTCGTAGAAGGCGTTGGTCGCGTAGACCGGGTCCTGGAGCTGCTCGACGTTGCCCCAGCCCTGGCTCGGACGCTGCTGGAAGAGGCCCACGGAGTCACGATCGCCGTAGGTGAGGTTGCGCAGCTTCGACTCCTGGATCGCCGTGGCGACGGCGATGCTGCCCGCCCGCGCGGGCAGGTCCCGGCGCATCCCGAGCGCGACGATGGTGCTGGCGTGGTTCATCTGGTCGGGCGTGAAGCTCACGTCCTCGCCGAGGGCCGTGGCTCGGCACTCCTCGCCGCCGACGAGGAAGCGCAGCCGGTCCCGCTCGGTCCAGGCCCAGGTGCCGCCGGCGAGGAGGCCGAGCGCCACTGCTCCCGCGACGACCCGTGGCCACGGCGAGCGTGGTCGGGCGTCGCGGGCCCGGTCGTGCTCGGTCACCTCAGGTGTTGGTGTGCAGGGCGTCGTTGAGTGCGATGCCCTGACCATCGCGGTCGCGCGCCTCGACACCGCCGGTGAGCGAGTTGCGGATGAAGAGCAGCGAGTCGCGCCCGGAGAGCTCGGCCGCCTTGACGATCGAGCCGTCGGGCAGGCCGACCTTGGTGCCGGCGGTGACGTACAGGCCGGCCTCGACGATGCAGTCGTCGCCGAGAGCGATGCCGATGCCGGCCTCGGCGCCGATGAGGCAGCGGCGGCCGATGGCGACCCGCTGGGTGCCGCCGCCGGAGAGGGTGCCCATGGTGGAGGCGCCGCCGCCGATGTCGGAACCGTCGCCGACGACGACGCCCTGGCTGATGCGGCCCTCGACCATGGAGGTGCCGAGCGTGCCGGCGTTGAAGTTCACGAAGCCCTCGTGCATCACGGTGGTGCCCTCGGAGAGGTGGGCACCGAGGCGGACCCGGTCCGCGTCGCCGATGCGCACGCCGGAGGGGATGACGTAGTCGGTCATCCGCGGGAACTTGTCGATGCTGGTCACCTGCACCGGGCCGCGGGCGCGCAGCCGGGCGCGGGTGGACTCGAAGCCCTCGACCGCGCACGGGCCGTGGTTGGTCCACACGACGTTGCTCAGCTGGCCGAAGAGGCCGTCGAGGTTGATGCTGTTGGGCTCGACGAGCCGGTGGGAGAGCAGGTGCAGGCGCAGGTAGCCGTCCGAGGCGCCCTGCGGGGCGGCGTCGAGGTCGATGCTCACGGTGACGACCTCGGTGCGCACGCGGCGCGCCTCGTCCTCGCCGGCGAGGGCCTGCAGCTCCTCCGGGGGAACGGCGTCCTGCGGTGCCTCGCCGAGCGCGGGCTCGGGGTACCAGGTGTCCAGAACGGACCCCTCGGTCGTCACGGTGGCCAGTCCATGGGCCCAGGCGGAGCGCGCGGTGGTGGTCATGGGCTGATCCTACGAAACGTCGTGGGGCCCGTGACACGTCGTCCGGTGCGCTGCTACGTCTGGCGCTGCCAGGTCCACTCCGCCTCGTGGCCGAGGACCCCGGCACTCATCCGCCGGTCCAGGATCGAGTGCCAGATGACCTCGCTGTATGGCGGTGGGCGGCGTCCGGCACCGTCCCGGGCGATGAGGTCGGTGGCACCCCAGGCCTCGTCCGGGTCCTCGTGCAGGAGGGCCGCGGGGGAGTCGGTGGGGTCGGTGGCGTCGGCCGGCGCCAGCGGCACGACGGCCAGCCGGTGGCCGAGGTGGCGCAGCAGGGCCTCGACCCGTGCCACCGGGAGCGCCGAGGCGTCCACTTCCGCGCGGCCCAAGGCGGTCTGGGACCACCCGACCGCAGCGGCGAGGTCGCGCTGGCTCACGTGCGCCTCGCGCCGGTGGCGCCGGATCACCAGCCCGACGCGGGTGCCGATCTCCAGGGCGGCCCGTGCCGCGCGCAACTCTGCCGTCTTGGTGGGCGAGGTCCGCCCGGGCAGCGGTGGGCACCCCGTCGAACGCTCTGGCGGGACCTCCGGCCACAGCAGGCAGTCCAGGCAGTCCTCGCAGCCACCCGGCCCCAAGACGTCGCAGCGCTCGCAGGGCATGGGGCAGACGACGCCCTCGCCGGCGTCCCCGACCTGTCCGCCCACCTCAGCGCCCCCGACCCGATCGGTGGTCTCCGGGTCGTCCCTGTGATCCGCCATGCTCCATCCTGTCCGCCGCTGCGGAGGAGGCGGGCCACATGCGGCGCTCCTGTGGACGGAGCCGGTCGCGGCCCCGAGGCTGGGGACGGCGCGTGGTCGCCGTGCGGTCCCCCTACCCGGCCGGGGCCGTCGTGGGCAGACCCATTCGTCAGCAAGTCATCCGGACGCATCCATGACGGCCCTTCCTGATGACTACGGCCCTGACCCGTGTCACGGGTCATGACCCGCCACACGGGTCAGGACCGTAGGAAGCACAAGGGCCCTGCCCGGGTGGTCCCACCGGGCGGTCGAGGCAGGTTCTAGGGTGGCGGCATGCCGAGCCTGGACCTGAGTGCGGACGTCGTGAGCCTGACCCAGCAGCTGTGCGACATCGAGTCGGTCAGCCGGGACGAGGGGGAGATCGCCGACGCCGTCGAGGCCGCGCTGACCCCGCTGGAGCACCTGCAGCTGACCCGGCGCGGCAACACGATCGTCGCCCGCACCGACCTCGGCCGCGAGGAGCGGGTCGTCCTGGCCGGGCACCTCGACACCGTGCCGCTCACCGACCCGCCGAACCTGCCCGTGCGCCGCGAGCAGGTTGACGGCACCGAGGTGCTCTACGGGCGCGGGACGGTCGACATGAAGGGCGGTGTCGCCGTCGCCCTGAAGGCTGCGCTGCTGCCGGAGCCGAGCCGGGACCTGACCTTCCTCTTCTACGAGGCGGAGGAGATCGACGAGAAGTACAACGGCCTGGCGCTGCTGGCCGCGTCGGACCCCGACCTGCTCGAGGCCGACTTCGCGGTGCTCATGGAGCCGACCGCGGCCGCGATCGAGGGCGGCTGCAAGGGCACCATGCGCGTCGAGGTCGAGCTCAAGGGCATCGCGGCGCACTCCGCGCGGCCGTGGAACGGGCACAACGCCATCCACGACGCCCACGAGGTCCTCGCCGCGCTCGCCGCGCACACCGAGCAGACGGTCACTGTCGACGGCCTCGACTACCACGAGGCTCTCCAGGCGGTGGGCATCAACGGCGGCATCGCCGGCAACGTCATCCCCGACCGCTGCACCGTCCTGATCAACTACCGCTTCGCCCCGGACAAGGACGCCGACGAGGCCCTCGCCTACGTCCAGTCGGTGCTGCCCGGCCGCCAGCTGCGCATCACCGACCTCGCCGAGGGCGCCCGCCCCGGTCTGGACCGCCCCGCGGCCCGATCCTTCCTCGACGCGCTGGACGTGCCGGTCGGCCCGAAGGAGGGCTGGACCGACGTCGCGCGCTTCGCCACGCTCGGGATCCCCGCCGTCAACTTCGGCCCCGGCGACCCCAACCTGGCCCACCACGACGAGGAGCGCTGCCCGGTAGAGCAGATCGAGACCGCCGAGAAGGCCGTCCGCAGGTGGCTCGCGTAGGGTCGACCCCGTGAGCGATCAAGGGAGCACTCCCGCGTCCGAGCGCTGGTACCACAAGGGCCCCGTCCTCATGCGCGGCCGGCAGGTGCCCCGCTCCACCACGGACCAACGGCTGCTCGACGACCGCGGGCACGCCGACTGGCTGCACACCGACCCCTGGCGGGTGCTGCGGATCCAGGCCGAGTTCGTCGAGGGCTTCGGCGCCCTGGCCAAGATCGGCCCCGCCGTCAGCATCTTCGGCAGCGCCCGCACCCCCGTGGACTCCGAGTGGTACGCGACCGGCGTCGAGCTCGGCCGCCGGGTGAGCGAGGCCGGCTACGCCGTGATCACCGGCGGCGGGCCTGGCGCCATGGAGGCCGCGAACAAGGGGGCACGGGAGGCCGGCGGGACCTCCATCGGTCTGGGCATCGAGCTCCCCTTCGAGGCGGGGCTGAACCCCTACGTCGACCTCGGCATCAACTTCCGCTACTTCTTCGCCCGCAAGACGATGTTCGTCAAGTACAGCGAGGGCTTCCTCGTGCTGCCGGGTGGCTTCGGCACCCTCGACGAGGTATTCGAGGCGGTCACCCTCGCCCAGACGGGCAAGGTCACGAGCTTCCCCGTCGTGCTCGTCGGCGTGGACTACTGGTCCCCGCTCATCGACTGGCTGCGGGACTCCGTGCTGGCGGGCGGGATGATCAACGAGGCCGATGTCGACCGGCTGTACCTGACCGACGACGTGGACGACGCCATCGAGTACCTCCAGCGGGAGTCCGCCCGCGTCCGTCCGGACTCCCCGGGGGAGGGGGACTGACCCGTGGTCTGGATCGTCGTCGTCCTCGTCGCCGTCGTCGTCGTGGTGGCGACCGCGGCCGTGGTCACCGGACGCGTCGCCGTCGACCCGATGGACGAGCCGGTCACCTCGACACCCGACCCCGGCCTGCCCGAGGCGACCATCCGTGCCGAGGACGTCGCGGGCATCCACTTCACCACCGCGCTGCGGGGGTATCGCATGGACCAGGTCGACGACGTCCTCGACCGCCTGCAGGCCAGGATCGCGGAGCTGGAGTCCGGTCAGGGGGCCGATTCGTCGTCCCCGGGTGGCCCGCAGGCCAATTAGGCAGGCGGCCACCGTGGGGTGGATAATGGCGGCAACGCGGCGGCGCAAGGGCGTCGCCCGACCGATGCCCGGTCAGCTGAGGATCGAAGGGAAGCGCACATGGCGGCGATGAAGCCACGCACGGGGGACGGCCCCCTGGAGGTCGTCAAGGAAGGGCGCGGCATCGTGCTGCGCATGCCCCTGGAGGGCGGCGGCCGACTGGTCGTCGAGATGACTCCCGACGAGGTCCGTGACCTCGGTGCCGCGATCGACAACTGCGACGGCCTGAAGTAACTCGAACTCGACGAGAGCCCCCGGCACCCTGGGTGCCGGGGGCTCTCGCGCGTCCGGGTGGTGACACGGACCTGCCGGACCGACCCGCCACTGACTAGGGTGCGCGGGTCACTGTCGTCCCGACCGAGGGGGAAATCGGATGAACGCTGGATACGGACTCTCCGTGCGGTGGTCGCTCGCCGACGCACCCGCGGGGGTGGCGGAGAAGCTCCGCGAGTACGTCGTCGGCACCTCGATGGCCAACTTCATGTTCCTCGAGGGCCTGGCCTTCAAGACCTGGCGGATGCGCGAGGGCGAGTGGTTCGAGGGGACCTACGTCTTCGACGCCGCCAAGGACCGGGACGAGTTCAAGGAGAGCTTCACCAGCGGCGCCGACACCTCGCCCGGGAGCGAGATCGTCGGCTCCGCCCCGATCGAGATCGACGACTTCGAGGTCGTCGCCATCGCCGAGGGCCCGGCCGGCTTCCGCCGTGGCCCCGGCCCCGGCTCCTCCTGACGGCGGGCGCGAAGGGGGTCAGCGCCCCCGCGCCGACGTGCCGCCCCGCTTGACCGCCGCGAAGAGCCCGTCACCGACGGGCAGCAGGTCGGCGATGAGCCGCTCGTCGTCCCGCAGCTCCTTGCCGAGGTTGCGCAGCAGGCTGGTCGTCTCGTCCCGCACCGCGGGGTCGGCCACCCGGTCGTGCCAGAGCATGTTGTCCATGGCCAGCAGCCCGCCGGGCCGCAGCAGTCGGATCGCGTGCTCGACGTACTCGGGGTAGCTCTCCTTGTCGGCATCGATGTGCACGAGGTCGTAGGAGGCGTCGTTCATCCGTGGCAGCACGTCGAGGGCACGGCCGGTGATGACCCGGGTGCGGTGCGGCGCGATGCCGGCCGCGGCGTAGGACTGCTTGGCGCGCAGCGCGTTCTCCGGCTCCACCTCGATCGTGGTGAGCACCCCGTCCTCGGGCATCCCCTCGAGCATCCACAGCCCGGAGACGCCTGCGCCGGCGCCGATCTCGACGACGTGACGGGCTCCAACGGCGGCGGCGAGGAGGCGCAGCGCGGCCCCGCCCCCCGTGCCGATCGGGGGCGCTCCGAGCTCGGTGCCCGTGGTCCGGGCGGACTCGCGCGCCTCGTCCTCGGGGATGAACTGCTCCGCGTAGGCGAGGCTGGTCAGCTGGGCGGCGGATGTCATGGGACAGCAGCCTATCCCGCTCGGAGAGGCCGTGATCCAGCCAATGCTCAGGTTCCCGCGTGAAAATGGAGCGGTGACGAGCGAGGACCGGACCACGGCACCCACCGGAGAGACCCACGAGGACTGGGTCCCGCCGACGTGGGGCGAGATCGTCGAGCAGCACGGTGAGCGCGTCTACCGCCTCGCCTACCGGCTCACCGGCAACGTCCACGAGGCCGAGGACCTCACCCACGACACCTTCGTGCGGGTCTTCCGTTCCCTCGACCGCTACAGCCCCGGGACCTTCGAGGGGTGGCTGCACCGGATCACGACGAACCTCTTCCTGGACCGTGCCCGGCGCAAGCAGCGGCTGCGCTTCGACTCCCTCACCGACGAGTTCGCCGCGCTGCTGCACAGCGGGACCTCCACGCCGGAGGACATCTACGTCGACCACCTCCTCGACGCCGACATCCAGGAGGCGCTGGACCAGCTGCAGCCGCAGTACCGGGCGGCGGTCGTGCTGTCCGACATCGAGGGGCTGACCTACGAGGAGGTCGCCGAGACCCTGGGTATCAAGCTCGGCACGGTCCGCTCGCGCATCCACCGGGGGCGCGCGCAGCTGCGCGAGAGCCTCAGCCACCGGGCGCCCTCCCGGCAGCGGAGCGACAGCGGCCCGAGGCGCCGTGGTGGCGGTTCCGGCTTCCCCGTGGCCCGTCCGGTGACCGGAACGTTGTGAGCCCGATGGGGCAGCGGCGGCGCGGCCGGTGACCCTCCCCGGCCCCCGGCAAGGCACAATCTGAGGATATGAGCTCTCCGCACCAGGGTGAGGAGCCACCTCGGCCCCCACACGCGCCCGCACCGGGCGAGCACCCGCGCGCCGAGCACTCGGGCCACTACGTGCCCCACGACGAGGCGGCTGCGCGCATGGGGAACGTCCCTCCCGGCCAGCCAGCGGGGGGCCAGCCGCCCCACCCCGGAGTGCAGCAGCGCTACCAGTACGGGCAGCAGCCCCCGCAGCAGTGGGGCACGCCCTCCCAGCAACCGATCCGACGCAGCGGCCCGGGCTGGCTCGGGGCGCTCGGCATCGCCGTGGTGGCCGCGCTCTTCGCCGGCGTGCTCGGCGGCCTCGGAGGCGGCCTGGTCGCCAGCAGCGCCGGCGTCGGTGAGTCCGGCGGCGGCGGTCCGACGATCGTCGACGACGGCAAGGACCAGGGCGCCGACCAGCGCGCCGACGACTCGATCGCGGCCGTCGCGGACGAGGCGGTGCCGAGCGTCGTGACCGTCCGCGTCCGGGGCGCCTCCGGCGCCGGCACCGGCTCGGGCTGGGTCTACGACGGCCGGGGCCACATCGTCACGAACAACCACGTCGTGCAGGGCGCCGGGCAGGGTGGTCGGGTGAGCATCGAGATGGCCGACGGGACCCGGCGCGACGCCGAGGTCGTCGGCACCGACACCTCCTACGACGTGGCCGTCCTCGAGGTCGACCCGGAGGGCCTGGAGCCGCTGGACATCGGGAAGTCGGAGGACGTCGTCGTCGGTGACGACGTCGTGGCGGTCGGCTCGCCCCTCGGTCTCGGCTCCACCGTGACCTCCGGCATCGTCTCCGCGCTCGAGCGCCCGGTCAGCGCGGGCGAGCCCGGTGCGGAGTCCTACATCTCCGCCATCCAGACCGATGCGGCGATCAACCCGGGCAACTCGGGCGGGCCGCTGCTGAACTCCTCCGGCGACGTCATCGGGGTCAACAGCGCCATCGCCCAGGTTCCCGGGCAGGGTTCCGGGTCCGGGTCGATCGGTGTCGGCTTCGCGATCCCCTCCGACGTCGTCGTGCGCATTGCGCAGCAGCTGATCAAGAGCGGCGAAGCGGTCCACCCGATCATCGGCGTCAGCCTCGACCGCCGCTGGTCCGGTGAGGGGGCGAAGGTCCTCGAGCAGGGGGACGCCCCCGGCGGGCAGTCGCCCGTCGTGCCCGGTGGCCCCGCCGACAAGGCGGGGATCGAGCCGGGCGACGTCATCGTGGCCATGGACGGGCGGCGCGTCACCGACCTGAACCAGCTCGTCGTGCGGATCCGCGCGAAGTCCGTCGGCGACGAGGTCAGTCTCAAGGTCCGTCGGGACGGCAAGCTGCAGAAGCTGAAGATGAAGCTCGAAGCGGCCGAGGACAACTAGCCATGGGCATCATGCACGGCTCCGAGTTCCTCGTCCTGATCATCCTGGCCTTCATCATCCTCGGGCCGAAGCAGCTGCCCGAGTACGCCCGCAAGCTCGCCAGGCTCGTCGTCCAGGTCCGCCGGATGGCCAACGACGCGAAGAGCCAGCTCAAGGAGCAGATGGGACCGGAGTACGAGGAGCTGGACTGGCGTCAGTACGACCCGCGCCAGTACGACCCGCGCCGGATCGTGCGTGAGGCCCTCCTGGAGCCCCTCGACGACGCCTTCACCCTCGGCGACACCCCGGCCAAGGACGCGGCCGCCTCCACCGACGAGGACCCCGAGGACGAGGAGGAGCCGGCCGCGACCGTCAAGGCGACCGCCGGCACCCCCTGGGACCCCGAGGCCACCTGAGGCCCGGATCCCGGTCATGACATGACGAAGGGGGCCGACCCGCCGACTGGCGGGTCGGCCCCCTTCGCGATGGGCCGGGGTGGCCTCAGCGCCCGGTGGGGGTGAGGCCGAGGCTGCGGCCGGCGAGGCCGCGGGAGCGGGTGGCCAGGCCCTTGGCGATGCCGCGCAGCGCGACGGCAGCGGGGCCGTCGGGGTTGGAGTGCACGACCGGCGCGCCCTGGTCGGCGCCCTCGCGGAGCGTGACGTCGAGCGGGATCTGGCCGAGGAGCGGCACCTCCGCGCCCACGGTGCGGGTGAGGGACTCGGAGACCTGCTGGCCGCCGCCGGAGCCGAAGAGCTCCTGCCGGCTGCCGTCGGGCAGCTCCAGCCAGGACATGTTCTCGACGACGCCCACGATGCGCTGGTGGGTCTGCATCGCGATCGAGCCGGCGCGCTCGGCAACCTCCGCGGCGGCCTGCTGCGGGGTGGTCACGACGAGGATCTCGCTGCCCGGGATCAGCTGCGCCACGGAGATCGCGATGTCACCGGTGCCGGGCGGCAGGTCGAGCAGCAGGACGTCCAGGTCGCCCCAGAAGACGTCGGAGAGGAACTGCTGCAGCGCGCGGTGCAGCATCGGGCCGCGCCAGACGACCGGCTGGTTGCCGGGGACGAACATCCCGATCGAGATCACCTTCACCTCGGAGGCGATCGGCGGCAGGATCATGTCGTCGACCTGCGTCGGGGCGTGCGTGACCCCGAGCATCCGCGGGATCGAGAAGCCGTAGATGTCGGCGTCGACGACCCCGACCTTCAGGCCCTGCTCGGCGAGGCTGGCGGCGAGGTTCGCGGTGATCGAGGACTTGCCGACACCGCCCTTGCCGGAGGCGACCGCGTAGACGCGGGTCAGCGACCCCGGCTTGGCGAAGGGGACCTCCCGCTCGGCCTGGCCCCCGCGCAGGTGGGTCTTGAGGTCGTTGCGCTGCTCGTCGCTCATCACGCCGAGGGTGACGTCGACGTCGACGACGCCGTCGATCGCCATGAGCGCCTTGGTGGTGTCCTTGGTGATGGTGTCCTTCAGCGGACACCCGGCGACGGTGAGCAGGACGGTGACGGCGGCGTGGCCGTTCTCGTCGACAGCGGCGGATTCCACCATGCCCAGCTCGGTGATGGGGCGGCGGATCTCGGGGTCGATGACGGTCTCCAGCGCCGAGTGGAGCTGCTCGTCGGTGATCGTGGGGTGCGGGGCTGCCATGCCCTCCATCGTAGGGCCGCATCCCACGGGTCTTCACCGGCCCCGTCCGAGGGCTACTCCTCGGCCCCGTCCTCCCGGCGGCGGACCTCGAGCCCCCGCTCCTCCATCTCGGCGAGCAGGTCGCGCAGCTCGCTGCGCACGAAGTCCCGGGTCGCGGCGTCCCGCAGCGCGATCCGCAGCGCCGCGACCTCGCGGGTGAGGTACTCGGTGTCGGCGAGGGCCCGCTCGGCCTGCACCCGGTCCTGCTCCAGGGAGACCCGGTCGCGGTCGTCCTGCCGGTTCTGCGCGAGCAGGATCAGCGGCGCGGCGTAGGAGGCCTGCAGCGAGAGCATGAGCGTCAGCAGCGTGTAGTTCAGCGCCTTCGGGTCGAACTGGGCCGACTCCGGCGCGAAGGTGTTCCACGCGAGCCACACCGTGACGAAGACCGTCATCCAGATGAGGAAGCGCGGCGTGCCCATGAAGCGGGCGAACTTCTCCGAGAGCACCCCGAAGGCCTCACCGGACATGCCCGAGGGCCGCCGGATCAGCTGCCGACGCACCTCCTGCGGGACGTCGACGCGGACATTCCTACGCTCAGCCATCGGTCACCTCGTGCCGCTCCTCGCGCCAGTCCTCGGGGAGGATGTGGTCCAGCACGTCATCGACGGTCACCGCGCCGAGCAGGTGCTCCGCTTCGTCGACCACCGGCGCCGCGATGAGGTTGTAGATCGCGAGCGTCCGGGTCACCGACCCGAGCGGGTCCTCCGGGCGAAGGGGGTCGATCCCCTTGTCTAGGTAGCGCCCGATGCTCTCGTGCGGCGGCTCCCGCAGCAGCCGCTGGATGTGGATCATGCCGAGGTACTTCCCGGTGGGCGTCTCCAGCGGCGGCCGGCAGACGAAGACGGTCGCGGCGAGCCCCATCGGGATCTCCTCGCGGCGGACCACGGCAAGCGCCTCGGCCACGGTGTCCTCCGGGGCGAGCACGATCGGCTCGGTCGTCATCAGACCACCGGCGGTGTTCTCGTCATAGCTGAGCAGCCGGCGCAGCGGCTCGGCGTCGTCGGGTTTCATCAGCTGCAGCAGCGTCTCCGCCCGCTCCGGCGGCAGCTCGGAGAGCAGGTCTGCGGCGTCGTCGGGGTCCATCGCCTCGAGGACGTCGGTGGCCCGGGTCTGGGTGAGCGTGCCGATGATCTCGGCCTGGTCGTCCGGCCCGAGCTCCTGGAGGATGTCGGCCAGCCGCTCGTCGCCGAGGGCCGCCACGACCGCGTCCCGGCGCTCCGGGGCGAGATCGGCGACCACTTCGGCCAGGTCGGCAACCTTGAGGTCCTCGACGGACTCCAGCAGCTTGACCGCGGAGTGCTCCGCGGCCGAGACGGAGGCCGAGAGGCCGGTGACGTCCTCGACCGGCACCGTGAAGGTCTCCCCACGGCGCCGTACGAGCAGCCCTCTTCGGGACTGACGCCGGCCGCGCACGAAGACCTTGGTGATGAACCAGCTGCGGCTCGCGGCCTGCTCGACGCCGATGTCCTCGACGGTCGCCTCGGTCTCGCCGTCGTCGGTGCGCACCGTGACCGGCCGCTCCAGCAGCTCCGCGAGCACGAGGGTCTCGGTGGGCCGCTTCTCGAAGCGGCGCATGTTCACGATCCCCGTCGTGATGACCTGCCCGCCCTCGAGCGAGGTCACCCGGGTCATCGGGACGAAGACCCGACGCCGTCCGGGCACCTCGACGACCAGGCCCAGCACCCGGGGCCGGCGGGACGGGGAGAAGGTGACGACGACGTCGCGCACCCGCCCGACGGGTTCACCGATCGGGTCGAAGACACTGAGGCTCGCCAGGCGGGCGACGAAGAACCGGGAGGCAGCACTCACGGGTCACAGCGTAATCAGGACGCTCGGGATCACCGCGTGCCGCGCCGCGTGGCCGGCCTGCCGCCGAGGTGCCACGGGCGTCGGGTGCGCCGGGCGGCGCTGCCGGGACGGACCCCCTTCGAGGAGCGCTCGTCGCCGCCGGAGTGGCCGGGGCCCTGCAGCGGAGCACCGAAGGGGGAGAGCACCCACAGTCGGGAGGACTCCCGCCACCGCTGCAGCTGGTCCGGGCTCGCGTTGAGCCGGGCGCCGCGCAGCGCTTCGGCGACGATCGGCCAGAGCGGGTTCTCCGGCTCGATCTCCTGGCTCGAGGCGTTGAGGGTGAGCAGCCGCCCCCGGGTGCCCTTGCTGCGCAGGATGATCTCGAGGTGCTCGGGCAGCACGCCCAGGTCCGACTCGGTCCCGCCGGAGGCGATCAGCACCTGCCCGGCGAGCCGGCTGCCCGCCTCGCCGGTGGCGAACCACGTCGCGCGCTCGCGGCCGGCGATGCGCAGCCACAGTACCGTGGACTTCTTCAGTGCCTCGGTGGTGAGGGCGGAGAGGTTCACCTCGCTCATGGGGGAACCATAGGAGAACCGACCGGGGCGCGGTGAACTGCGTCATAACCTGCTGCGGGGGGCCGCTGCTAGGTTGCCGATGGAATCCCCCTTCGCTCACTCCTGAGAGGACCACAGCCCACACATGCGCAGTGCCAAGGACTTCTTCGCCCCGCTCGCCGTCGGTGCCCCGACCCCCGTGCGGGAGGTGCCGGCCCGGCCGAGCCGGATGATCCACTTCTTCGACCCGAGCAACCCGAAGATGGCCGCCAAGGTCCCGGACATGGTCGGGGTCTCCGACGTGCTCCTCGGCAACCTCGAGGACGCCGTCGTCGCCGACAAGAAGGAGGCCGCCCGCGAGGGCCTGGTCCAGATCGCCAAGGACGTCGACTTCGGCGAGCACACCCAGCTGTGGACCCGGATCAACAGCCTCGACAGCCCCTGGGTGCTCGACGACCTGACCCGGCTCGTGACCGAGGTCGGCGACAAGATCGACGTCGTCATGGTCCCGAAGGTCCAGGGCCCGGAGGACATCCACTACATCGACCGGATCCTCGCCCAGCTCGAGGCGAAGGGCGGCGTGGAGCGCCCGATCCTCGTGCACGCGATCCTCGAGACCGCCCGCGGCATGGCCAATGTCGAGGAGATCGCCGGTGCCTCCCCGCGGATGCAGGGCATCTCGCTCGGCCCGGCCGACCTCGCCGCGGACCGCCGGATGAAGACCACCCGCGTCGGCGGCGGCCACCCCGGCTACCTCGTGCGCCAGGACCCGTCGAAGGGAGCCGACGGCACCCCGGACTACGCGGGGGAGCGCGCTGGCTTCCAGCAGGACCTGTGGCACTACACGATCGCCCGGATGGTCGACGCCTGCGCGATGCACGGCATCTTCCCCTTCTACGGGCCCTTCGGCGACATCAAGGACACCGTCGCCTGCGAGGACCAGTTCCGCAACGCCTTCCTCCTCGGCTGCGTCGGCGCGTGGAGCCTGCACCCGGTGCAGATCGACATCGCCAAGAAGGTCTTCAGCCCCACCGCCGAGGACGTCGCGCACGCACGGCGCGTCAAGGAGGCGATGCCCGACGGCCGCGGCGCGGTGATGATCGACGGCAAGATGGAGGACGACGCCAGCTGGAAGCAGTGCATGGTCGTCCTCGAGCTCGCCGAGCGGCTCTCGGCCAACGACCCCGAGCTGGCCAAGATGTACGCGGAGGCCTGAGCATGAGCGAGACCTACACCCCGCGCCGCTCGGTCCTCTACATGCCGAGCTCCAACGCCCGCGCGCTGGAGAAGGCCAAGACCCTGCCCGTCGACGCGCTCATCCTCGACCTCGAGGACGCAGTCGGGCCCGACGACAAGGTCGCCGCCCGCGAGGCCGCCTGTGCCGCAGCGGCATCCGGTGAGTACGGCGACCGCGAGGTGACGATCCGCGTCAACGGGATCGGCACCCAGTGGCACGAGGAGGACCTCGCCGCCGCCTCGAAGGCCGGCCCCGCCGGCATCGTCGTGCCCAAGGTCAACTCCGCCGACGAGGTGCGTCAGCTCGTCGCCGCGATGGAGGCAGCCGGCGCCCCCGAGCACACGAAGCTCTGGGCGATGATCGAGACCCCGTCGGCGATCTTCGACGCCCGCGAGATCGCCCACGCCTCGGACCGGCTCGCCGCCTTCGTCCTCGGTACCAACGACCTCGTCAAGGAGCTGCAGGCCGACCACGTGCCCGGCCGGGCCCCGCTGCTCACCTCGCTCTCCTGGGCGGTGCTCGCCGCCCGCGAGGCCGGGATCGCGGTCCTCGACGGCGTCTACAACGCGGTCAAGGACATCGAGGGCTTCACCGCCGAGTGCGAGCAGGGCCGCGACATGGGCTTCGACGGCAAGACCCTCATCCACCCCGGTCAGGTCGAGGTGTGCAACACCACCTTCGCCCCCAGCGAGGAGGCCGTGACCGAGGCGAAGGGGGTCCTCCAGGCCTGGGAGGAGGGCGCCGGCACCGGCGTCGTCACCCACAACGGGAAGATGATCGAGAACCTGCACGTCGACATCGCCCGGCGCGTGCTGGCCACCCACGAGGCCATCCTCGCCCGCTCCTGAGGCCGGTCACCGGCGCCGGGAGGCGGGGCAGGCCCCCTTCGCCCGCAATGGCAACGACCCCCGTGACCGGGGGTCGTTGCCATTTCGTGTCCTGACGGGCACAACCGGGTGGCGCTCAGAGGCGTCTGGGTCGGTGAGGGGGAGCCGCAGGGGCTCGTCCCCGACAAAGGGGGAAAGAGATGAACACCTACCGAGCTCGTCATGCCCAGGTACAGGTCGCCGAGTCCCCGGAGCGCCGCCTCCTCGTGCGTGGCGCCCTGGCCTCGACCGCGGCCCTCGGACTCGCCGGTCTGGGCGTCGCGCCCGCCCTGGCCGCCAGCCACCCGACGTTGCGCAGGGGCAGCAAGGGTTCCGCGGTCCGGGAGCTGCAACGCAAGCTGCTCAGAGGGGGATATGAGCACTCCGGGGTGGACGGGATCTTCGGGCCCTCCACCGAGCGCGCCGTCAAGCGCCTGCAGGGGGACCACGGCCTCGTCCGCGACGGGATCTGCGGCCCGAAGACCTGGCGGGTCGTGGACCGCCTCGGCGACGACGACGGAGGCGACGACGGGGGCGGCGGAGGCGGCTCCCACCCGCTGCTGAAGAAGGGCAGCAAGGGCTCGGCCGTGAAGCGGCTGCAGACCGCGATGCGCGACCACGGCTACTGGCACTCCGGCAACGACGGCAACTTCGGCGTCACCACCGAGCAGGCGGTCATGGCGGTGCAGAAGATGCACGGCCTGACCCGCGACGGGGTCTGCGGGGCCAAGACCTGGGCGGTCATCGACCGACTGGGCAACGCCAAGGCGCGCACGACCAGCGGCTCCATCATGGAGGTCGACATCGACCGGCAGGTGATCTTCGTCGTCAAGAGCGGCCGGACCCGGTGGGTCTTCAACACCAGCACCGGCAAGTCCGGGTGGCGCACCCCGCGGGGCCGGTACAAGATCTTCCGGCAGGTGAACGGGATGGACACCGGCCCGCTCGGGTCGCTGTGGCGGCCGAAGTACTTCAACGGCGGCATCGCGATCCACGGGTACACCTCGGTGCCCGGCTACCCGGCCTCGCACGGCTGCACCCGGGTCTCGAACGCGGCGATGAACTACCTCTGGGGCAGCGGGCTGATCCCGATCGGGCGCCGGGTCTGGGTCTACTGACCGGCCTCAACTGATCGGCAGCGTGTCCGAGGACACCCCCGCCCGCCATGGTGGGCGGGGGTGCTCCTTGGGATACTGGCGCGGAATCCCTGCCGCCGAAGAACGAGGTACACGCGCATGTCCCGCCTGCAGACGACCGACGGACTGACCGAGGAGCAGCAGGACCTGCTCGGACTGGTCAAGGAATTCGTCGACGAGCAGATCATCCCGGTGGCCCAGGAGCTGGAGCACGCCGACGAGTACCCGCAGAAGATCGTGGACCAGATGAAGGAGATGGGGATCTTCGGCCTGATGATCCCCGAGGAGTTCGGCGGGCTCGGCGAGTCGCTGCTGACCTACGCGCTCTGCGTCGAGGAGATCGCCCGCGGCTGGATGCCGGTCTCGGGCATCATCAACACCCACTTCATCGTCGCGTACATGATCCTCAAGCACGGGACGGACGAGCAGAAGCAGCGCTACCTGCCGAAGATGGCCACCGGTGAGATCCGCGGCGCCTTCTCGATGAGCGAGCCCGCGCTCGGCTCCGACGTCGCCGGCATCAAGA
>CAYLUX010000041.1:0-19107 GCA_964386935.1 uncultured Janibacter sp.
CTGGGAGGCGATGGTGCGCTTCCAGATCAGCTCGTAGAGGCGGAACTCGTCGCCCCGCAGCTCACCGGCCACCTGCGCAGGGGTGCGGAAGCGGTCACCGGCGGGGCGGATCGCCTCGTGCGCCTCCTGGGCGTTCTTGGCCTTCTTGCCGTAGATCCGCGGGGACTCCGGCACGTAGTCGCCGCCGTACATGTCGCGGGCCTGGCCACGGGCGGCGGAGAGCGCGGACCGGGACAGGTTGGTGCTGTCCGTACGCATGTAGGTGATGTAGCCGTTCTCGTACAGCCGCTGGGCCACCCGCATCGCGTCGCGGGAGCCGAGACCGAGCTTGCGGCCGGCGTCCTGCTGCATCGTCGAGGTGGTGAAGGGGGCGTACGGGCGGCGCGTGTACGGCTTCTCCTGCACCGAGGTGACGCTGGCCTCGGCGGCGAGCGTGGACTCCGCGACGGCCGTGGCGGCCCGCTCGTCCAGCTGGCGGGCGGCGCCCTTCAGCGCGCCGGTGTCGTCGAAGTCGCGTCCGGCGGCCACCTTCGTGCCGTCCAGGGAGGTCAGCCGGGCGACGAAGGGGGACCCCCCGGAGACGAAGGTGCCCTCCACGTCCCAGTACGAGGCGACCTTGAAGGCCATCCGCTCCCGCTCGCGCTCGACGACGATGCGGGTCGCGACCGACTGCACGCGGCCGGCGGACAGCCCCGCCTTGACCTTGCGCCAGAGGACCGGCGAGACCTCGTAGCCGTAGAGCCGGTCGAGGATGCGGCGGGTCTCCTGGGCGTCGACGAGGTCCAGATCCAGGTCGCGGGTCTCGCCCACGGCCCGCTGGATGGCCTCCTTGGTGATCTCGTGGAAGACCATCCGCTGGACCGGGACCTTCGGCTTGAGGGTCTCCAGCAGGTGCCAGGCGATGGCCTCGCCCTCACGGTCCTCATCGGTGGCCAGGTAGAGGCTGTCGGCGTCCTTGAGCAGGCGCTTGAGCTCGGTGACCTTCTTCTTCTTGTCGGGGTCGACGACGTAGTAGGGCTCGAAGCCCTCCTCGACGTTGACACCGAAGCGGCCGTAGGGGCCCTTCTTCATGTCCGCCGGCATCTCGGAGGGCGTCGGGATGTCCCGGATGTGCCCCACCGACGCCTCGACGACGAAGTCCCCACCGAGGTATCCCGCGATCGTCTTCGCCTTGGCCGGCGACTCGACGATGACGAGCTTGTTGGCCATGTACGCCCCTTCTCCCGACGACACGTGCAGCGGATTCGTCGCTGCTCCGACGTGCAGTCACTTCTGCGATGACCGTACTACCCCCGCGGGCGCCGGCAGGACTCCTGTCCCGGCGCCGGCGGGCGAGGCCGTGGCATTTCATTGAATGTTGAACTACTATGTCCGCATGACGACCCCGCCGATCCTCTTCCTCTCGCACGGCGCCCCGCCGCTGGCCGACGACGCACGCTGGACCGCGGAGCTGGCCCGGTGGTCGGGGTCCTTCGCGAAGCCGAAGAACATCCTCATCGTCTCCGCGCACTGGGAGGACGCCCCGGTGACCGTGAGCCCGACGCAGCAGCGCGTCCCGCTGACCTACGACTTCTGGGGCTTCCCGCAGAAGTACTTCGAGGTCACCTACGACGCCCCCTTGGCGCCCGGGCTCGCCTCCGAGGTCTCCACCCTGCTCCAGACGAAGGGGGTGGACGTGCGCCACGACGAGACCCGCGGCCTGGACCACGGCGCCTACGTGCCGCTCGTGGAGATGTACCCCGAGGCCGACGTGCCGGTGCTGCAGATGTCGATGCCGACCCTGGAGCCGGCCGCCCTCACCGACCTCGGGCGGGCGCTGGCCCCCCTTCGCGATCGGGGCACGCTGATCATCGGCTCCGGCTTCACCACGCACAACCTGCGGTGGTTCGACCCGAGCCGCGGGCCGGACACCACCCCGCCGAGCGCCTCCAGCGAGTTCGACCACTGGGCGGCCGAGACCGTGACAGCGGGCGACCTGGACTCCCTGGAGCGGATGCTCGAGGTCGCGCCGGCCGGGCACGAGGCCCACCCGCGCACCGAGCACTGGGCCCCGCTCTACATCGCCGCGGGGGCCGCCGACGCGGCCGGCGCCACGACCCGGAGCACCGCCGTCGACGGCTTCTGGTTCGGCCTCTCCAAGCGCTCCTGGCAGTTCGAGTGACCACTGGGTAGGACTGCCCATCGCGCCGGGGCCCGGACCCGCTTAGAGTTGTCCCGGCGTGGCTCGCAGGGTGCCACGCGTCGCCACCAGGGAGGACACCAGCATGAAGAAGCTCGCCACGCTCGTTGCCGCCACCGGCCTCGCCTTCGGCCTGACGGCCTGCGGGGCCGACAACGGGCCCGAGGAAGCGGTCAACACCTTCGGCGAAGCCGTCGCCGACGGGGACTACAAGACCGTCTGCGAGACGCTCGACCCGGAGATCGTCGACCAGCTCGAGCAGATCGAGGAGGGCAAGGACTGCCCGACCCTCTTCAAGGAGAACGAGGACGCCTTCAAGGAGAACATCCCTGAGGACGCCGAGATCGACATCCAGGACTCCGAGATCGCCGACGACGAGAAGACTGCCACCGTCACCGTGAAGAACGACGACGACGAGGAGCAGGACATCAAGCTCAAGAAGGTCGACGAGGAGTGGAAGATCACCTTCGACCAGTGAGCCGCGGGTCCAGCGGGTCGCTCTCCTCGTCCATGGGAGCGACGAACTGCGCCCGGTACAACCGCTCGTAGGCACCGCCGCGGGCGAGGAGCTGCTCGTGCGAGCCCTGTTCGACGATGTGGCCCTCCTCCATCACGAGGATGACGTCGGCGTCCCGGATCGTCGAGAGCCGGTGCGCGATGACGAAGGAGGTCCGCGCGCCGCGCAGGGCTCGCATGGCGTCCTGGACCAGCTTCTCGGTGCGGGTGTCGACCGAGCTCGTCGCCTCGTCGAGGATGAGCAGGTCGGGGTCCGAGAGGAAGGCGCGGGCGATGGTGACCAGCTGCTTCTCGCCCGCGCTGATGTTGCCCGCACCGTCGTCGAGGACCGTGTCGTAGCCCTCCGGCAGGGAGTGCACGAAGCGGTCGACGAAGGTCGCCTCGGCCGCGGCCCGGACGTCCTCACGGCTCGCCCCGGGCCGGCCGTAGGCGATGTTCTCCCCGATCGTGCCGCCGAATAGCCAGGTGTCCTGCAGCACCATGCCGATGCGCGAGCGCAGGCCGGCGCGTGACATATGCGCGATGTCGACCCCGTCGAGGGTGATCCGACCACCGTCGAGCTCGTAGAAGCGCAGGACGAGGTTGACCAGCGTGGTCTTGCCCGCGCCGGTCGGCCCGACGATCGCGATCGTCTGCCCCGGCTCCACCTGCAGGTCCAGCCCCTCGATGAGGGGCGCGTCCGCGGAGTAGGAGAAGCTCACGTCCTCGAAGGTCACCCGCCCGTCGGAGCACTCCGGCACGGCCGCCGGCTGCGGGTCCGGGCGCTGCTCCGGCGCGTCCAGCACCTCGAAGACCCGCTCGGCCGAGGCCACGCCCGACTGCACCAGGTTCGCCATCGAGGCCAGCTGGGTGATCGGCATCGTGAACTGCCGTGAGTACTGGATGAAGGCGGTGACGCTCCCGAGGGTGAGCGAGCCGGAGGCCACCCGGAGCCCGCCGACGACGGCGACGACGACGTAGGTGAGGTTCCCGACGAACATCATCACGGGCATGATCACCCCGGAGACGAACTGCGCGCCGAAGGTCGCGGTCCGCAGCGCCTCGTTGCGCTCCTCGAAGGTGGCGCCCACCTCCTCCTGACGACCGAAGACCTTGACCAGCTCGTGCCCGCTGAAGGTCTCCTCGACGATGGAGTTCACCTCGCCCGTCGTGGCCCACTGCTCCTTGAAGTGGCGCTGGCTGCGGGCGCCGATGACCTTCGTCAGCCAGATCGAGATCGGGATCGTCACGAGGGCGATGACCGCGAGCAGCGGGGAGATGGAGAACATCATCGCGAGCATCGCGACGACCATGACGAGGTTGGTCAGCATCTGCCCGAGGGTCTGCTGGACCGACTGGGCGAGGTTGTCGATGTCGTTGGTGACGCGCGAGAGCAGCTCACCACGCGGCTGCGAGTCCAGGTAGGGCAGCGGCAGCGCGTGCAGCTTCTCCTCGACGGCGGTCCGCAGGTCCATGATGACGCGGTTGACGGCGACGACGACGAGCCGGTTCTGCACGAAGGAGAGCAGCCCCGCCCCCGCGTACAGCGCGACGGCGATGAGCAGCACCCGGCCGATCGCGCCCAGGTCCATGCCCTCCCCCGGGACGAGGTCGGGGATGCCGGAGACCATGTCCGCCATCTGGTCGTGGCCACCGGCCCGCAGCCCCTCCACCGCCTGCTCCTGGGTGGTGCCGGACGGCAGCCGCTCGCCGATGACGCCGGCGAAGACGAGGTCGGTGGCGCGGCCGAGGACCCGGGGCCCGATCGCGGTGAGGACGACCCCGACCACCGCGAGGGCGGTCGCCACGCCGATGATCGCGCGCTGCGGGCGCAGCAGCCCGACGAGCCGGCGGGCCGAGGCCCCGAAGTTCGTCGCGCTCTCGGTGGGCACGCCGAGCCCGGCACCCGGCGGGCCGCCGCGCGGTCCGGGCCTGCGGCGGGCGGCTGCCGCCTTCTCCTCCTCGGTGGGGACCTCACTCATGCGGCATCCTCCGCTGCGGCCTGGGACTCGACGATCTCGATGTAGGTGGGGCACTCCCGCAGCAGCTCGGCGTGCGTGCCCCTCCCGACGACGCGGCCGTCGTCGAGCACGACGATCTGGTCGGCGTCGACGATGGAGGCGACGCGCTGGGCGACGACGATGACCGTCGCGTCCGAGGTCCAGGGACGAAGGGCGGCGCGCAACCGGGCGTCGGTCGCGACGTCGAGCGCCGAGAAGGAGTCGTCGAAGAGGTAGACCGCCGGCCGGCGGACGATCGCCCGCGCCATGGCCAGGCGTTGCCGCTGGCCGCCGGAGAGGTTGCCCCCGCCCTGGCCGACGGTCGCCTCCAGCCCGCCCTGGCGGCGGACGAAGTCGGCGGCCTGGGCGACCTCGAGCGCGGCCCACAGCTCCTCGTCGCTCGCCCCCGGAGCGCCCTGGCGCAGGTTGCTCGCGATGGTGCCGGTGAAGAGGAAGGCCCGCTGCGGGACGAGCCCGATCCGGGACCACAGGTCCTCCAGCGAAGCGTCACGCACGTCGACGCCGCCGAGGGAGACACTGCCGCCGGTGACGTCGTAGAGGCGGGGCAGCAGACCGACGAGGGTGGTCTTGCCCGAGCCGGTCGACCCGATGACCGCGGTCGTCGTGCCGGGTCGCGCGAGCAGGTCGATGTCGTGCAGGACGGGCGACTCCGCACCGGGGTAGGCGAAGGTCACCCCGGACATGCGCACCTCGAGCGGCCCCTCCGGCAGGGGCACGGGGACCCCCGCGTCGAGCACGGTCGAGTCGGTCGCGAGGACCTCGCCGATGCGGCCGGCGGAGACCGCGGCCCGCGGGATCATCATCGTCATCATGGTCGCCATGACCACGGACATGAGGATCTGGGTCAGGTAGGCCATGAAGGCGGTGAGCGAGCCGACGCTCATCTGCCCGGCGTCGATGCGGTGGGCGCCGAACCACACGACCGCGACCATCGAGAGGTTGAGCACGACCATCGCGAAGGGGAAGACCGTTGCGAAGAGGTTGCCCACCCGGATCGCGGAGTCGGTGTAGCGGCGGTTGGCCACGGCGAAGCGCTCCCGCTCCTGGTCCTCACGCACGAAGGCACGCACGACCCGCACGCCGGTGATCTGCTCGCGCAGGATCCGGTTCACGGCGTCGACGCTGGACTGCATCACCCGGAAGCCGGGGACCATCCGGCTGACGAGGAAGCCGACGACGACCCCGAGGATCGGGACGGCCACGGCGACGAGCCAGGCGAGCCCGCGGTCCTCCTGCAGCGCCATGATGATGCCGCCGATCATCATGATCGGGGCGCTGAGCATCATCGCCAGACCCATGTTGGTCACCAGCTGCACCTGCTGGACGTCGTTGGTGCTGCGGGAGATCAGCGTCGGCGCCCCGAAGCGCCCCATCTCCTGGGCGCTGAAGCGCCCCACCCGGGCGAAGAGGTCGGAGCGTACCTGCGCCGCGAGCGAGGAGGAGCAGCGCGAGGCGATCCAGGCGACGCCGATGGTCGCGACCACCTGCACGAGGGAGACACCGAGCATGAGCGCGCCAGCGCGCAGGATGTAGCCGGTGTCCCCCTTCGCCACGCCGTCGTCGATGATCCGGCCGTTGAGGCTCGGCAGGGCGAGCGCCGCCAGCGTGGAGGCCAGCTGGAGGAGCACGAGGGCGCCGATGAGTGGCAGCCGGCTGCCCAGGTGGGTGCGCCACAGTCGCAGCAGCATGGTCACTCCTTCCGCAGCACGCCGTGCAGGACGACGTCGACGATCTCGGCCGGGGTCAGCGACTCCGCGGCGCCGACGTGGGGGTGGGCGCCGGAGAAGCTCAGCAGGCGCAGGTACTGCGCGAGCCGCTCGGGGCTGACGGCGAGCCGGTCGGCGTCCGGCTCGACCAGCTCGACGACCCTGCGGCGCACGCCCACTCGCCAGTCGCCATCGCCCCGGACGTCGGTCCGGCGGCGCATCGACTTCGGGGGCCCGGGCCTCCCGACCGCGACGAGGATCTCGAAGACCTCGCGGAAGCGCTCGTGGAAGGCGGTGACCACGGCGAGCAGGCGCTCCTCGAGCGGCTGGTCGGGGTCAATCGCGTCGAGGCGGGCGAGGAAGAGGGTGGGGTCGGCGGCGTCCTCCACGACGGCGTCGACGAGCTCCTCCTTGGTCTCGAAGACCCGGTAGAGAGTGCCCTCGGCGACCCCGGCCGCTGCCGCGACGTCCTTGGTCCGCACCGCGTTCCCGTGCTCGCGCACGAGCGGCCGGGCTGCCGCGAGCAGGGCGCGGCGACGCTCGTCGGGGGGCAGGGGTTTCGCTCGTGGGGTCACGAACGACGATCATAAATGAGTGAGCACTCACTCACAACGTGGTTTTCGCGAAGGGGTCCGCCCAGGTCGGGTCAGGGGGTGAGGAAGCCGTCCGCGACGAGCCCACGGAGCAGGCCGACCCCGCGGCCGAGCGCCTCCCCCGTCGGCACGTCGAGCAGCCCGGAGATCGCGGCGAGGGACTGGCGGGCGGTCAGCTCGCCGTCGCAGACCGAGACCAGCGCCGCATCGAGGGTGTCCAGCCGGACCCTCCGGCCGAGCCCGCCGCCCTGGCGCAGCAGGATGACGTCCGGGTCGGTGGCGCCGGGCCGGGCGTGGGTCTCGGTCGTCACGTCGGGGGCGGCACGCCAGGCGGTGTCGAGCACCGCGTCGTCGTCCATGTCGGCAAGCCGGTCGCGGGCGACCAGCCCGGCGGCCACGGTCGGCCCCATCGGCGTGGCCACGGGGCCGCTCGCCTCGATGAGGTCCACGAAGGGGACCCGCTCCCGGCTCGGCCGGTGCAGGGTGATGATCCCGAAGCCGATCTGCTCGATGGACCGCGAGGCGAAGTCGTCCAGCCAGGCCCCCACGAGCGCGTCGTGCTCCGGCGTGCCCGGCAGGTGGCCGCCGTCGCGGGCCCACAGCTCGGCGTACTCGACGGGGTCCTGCACGTCGCGCTGGACCACCCAGGCGTCCAGGCCGCTCGCGGCGACCCACGCGCCCACCCGCTCGCGCCAGTCCTCTCCCCCGGCGGTCTCCCAGTTGCCGAGCATCTGGGCCACCCCGCCCGGGGCGAGGTGGGCGCCGACCCCCTTCGTCAGGGCCGCGATGACGTCGTCGCCGGCGGCGCCGCCGTCCCGGTACTCGTAGCGGGGCACGCCCCCGGTGCGCGGCGTGATGACGAAGGGGGGATTGCTCACCACGAGGTCGAAGGTCTCACCGGCCACCGGGTCGAGGAAGGACCCGCGGCGCAGCTCCCAGTCCAGACCGTTCAGGGCGGCGTTGAAGGCGGCGTAGTCCAGGGCGCGGCCGGAGAGGTCGGTGCCGACGACGTGCTCCGCGTGCCGGGAGAGGTGCAGCGACTGCACCCCGCTGCCGGTGCCGACGTCGAGCGCCCGACCGACGGGGGTGCGCGGGGTCCACGAGGCCAGCGTGGTCGAGGCGCCACCGATGCCGAGGACGTGGTCCACGGGCAACGGCCCGCTGCGGGCGTGCTCGGTCGGGTCCGAGGCCACCCACCAGGCGTTGCCGAGGTCGTCGCCGTAGGGGCGCAGGTCGCACAGGGCGCGCACGTCGGCGCCGTGCGGTTCGACGAGGTCCAGCTCGACGGCGCCGGCGACACCGAGCCGTGGCAGCGCCCGCGCGAGGTCGTCGGCGGCGACCTCCAGGCCGAGCCCGAAGCAGCCGACGAGCACGCCGACCGGGTCGCTGGCGGCCACGAGCAGCCGCCGGGCGGGCAACGTGTGGTCCTTGGCGAGGGCCGAGGCGGCGATCGGGCCGAGGCGCTCCTGCACCGCCTCGACGGTCAGCGGCAGCGCGCCCAGGTCCTCGCGCAGCCGGTCGAGCAGCCGGGGGTCGGTGCGGGGGGTCGCGGAGGTGGTCACGCCCCCGAGCCTATGTCCACCCGGGGAGCGCGTCGCGGTCGCTCACGGCCGGTCGCTCACCGGCTCCTCGGTGTCGGTCATCGCCACGTCGTCGCGCTTGGCGATGACGATGGCGACGATGAGCACGAGCAGCGCGAGGATCGTGATGACCCACCGGATGATCTGGTCGGTGGAGTCGCCGAGGTACAGGGTGACGATCGCGGGAGCGATGAGGACCGCCACGAGGTTCATCACCTTGATCAAGGGGTTGATCGCCGGGCCGGCGGTGTCCTTGAAGGGGTCGCCGACGGTGTCGCCGATGATCGACGCCTCGTGGGCCGGGGAGCC
This sequence comes from uncultured Janibacter sp., assembly GCA_964386935.1. Taxonomy (GTDB): domain Bacteria; phylum Actinomycetota; class Actinomycetes; order Actinomycetales; family Dermatophilaceae; genus Janibacter. The sequence goes on from CAYLUX010000041.1 coordinate 8,884, forward strand.
CTTGCCGCCGTGGTTGCCGTCCTCGACGATCTTCTTCGCGTTGTCCCACGCGCCACCGGAGTTAGCCAGGAAGACGGCCATGAGCGCACCGCAGGCGATCGCCCCCGCGAGGAAGCCGGCGAGCGCGCCGACCCCCAGCCCGAAGCCGACGATGATCGGGGTCAGCGCCGCCACGAGACCGGGGGTGGCCAGCTTCGTCAGCGAGTCGCGGGTGCAGATGTCGACGACCTTCGCGTACTCGGGCCGCTCGGTGCCCGCCATGATGCCGGGCCGCTCGCTGAACTGCCGGCGCACCTCGAGGACGATGGACCCCGCCGCGACGGTGACGGCGTTGATCGCCAGGCCGGAGAAGAGGAAGACGACGGCGGCGCCGATGAGGACGCCGACGAGGACATTCGGGACGACGACCTCGGTGTTGATCATCGCCTGGAAGGAGTCGGCCTTCGCCGAGATCGCGCTGCCGTCCATCTCCCGCGCGGCCTGGGTCCAGGCGTCGGTGTAGCTGCCGAAGAGCGCCGTCGCCGCGAGGACCGCGGTCGCGATGGCGATGCCCTTGGTGATGGCCTTCGTCGTGTTGCCGACCGCGTCGAGCTCGGTGAGCACCTGCGCGGCCTCCTCGTCGACGTCGCCGGACATCTCCGCGATGCCCTGGGCGTTGTCGGAGACCGGGCCGAAGGTGTCCATCGCGACGATGACGCCGACCGTGGTGAGCAGTCCGCAGCCGGCGAGCGCGATGAAGAAGAGGCCGAGGGTGACCGAGGAGCCTCCGAGGAGGAAGGCCAGGTAGATCGCCGCCGCGATCGTCGCGACCTTGAAGACCGCCGACTCCAGGCCGAGGCTGATGCCGGAGAGGACCACGGTCGCCGCCCCGGTCTCGGTCGTGCGGGCGACGTCGATGGTGGGGCGCTTGTCGGTGCCGGTGTAGTAGCCGGTCATCCGCAGGATGACCGCGGCGAGCACGATGCCGAGGATGACCGCGAGCAGCGCCGAGAGGCGCGGGTCGCCGGCGAGTCCGGCGATGTCCTCGTCCGGGGAGCCGAGGGCGGCGAAGGAGTCCGGGAGGAAGAGGAGGGCCGCCCCCGCGGAGAGCACCGCCGAGATGATCGCGGAGATGTAGAAGCCGCGGTTGATGGCGTCCAGCGCGCTCTCCCCGGCTCGGGCCCGGGTGATGAAGATGCCGACCATCGCGGTGATCGCGCCGACCGCCGGGATGACGAGCGGGAAGACCAACCCGTAGGCGCCGAAGGCCGTGGACCCGAGGATGAGGGCGGCGACGAGGGTGACGGCGTAGGACTCGAAGAGGTCGGCGGCCATCCCGGCGCAGTCACCGACGTTGTCGCCGACGTTGTCCGCGATGGTCGCCGCGTTGCGCGGGTCGTCCTCGGGGATGCCGGCCTCGACCTTGCCCACGAGGTCGGCACCGACGTCGGCGGCCTTGGTGAAGATGCCGCCACCGACGCGCATGAACATCGCGAGCAGCGCCGCCCCGAAGCCGAAGCCCTCGAGGACCTTGGGCGCCTCGCCGCGGTAGGCGAGCACGACGATCGCGGCACCGAGCAGCCCGAGCCCGACGGTGAACATGCCCACGGTGCCGCCGGTGCGGAAGGCGATCTGCATCCCCTGATCCCGGCCGCTCGTGCGGGCGGCCTCGGCGACGCGGACGTTGGCCTTGACCGCGAGGCTCATCCCCAGGTAGCCGATCGCGGCGGAGAAGGCCGCGCCGAGGACGAAGAAGCCGGATCGGCCCCAGCGCACGCCCGCCCCGTCCGCCGGGAGGGCGAGCAGCAGCAGGAAGACGAGGACGACGAAGATGACGAGGGTCTTGAACTGGCGCCGCAGGTACGCGTGCGCCCCCTCCTCCACTGCCGCCGCGATCTCCTGCATCCGTTCGGTGCCGGTGTCGGTGGCCACGACCTGTCGGCGCAGCACCACCCCGAGCCCGAGTGCCAGCAGTCCGATGACCGCCACGACGACGATCAGGGTCAGTTGCGAGCCGTCCAGATCCACCGACGACGCGGTGGGCAGTGCCGTGCGAGCCATGCCGATCCTCCTTGATGGGCGCGGTGCACGGCCCGGTCGGGCAGGACCCGAGGGGGCCGTGGCCTCACCCTAGCGCCGGGGGACGGGGCGTGCCGGGCTCTGCGGCAGGCTCTCCCGGGCTCGGGTCAGGAGGCGCCGGTGCCGGATCCGCCGCCTGCGGCGGCGGCGCTCACGGCGGAGTCGAGCTCGGAGTGGATCTCCAGCAGCCGGTCCAGGCCGGTGATCCCGAAGACCCGCAGCACCCGCTCGTGGGTGGCCACGACGGTCATCACACCATCGTGGCGGGCGAGGCGCCGGAGCCTGCCGACGATGACTCCCAGGGCGGTCGAGTCCATGAAGCTGACCTCACCCAGGTCGAGGGTGAGGTGCCGGTGCCCGTCGGCCAGGAGCGCCTCGAGCGCATCGCGCAGGAGCCCCGCTGAGGTCACGTCGACCTCACCGGCGACGTGGACGACGTGGACCGGTCCGATTTCGCTGGTCGTGACGGAGATGGACACCGGCCTACCGTAGATCACATGTCCGGTGACTCCCCACAGGCTGAACGGGCCCTGACCGCCCTGACCGCCGGCCGCGAAGGGCGGCTGCGCCACGTCGAGCGCCTGCCCGCGCGAGCCGCGGAGAGCACCGAGCTGCCGGAGTGGGTGGCGCCACCACTGGCGCAGGCGCTGGCCACCGCCGGCATCGAGGCGCTCTGGTCCCACCAGGCGCAGGCGGCGCAGCTGGCCCGCGACGGCGAGCACGTCGTGCTCTCCACGGGGACCGCCTCGGGCAAGTCGCTCGGCTACCTCCTCCCTTCGCTCACGGCGGTGCTCGAGGGGCGGGCCGCGACAGGCGGTCGGGGGGCGACCGCGCTCTACCTCTCCCCCACCAAGGCGCTCGCCGCGGACCAACTGGCCCGGATCCAGTCCTGGGCGGTGCCGGGGGTGCGGGCGGCCACCTACGACGGCGACACCCCGAGCGACGAACGGCGCTGGATCCGCGAGCACGCCGACGTCATCCTCACCAACCCCGACCTCGTGCACCACTCGCTGCTGCCGGGGCACGAGCACTGGCGACAGGTGCTGCGCCGGCTGCGCTACGTCGTGATCGACGAGTGCCACGTCTACCGGGGCGTCTTCGGCAGCCACGTCGCGCTGCTGCTGCGCCGGTTGCGGCGGGTGTGCCGGCGCTACGGGGCGGACCCGACCTTCGTCCTGGCCTCCGCGACCGTCGGCGACCCGGGCGCTCACGCCTCCCGGCTCGTCGGCGACGAGGTCCACGCCGTGACCGAGGACGGCTCCCCGCGTGGTGCGGTCACCTTCGCGCTGTGGCAGCCGCCGGAGGAGGACGAAGGGAGCCGTCGCTCCCCGATCTCGGAGTCGGCCGAACTGATGGCCGAGCTCGTCGCGCGGGACGTCCAGACGCTGGCCTTCGCGAAGTCCCGTGCCGGCGTGGAGGCGCTGGCCTCCGCGACCGCCCGTCGGGTGCCCGCCGCGGAGGAGGAACGGGTGGCCGCCTACCGCGGCGGCTACCTGCCTGAGGAGCGTCGGATCATCGAGCGCCGGCTGCGGGAGCGGGAGCTGCTCGGCCTGGCCGCGACCAACGCCCTGGAGCTCGGCGTCGACATCGCCGGTCTGGACGCAGTCCTCATGGCCGGGTGGCCCGGGCGGCTTGCCTCGGTGTGGCAGCAGGCCGGGCGGGCCGGCCGCGACGGGCAGGACGCCCTCGCCGTGCTCGTCGCCGACGACGACCCGCTCGACACGTGGGTGCTCGAGCACCCGGAGACCCTCTTCGGGGCACCGGTCGAGGCGAGCGTCCTGGACCCGGAGAACGTCCACGTGCTCGTCCCCCACGTCGCCTGCGCCGCCGCGGAGCTGCCGGTGCAGGCCGAGGACTCCCGCTGGTTCGGCGACTCCCTCGAGGGGGTCCTCGAGGTGCTGACCGGCCGGGGCATCCTGCGGGCGCGACCGGGCGGCTGGTACTGGACCCGCCCGGACCGGCCGGGTGAGCACGTCTCGCTGCGCGGCATCGGGGACGTCGTGAGCATCGTCGAGTCCGGCTCCGGCCGGGTCATCGGCACCGTGGACGCCTCGGCCGCGCACAGCCAGGTGCACACCGGCGCGGTGCACGTGCACCAGGGACGCACCCACGTCGTCACCGAGCTCGACCTCGAGGGCGCCGTGGCCACGGTCGTGCCCGGCGACCCGGGGTGGAGCACGCACACCCAGTCCAGCTCGGCCTTCGACATCGTCGCCGAGGAGGTCGGCCGCGACCACGGGCCGGTGCGGGTCAGCTTCGGGCGGGTCGACGTGCGCCGGCAGGTGACCGGCTTCCTCCGGCGGCTGCCGAGCGGGGAGGTCATCGGGCGTCACCCGCTCGAGCTACCCGAGCAGACCCTCTCGACCCGCGCGGTGTGGTGGACGATGACGCCCGAGGCGCTCGCCGCGGCGGGTGTCGCGGAGGCCGACGTGCCCGGCGCGGCCCATGCCGCCGAGCACGCTGCCATCGGGATGCTCCCGCTGCTCGCGGCCTGCGACCGCTGGGACATCGGGGGCGTCTCTACCGACTGCCACCCCGACACCGGACTGCCGACGATCATGGTCTACGACGGGCACCCCGGCGGGGCGGGCTTCGCCGCGCGGGCCCACGAGCGGGTCCTGGAGTGGCTGACGATGACCCGCGAGACGATCGCCGGCTGTGGCTGCAGGGGCCGCGGCTGCCCCGCCTGCGTCGTCTCCCCCAAGTGCGGCAACGGCAACGAGCCGCTCGACGCGCGCGGGGCGGTGGCGTTGCTTGACCTGATGACGGAGGCACTGCGCCTTAGGGTTGGCACGAAAGCCCTGCCGGAGATCTCCGGCTGACCGACGCGGAAAGGACCCGACGTGGTCATCATCGGACTCATCCTCGTGCTCATCGCCCTGGCCATCGGGGCCGCGCTGCTCCTCGGCACCTCCGCACCCGAGGTCTCCGGCCAGGACGTCGACATCTCCCTCTTCGACTCGGTGACGATCACGCTCGACCCGCTGACGCTCGTCGTCGGCGGGATGGTCGCGATGTTCCTGCTCTGGCTGGGGCTGGTGCTGATCAAGACGACGCTCACCCGCAAGGCCCGCGCCCGGAAGCAGCGCAAGCGCGACGAGGCCGCGGCGCGCGAGCGGCTCAACGAGCGGGACGGGTACTACGACGACCGCGGCTTCGGGATGGCTCCCCCGAGCGACGCCGGCCGCGGCCGCCCGGAGCTCGCCGAGGAGGACCCGCGCCTCGCCGAGCAGCGGCCGCCCCGCGGCGAGGAGACCACCCGCATCCCGCAGCAGGACACCGGCAGTCACACGGCACGCCCGCCGCGCGAGGACGAGGCGACCGGCCGGATCCAGCCGGTCGACCCCGACGCGACCCGACGGGTGCCCTCCGACGACGCGACGCAGCGCATCCGCCCCTCCGACGACGCGACGCAGCGCATCCGCCCGGAGGACGACCCCCGCGCCTGACCGGCGGGTCATCCCCCTTCGTCAAGAAACGGCCATCCAGGACGGGTCCACCCGAGGGGATAGGACCGCACCACGAACTGGCCCTCCCCTCCACGGGAGCGAGACTCTTTCCACTTCTCCGCTTCTTCTCGGGTCGAGAACACTTCATCTCCGATGGGGTCGGCAAGCTCTGCCCCGTCGTCGACCCCGCCCGCGGCCAGAAAGACAACGGAAACCATGTCGCTCGGGCCGGCGCGCTGTTCGTGACGCTCCCAGCGCACGGTGACGGGCGCTAGCTTTCGCTCAATCCCTGCAGCTTCGTCCACGCCTCCCACAACCGCGACCAGCGGCTCAGAGCCGTCATCGGGACGAACCGCATAGACCAACAGGACTTCGTTCATCGTGATGTCATCCACCGCACTCGAGCGACTGGGGCGACTGGTACACCCGCGCAGAATATGCCGGCTGGCGGGTCATCCCCCTTCGTCCCCATCCGTGGGGACCGGCCCGGCACGGGCCCGCCCCTGCGCGCTCTCCGGCACACCCGGTGGGCGAAGGGGGATCCCCACCGAGGTCGTGACCGTCACGACCTCCCCGGCACCGACCGCGCACGCGTCCACGGTGGCGTGCTGGCGGGCAGCGATCCGCTCCGCCTCCCGGCAGGCCGCCCCCGGGTCGCCCTCCTCCTGCAGGTGACCGGCACCCGCGAGCGCGGCGAGGTCCGCCGAGGCGCGGGCGACGTGCAGCGAGCGGATCGCGCCGAGGACCACCAAGGCGGCGACGGTGACGGTGAGCAGCACGGCGATGAGTCCGACGGCCAGGACGGTCGCCGACCCGCGGTCCCCACGCAGGTCAGGAGTCACCATCGGTGACCTCCACCCTGGCCGTCGCCGAGCAGGCGGTCTCCCCGGCGACGAAGGACAGCCCGGTCGGCGGCGGCGCGCTCACGTCGACGGTGACGTCGTCACCGGAGCGGGAGACCTCCACCTGCGCGCCGTCGGGCGCGCTGCGTCGGGCATCGGCGATCGCTCCCCCTTCGGCCTCGCCCCGGGCGAGCTCGCGGACCGCGACCCGGGCGGCGTCGACACACTGCACCTGGTCCACGCCCCACGTCAGCGCCGAGAGGCAGATCACCAGGACGAGCACGATCGCGGGGAGGGTCAGGGCCAGCTCGGCCGTGACCATCCCCGCGTCGTCGCCGGCCCTAGCGGATGCCGAGGGCCTCGAGGATGACACCGCTCAACCCCGACTCGACCTCACCGGACTTCACGACCGCCAGCAGGACGATCGCGAAGGTGCACGCCGCCAACGTGCCGACGGCGTACTCGGCGGTGGTCATCCCGGCCTCGCAGGCCAGACGGGCCCGGACCCACCTTCGTGACAACGACTCCCTCATGACGGGCTCCTCCCTCTCTGCGGCACCCGGTGTGCCGCGGTGAGGTCCACCCTTCGCCGCCGTGATCACCGCCGGGAGGGGTCCGGGCCATCTGTGGACGAGCGTCCCTCGCCACCCAGCGATGGGGACGATCACGCCCCCGTCAGCGAGGAGCCGAGGCTCCGGCCGCGTACCGCCGGGCCCAGTCCACGTACCACTCGAGGGCGTCGGCGTCGGCCGCCGAGGTGCGGTTGACCGTGTCCGGGTCACCGCCCTGGATGACCCGCTTGATCGGTATCTCCATCAGCTTGCCGGTGCGGGTGCGCGGCACCGCGGGCGCGGCGACGATCTCGTCGGGGACGTACCGCGGCGAGACCCTGGTCCGGATGGCGCTCGTGATCTCCTCGCGAAGGGAGTCATCGACCTCCACCCCGTCGTCCGGGACGACGAACAGCGGCATGTAGTACCCGCCGCCGTCGAGCTCGGCCCCGATGACCATCGAGTCCTGCACGCCGGGGACGGTGTTGACGACCTCGGTGATGTCCGCCGACCCCATCCGGATACCGCCCCGGTTGATCGTCGAGTCCGACCGGCCGTGGATCACCCAACCGCCGTCGGGGATCCGGGTGGCCCAGTCCCCCTGGCGCCAGATGCCGTCGAACTCCTCGAAGTAGGCCGCCCGGTAGCGCGAGCCGTCCGGGTCGTCCCAGAACTTCACCGGCATCGACGGCAGGGGCTCGGTCATCACGAGCTCCCCCACCTCGCCGACGACGGGTCGGCCCTCGCTGTCGACGGTCTCGGCCGCCACGCCCAGGTAGGCAGCCTGCAGCTCGCCGATGTAGACCGGATCGAGCGGGTTGGACCCGAGGATCCCGGAGGAGATGTCGGTGCCCCCGGAGTCCGAGCCCAGGTGGAGGTCGTCGGCGACGCACTCGTGGACCCAGGTCCACGTCGAGCTCGGCAGGGGCGAGCCTGTCGAGAAGATCGAGCGGAGCTCGTCGAAGGACCAGTGCTCGTTCGGACGGACTCCCGAGTTCTCGATCATCGTGAGGATCGCGGCGCCGGTCCCGAAGAGCTCGGCCTCCTCCTCGGCGCAGATCTGCAGCTGCTTCGCGGGCGTGCCGTGGGTGGGAGAGCCGTCGTAAGTGATGGCCGTGGCCCCGACGACCATGGTCTGCACGAGCAGGTTCCAGACCACCCACGTCGTCGAGACCGCGTAGTAGCAGCGGGAACCGGGAGCGAGGTCGAGCTGGAGGCCGTTGCCCTTCAACGCCTCCAGGACGATGCCGCCGTGGGAGTGGACGATGCCCTTCGGCCGGCCGGTCGTGCCCGAGGAGTAGAGGACCCACAGCGGGTGGGAGAAGTCGACGGGCTCGAAGTCGGGCTCGCTCGGCGTGGCGACGATCTCGGAGAGCCGAGCGCTCGGTACCCGCAGGTCCGCGGGGACGGCCCCTCCCTTCGTGTCCACGAGGACGTGGTGCTCGATCGTCGGCAGCGCCGTGAGGATCTCGGGGAGCTGGGCGAGCATGTCGCGGTCCCGACCACCGAGCTCGACCGAGTCCGTGGTGAGGAGGACGGTCGGCTCGATCTGGGCGAACCGGTCGCTGATGCCCTGCACCCCGAAGTCGGTGTTGACCACGGACCAGATCGCGCCCACCGTCGCCGTCGCGAGCACCGCGATCACGGCATGGGGCGTGCTCGGGATGACGGCGCACACCCGGTCACCGGGCCGGACGCCGATCTCCCGGAGGTGTCGGGCGAGGGCACCGACCCGCCCGGACAGCTCCGACCACGTCAGGCTCTCCCGCGGCGCGGTCTCGTGCAGGCCGACGACCGCCTCCTCGTCGGGGCGCTCCCGGGCCCAGCGCAGCACGTTCTGCGCGAAGTTGACCCGGGCACCGGGGAACCACCGCGTCTCCGGGATGCTCGCCCCCGTGCGCACCGGTCCGTCACCACGGTGTCCGATGACGTCGAAGTGGTCCCAGACCGACTGCCAGAAGTCGTCGAGGTTCGCCACGCTCCACGCGTGCAGCTCCGCGTAGGTCTCGGTCTCGACGCCGGCCGTGTACGCCAGCCACTGCTGGTACCGATGGATCCCGGAGCTCAGGATGCGCTCGCGCGACGGCTCCCACAGCTTGGTGCGATTCCTGTCGGTGGACAATGTGACTCCTTCGTCAGACATCGGACGGCCCCCTCGCCCCACGTTAGGCCCGATCGACACTCCTGCACCTCGCAGGTCGTACATCGCACCAACCCGCCCCCGCCGGGTCTAGTGTGTGTCGTCATGGACTCGCTGGTGGACGCCGTCGTCGGGATCAACGACACGTACTGGTACCTGGTCATCGCGCTGCTGGTCATCGCGGGAGTGACCTTCTCGATCTGGTCGCTGCTGGTACAGATCCGCTTCATCCCGGAGATGTTCCGGACGATCATGGAGAAGCCGTCCGGGGCGAAGGACGACGACAGCATCTCCGCCTTCCGCGCCTTCACGATCTCGGCCGCCTCCCGGGTGGGGACGGGCAATGTCGCCGGTGTCGCGGTCGCGATCGCCCTCGGTGGTCCGGGCGCGGTCTTCTGGATGTGGATGCTCGCGCTCGTCGGGGGCGCCACCGCCTTCGTGGAGTCGACCCTGGCGCAGCTGTACAAGGTGCGCGGCGGGGACAGCTTCGTCGGCGGTCCGGCGTACTACATCCGCGACGGCCTCCGGCTGCCCTGGCTCGCAGGCATCTTCGCGGTGATCATCACCCTGACCTACGGGTTCGTCTTCAACTCGGTGCAGGCCAACTCGATCTCCGCGTCGGTCCAGGCCAACCTCGGCGGGAACGACACGGTCACCGCGTGGGTCGTCGGCATCGCGCTGGCGGTCATCACGGCCGTCGTCATCTTCGGCGGCGTCCAGCGGGTGTCGGCGGTGACCGAGGTCATCGTCCCGCTCATGGCCGTCGCCTACGTCGCGGTCGCGGTCCTCGTCCTGGCCCTGAACATCGACCAGGTCCCCGGCATGATCGGCCTGATCGTCGAGCACGCCCTCGGCCTCCGCGAGGTCACCGGTGCCGCCTTCGGCGCGGCGCTGATGCAGGGGATGCGGCGCGGCCTCTTCTCCAACGAGGCCGGCATGGGTTCGGTGCCCAACGCAGCGGCCACCGCCTCGGTCTCCCACCCCGTCAAGCAGGGGCTGGTGCAGGCGCTCGGCGTCTACTTCGACACCATCCTCGTCTGCTCCGCGACGGCCTTCATCATCCTGCTGAGCGACCCGCAGTTCGGCGTCGACAGCCCCGAGGGCATCGGCCTGACCCAGAGCGCGCTGCAGGGGCAGGTGGGCCAGTGGGCGGGGCCCTTCCTCTCGATCGTCATCTTCTTCCT
>CAYLUX010000042.1:0-18998 GCA_964386935.1 uncultured Janibacter sp.
CGGCAGCTCCTTGTCCTTGCCGCCCCGGCCGCGCAGCAGGCCGATCGCCAGTCCTCCGAGGATGACCACCAGGCCGACGGCGACGGCGATGTACTCAATCAGCGTGTCGATTCCCATCACGGGATCATCCTCGCAGCCCGGGCACCGTGGTCTCTCCCTCGGGCTCCTCGGCCAGCCGTCCGGCCCACGAGACCAGCCCGGCGACGTCCAGCCCGTGCGGTGGTGCGTCGGCGTACCCGTCGATGCGTTCGGCGGCGCGCACCGCGAGGGAGGTGGCCCCCTTCGCATTGCCGCGTCGCTGGTGGGTCAGGGCCACGCACAGCTGGGCCAGGCCCTGCCACAGGTCCCGCTCCCCCGGTCCGGCCGCCTTCCACTGGTCCTCGAGGACCTCGTGGGCCTGGAAGGGACGCTCCCGGTCCAGCAGCTCCTGGGCCAGGTCGATCGCCTGCTCCGGCGGGCGCGGCCCCGGCGGGACCGGGGCGACACCGGTGCTGCCGTACGGCAGGGGTCGACCGAGCCCGTCACGGGGACGGGCGTTCTCCGGACGTCCTTGAGGGTTGCGGTCGCGGGGCACAGCCCCAGTGTGCCCGCATCAGAAGAGGGAGACCCGCTCCTCCGGCGCAAGCCACATGCCGTCGCCCTCGCTGGTGGCGTACACCTCGTGGAAGGCGTCGATGTTGCGCACCGCGTTGCCGCGCACGTCCTGGGGGCTGTGGGGGTCGACGGCCAGCAGCCGCACGGCCTCCTCGGTGCGCGCGTCGCCGCACCAGACCCGCGCCCAGTTCGTGAAGAAGCGCTGCTCACCGGTCAGGCCGTCCTCGCCGACCTGCTCGGCCCGCTCCCCGACGGCGATCCGGTAGGCGGCGTGCCCGATGGCCAGGCCGCCGATGTCCCCGATGTTCTCCCCGACGGTCAGGGCGCCGTTGACGGTGTACCCGGGCGCGTGCCGGGTCTCCTGCCGGTCGAACTGCTCGATGAGGGCGTCGCGGCGCTCCTCGAAGGCCTTGCGGTCCTCGGGCGTCCACCAGTCGCGCAGGTTGCCCTGCCCGTCGAAGGTGGACCCGGCGTCGTCGAAGCCGTGCCCGATCTCGTGGCCGATGACCGCCCCGATCCCGCCGTAGTTGTCGGCGTCGTCGCCCTCGGCGTCGAAGAAGGGCGGCTGCAGGATGGCTGCGGGGAAGACGATCTCGTTCAGCCCCGGGTTGTAGTAGGCGTTGACCGTCTGCGGGGTGAGGAACCACTCGTCCCGGTCGACCGGTCCGCCGAGCTTGCCGAGCTCCCGGTCGACCTCGAAGGCCGAGACCCGGCGCACGTTGCCCACGAGGTCGCCCTCCCGGACCTCCAGGGCGGAGTAGTCCCGCCACTTGACGGGGTGACCGATCTTGGGGGTGAACGCCGCGAGCTTCTCGGCGGCGCGGGCACGAGTCTCCTCCCCCATCCACGTGGAGTTCGCGAAGGAGCGGCGGAAGGCCTCGACGAGGTTGCCGACGAGCTCGTCCATCCGCTCGCGGGCCGCCGGCGGGAAGTGCCGGGCGACGTAGAGCTCGCCGACGGCCTCCCCGAGGGAGGCGTCCACGAGGGAGACGCCGCGCTTCCACCGGGCCCGCTGCTCGGGGATGCCGGAGAGCGTGCGGCCGACGAAGTCGAACTCCTCCTCGACGGCCGCGGCGTGCAGGAAGGAGGCGAAGGTCTGGGCGATGCGCCACCGCAGCCAGTCCCGCCAGGTGGCGAGGTCGACCTCGTCCAGGGCCATGGACAGGCCATGCAGGAAGTCCGGCTGGCGCACGACGACCTCGGCGAAGGGGGCCGGTGCCCCGAGGGCCGTGGCCCAGGCGCCCCAGTCGATCGCGGGTGCCAGGTCGGCCAGCGCCTCGGCGTCCAGCAGGCTGTAGGTCTTGACCGGGTCGCGGTTGGTCACCCGGTCCCAGTGCTCGCCGGCGAGGCGGGTCTCGAGGTCGACGACGCGCCCGGCGACCTCGGTGGCCTCGTCCTCGCCCATGCCGGTGGTGAGGGCGAGCAGCCGCGCGACGTGGCCGCGGTAGGCGGTGAGGGTCTCGGCGTGCTGCTCCTCGCGGTAGTAGGCCTCGTCGGGCAGGCCGAGACCGCCCTGCTCGAGGTAGACGACGTAGCGGGAGGAGTCCTTGTCGTCGGTGTTGACGAAGGGCAGCACGAAGCCGGAGACACCGTCGCGGGTCAGCCGGCCGGTCAGCGTCACCAGGTCGGCGACGGAGGTCACCTGGTCGACCGCCTCCAGCAGCGGGCGAAGGGGGTCGGCCCCCAGCTCATCGGCCCGGGCCTCGTCGAGGAAGGAGCGGTAGAGGGCGCCCACCTTGGCCTCGACCTGGGTGGCCACCTCGGGCGCCTTGTCGGCGACCTCCTCGATGAGCTCACGGACGTCGGCCTCCGCCCGCTCGCGCAGGACGTCGAAGACGCCGTAGCGACCGCGGTCGGCGGGGATCTCGACGGCCTCGAGCCAGTGGTTGTTCACGTGACCGAAGAGGTCGTCCTGCGGGCGGACCGAGGTGTCGACCGGTCCACGGAGTCGGGGGGACCCGGCGCTCATGAGGCCTTCTTCCTGCTGCCGGGCATCAGGCCGGAGGTGCCCTTGGCGGCGTTGTCGGCGCTCATCCGCACCCTGACCACGACGCGCTCGCCGCGTGCGGTGAGGATGTCCCGGCCCTGGCGGCGCGCGGGGATGAACACGACGGCCATCACCGCGATGGACAACGCCAGAGTGAGCAGAAGTCCCACGATGATGGCAGTCATGCCTTCATGCTGCTACGCGCGGGTGGGCCTGCTCAACTCGACCCGCCGCGTCAGGCGGACTGCGGCTCCTCGAGGTGTCGCACCTCGCGCAGCCGCTGGCTCACGAGGGTCGTGATGCCGTCGCCGCGCATCGAGACGCCGTAGAGGGCGTCGGCGACCTCCATCGTCTTCTTCTGGTGGGTGATGACGATCAGCTGGCTGGAGTCGCGCAGCTCCTCGAAGAGGCCGATGAGCCGGCCGAGGTTGGTGTCGTCCAGGGCGGCCTCGACCTCGTCCATGATGTAGAAGGGCGAGGGCCGGGCCTTGAAGATCGCCACGAGGATCGCCACCGCGACGAGCGAGCGCTCCCCTCCCGAGAGCAGCGAGAGCCGCTTGACCTTCTTGCCCGGGGGCCGGGCCTCGACCTCGATGCCGGTGGTGAGCATGTCGTCCGGGTCGGTGAGCACGAGCCTGCCCTCACCGCCGGGGAAGAGCCGGGAGAAGACGATCTGGAACTGCTCGGCGGTGTCGGCGAAGGCGTCCGCGAAGACCTGCTCGACCCGCTCGTCGATCTCGGCGACGATCCCGAGCAGGTCCTTCTTGGACTGGCGCAGGTCCTCCAGCTGGGTGGTGAGGAAGGTGTGGCGCTCCTCGAGGGCCGCGTACTCCTCGAGCGCGAGCGGGTTGACCTTGCCGAGGGCCCGCAGGCCGCGCTCGGCCTTCTTCAGCCGCTTCTCCTGCTCGGCGCGCACGTAGGGCTTCGGCTCGGGGAAGTCCTCGGCCTCGGGGTCCTCGTCGGGCGCGGCGACGTGCGGGACGAGCTGGTGCGGGCCGAGCTCCTCCATGAGGACCTCCGGGTCGACACCGAGCTCCTCCACAGCGCGGGTCTGCAGCGTCTCGATGCGCGCGATCTGCTGGGCCCGGGCCACCTCGTCCTTGTGCACCTCGTCGGTGAGGTCACGCAGGGCGTCCTGCTGCTCGTTGAGCTCGGCGCGCATGGCGCGCAGGCCCTCGTCCCGCTCGGAGCGGGCTCGCTCGGCCTCGGTCTTCGCCCGCTCGGCGACCTCGGCCGCCCGCCGGACACGGGCGGCTGCCCACTCGGCCGCGGTCTGCACGGCGGCTGCGACCTGCGCCTCCTGGCGGCGACGCTCCCTTCGCTCCCGGAGCCGCTCGCGGGCGGCGATCTCGTTGCGGGCCGCCCCCTCGAGGGACTCCGCCCGGCCGTGCAGGGCACGGGCCCGCTCCTCCTTGGTGCGCAGCGAGAGGCGCACCTCGGTCTCGGCGGTGCGTGCGGCGGCGGCCTCGGCGTCGAGACGCTCCCGGTCGTCACCCCGGTCCTCGTCCTCCTCCTCGGGCTCGGCGGCGGCGTCGGCCAGCCGCTGCTCGAGCCGGTCGAGCTCGGCCCGGTCCTCCTCGAGGGTGGCCTCGACGTCGGTGATCGCCGACCGGGTGCGCTCGGCCTCGGCGCGGGCGGTGCGGGACGTGGTGCCGAGGGCACCGAGCTTCTCCGCGACGGCCGCCATGCGGGCGTCGGACTCGTGCAGGGCCTCCATGGCCGCCTCGACGGCCTCCTCGCGCTCGGCGAGGGTGGACCGCGCGGTGGTGAGGGCGAAGGTGGACTCCTCGCTACGCCGGGTCGCGTCCGCGAGCACCTCGCGGGTCTCGTCGACGGCCGACTGCAGCTCCAGGGTGCTCGGGGCGGCGTTGGACCCGCCCCGCACCAGGCCGGGCCCGAAGACGTCGCCCTCGGCCGTGACGGCGGTGACCTCCCCCGCCTCGGCGACGAGGGCCAGGGCCGCGTCGGCGTCCGCGACGACCGCGACCCGGTCGAGGAGCTGCTCGACGGCGGGGCGCACCGCGGCATCTGCCTCGATGACGTCGCGGGCCCACACCGCTCCGTCGGGCAGCGCCGGCCACGCGGACTGGTCGCTCGTCCGGGCGGTGTGGCCCACGACGAGGGTGGCCCGGCCGGCGTCGTCGGCGCGCAGCTGCCGGACCGCCTTGGCCGCACCGGCGACGCTGCCGACGGCGAGGGCGCTGCCCGCCTGGTCCAGGGCGGCGGCGATGGCCCCCTCGTGGCCGCCGGTGACGGTGACGAGCTCGGCGACCGCGCCGATGATCTCGTGCTCCTGCGCGCCGGCCTCGCGCAGCGCCTCGGCCCCGTCCTTGCGGCGGAGGCTCAGCTCGAGGGCCTCGAGGCGCGCCTGGGCGGACTGACGGTCGCGCTCGGCGGCGCGGCCGGCCTCGGTGATCCGCTCCACCTCGGAGGCGGCCTCCTCGTGGGCGGCGGCGGCCTGCTCGTAGGACTGGTCCAGGCCCTCCTCGCTGCCCTCCTCGTCGGCGATCGTGCCCTCGAGGCCGGCGAACTCGCGCTCGGCCTCCTCGGCCCGGGCCACGGCGGTGGTGACGGCCTCGCGCAGCCTGCCGACCTCGGCCTCACCGGCCTCGACGCGGGAGCGGCGGGCCCCGACCTGCCCGGTGAGGCGGGCGTGCCCCTCCCGGCGGTCGGCCGCCCGCTGGGCGAGGGCGGCGATCCGCTGCTGCTCGGTGGCGGCGGCCTCCTCTGCGGCCTCCCGGGCCGCGACCGCCGCGCTGAGCTGCTCGGTGATCTGCTCGACCTCACCGCGCAGGGTCTCCTCGTCGGCGCGGACCCGCTCGGCCTGGGCGCGCAACTCCTCGGGGTCGCGGCCCGTGGTGGTCTCCTCGGACTCGTCCTGCCCGAGGAGGCGGACCCGCTCCGCGGCGAGGGCGGCGGTGGCGGTCAGGCGCTCGGCGACGGACGCGAGAGCGACGGCGCGCTGCTGCGCAGCGGCCAGGGCCGCATCGGCGCCGCTGCCCGCCTCCTCGTGCTCGTGGATCCGGCCCCGGATGTCGGCGACTGCCCGCTCGAGGGCGGAGCGCCGCTCGAGCATGGCCTTCTCGTCGGCGACCTCCTGCTCGAGCGTGGAGGTCAGCTGGACGAGGTCGTCGGCGAGCAGTCGGCCCTTGGCGTCCCGGGCGTCGGCCTGGATCACGGCGGCCTTGCGGGCGGTCTCGGCCTGCCGGCCGAGGGGGCCGAGCTGTCGACGGATCTCGGTGGTCAGGTCGGCCAGCCGGGAGAGGTTGCCCTCCATCCCCTCGAGCTTGCGCAGCGCCTTCTCCTTGCGCTTGCGGTGCTTGAGGACCCCGGCGGCCTCCTCGATGAATCCGCGGCGCTCCTCGGCACTGGCCCGCAGTACCTGGTCCAGCTGGCCCTGCCCGACGATGACATGCATCTCTCGACCGATGCCGCTGTCGGAGAGCAGCTCCTGGATGTCGAGCAGCCGGCAGGAGGTGCCGTTGATGGCGTACTCGGAGCCGCCGCCGCGGAACATCGTGCGCCGGATCGTCACCTCGGTGTAGTCGATCGGCAGCGCACCGTCGGTGTTGTCGATGGTCATGGTCACCTCGGCGCGGCCGAGCGGCGCCCGGCCGGAGGTCCCGGCGAAGATGACGTCCTCCATCTTGCCGCCGCGCAGCGACTTCGCCCCCTGCTCCCCCATGACCCAGGCGAGCGCGTCGACGACGTTGGACTTGCCCGAGCCGTTCGGCCCGACGATGCAGGTGATGCCCGGCTCGAGGCGCAGGTCGGTCGCGGAGGCGAACGACTTGAAGCCCTTGAGGGTGAGGCTCTTGACGTACACGAGCGGGCTCTCCTGGGGGCTGGGGTCGGCTGGGCGGTCCGGGCCATGCTACGTCGCCCCGCCCGCCGCCCCGGGGATCAGCGCGAGTCAGCCGGCGGTGAGGACGATCGGGTCACCGGCGGTGATGGCGATGGTGTGCTCGCTGTGCGCGCCGCGGGAGCCGTCGGTGCTGCGCAGGGTCCAGCCGTCGAGGTCGGTGCGGATCTTGTCGGTGCCGGCCATGAACCACGGCTCGATGGCGATGACGAGACCGGGGCGAAGGGGGATCCCCCGGCCCGGGCGGCCGTCGTTGGCCACGTGCGGCTCGCCGTGCATGGTCCGCCCGACGCCGTGCCCCCCGAAGTCGGTGTTGACCGAGTAGCCCTCCTCGCGGGCCACGCCCGCGATGGTCGCGCCGATGTCCCCGAGCTTCTTCCCCGGCCGGGCGATGTCGATCGCCGCCGCGAGCGCCCGCTCCGTGGTGTCGATGAGGCGCAGGTCCTCGGTGTCGGGGCGGCCGACGACGAGCGAGCGGGCAGCGTCCCCGACCCACCCGTCGACGGAGACGGCGAAGTCCAGGGAGAGCAGGTCGCCGTCCTCGAGGCGGTAGTCGTGCGGCAGACCGTGCAGGACCGCGTCGTTGACGGAGGTGCACAGCACCTTGCCGAAGGGCATCGCACCGAAGGAGGGGTGGTAGTCGATGTAGCAGGAGGTCGCGCCGGCCTCGCGGATCATGTCGTGCGCGAGGGCGTCCAGGTCCAGGAGGTTCACGCCGACGTCCGCGGCCTCGACCAGCGCGTCGAGGACGGAGTTCACGAGCCGACCGGCCGGTCGCATCCGCTCGATCTCGTCGGAGGTCTTCAGTTCGATCACCCGACCACCGTATGCGAGGGCTGGGCGCGGGTGTCAGTCCCCTCCGGCCCCGTCGGTGCCGTGCTCGCCGGCGATGCGCTCGTGGTGGTGGATGACCTCGGCGATGACGAAGTTCAGGAACTTCTCGGCGAAGACCGGGTCCAGCCCCGCCGTGTCGGCCAGTCGCCGCAGCCGCTCGATCTGGCGGTCCTCGCGAGCGGGATCGGCCGGGGGCAGCGCCAGCTCGGCCTTGAGGTGCCCCACCCGCTGGGTCGCCTTGAAGCGTTCGGCGAGCAGGTGGACCAGCGCCGCGTCGATGTTGTCGATGGACTGCCGCAGCCGAAGCAGCTCGGGGGGTGTCTCGCTCACGGGGTCAAGGCTAGGGGGCGGGGCCCCCTTCGGCCCACGCCCGTCCGGAGGCCGGACCGACGCTACTTCTCGACGAAGCCCTCCACCCCGGGGCGCGGGTCCTGGTCGAGCCGCACGACGCCGGTGACCCGGCCCGGACGGCGGGCGGTCGAGACCGGCTCCTCGAGCAGCTCCCCCATCCGGTCGAGCAGGTCCGGCGGCCCCTGGGCGAGCACCTCGACCCGGCCGTCGTCCATGTTCCGGGCGTGCCCGACGAGGCCGAGCTCCAGAGCGCGGGCGCGGGTCCACCAGCGAAATCCCACTCCTTGGACGCGACCCCTGACGAACCACGTGGCGCGATTGGTGGTCTCCATGCCCCGAAACTAGGGTGTCACGGTGCGCCTCCACCACCCCGGGGTCCGCGGTGCCTAGTTTCAGGTCTGTGGGCCACGGAAACGCCACCATGGAGGCACCCACGACCGGGGGGTCGGAGCAGGTGCCGAACGTCGGCGTGCCCAACGGCCTGGCGCCGGACTCCGGCGGCAAGCCGAAGGGGCGCCCCCTCAGGGGCCACCTTGCCGGGCTGGACGGGCTGCGCGCACTCGCCGTCACGTCGGTCATCGCCTTCCACCTCGACCCGAACTGGCTGCCCGGCGGGTTCCTCGGCGTCGACGTCTTCTTCGTCATCTCCGGCTTCCTCATCACGACGCTGCTGCTGCGCGAGCGGCGCGACACCGGCCGGGTCGACCTGCCCGGCTTCTGGAAGCGGCGTGCCCGACGACTGCTGCCGGCACTCTTCGTCGTCGTCCCGGTCTCGATCATCATCGCCCGGACCGTCGAGAAGGACCTGCTCGTCGGGATCGGGCGGCAGGCCCTCGGCGCGCTCACCTTCTCCACGAACTGGCTGGAGATCTTCGCCGGCAGCAACTACTTCGCGTCCACCTCGCCGCAGCTGTTCATGAACTTCTGGTCTCTCGCGGTCGAGGAGCAGTTCTACCTCTTCTGGCCGCTGGTGACGTTGGTGCTGCTCGCGGTTCACCGCCGCACCGGCCTCAAGGAGGGGGTGCTGGCCAGCTTCGTCGTGCTGATCGGGCTGGCCTCCGCGGTTCTGATGGTGCTGGAGCACAGCGCGGAGAACCCCACGCGCGCCTACTACGGCACCGACACCCACCTCATCGGCCTCATGCTCGGCGCCGCCCTGGCCTTCCTGTGGACGGGGCCGGGCCGGGCCTTCACCATCCAGCGCTGGTGGCGCCGGGTGCGGCCGTTGCTGGTCCTCGCATCCTTCGCGACGCTCGGCGGGCTGCTGTACTTCGCCGGCGAGGAGCACGAGTGGACCTTCACCGTCGGCATCCCGCTCGCCTCGCTGGCCACGGCGATCATCATGCTCGCGGCAGTCGACCGCCCGGGCGTGCTCCGTACGGTGCTGGAGCTGGCCCCCCTTCGCTGGATCGGTCAGCGCTCCTACGGGATCTACCTGTGGCACTGGCCGGTCATCCTCATCGTCTCCGCGACGCTGCCGGCGACCGCGGGGAGCTCGCAGTTCCTCTGGACGCGGCTGTGGGCCGTCCTGGTCACCCTCGCCCTGGCCGACCTGTCCTTCCACTTCATCGAGACCCCGGTGCGGCGTCGTGGCTTCCGCGAGACCGGGCGCCGGGTGTGGCGGGCGGTCACCCTCCGCTCGAAGGTGGGTGGCCGGATCGCCCTCGGCGTGGTCGCATCGCTCGCCGCGCTGACCGTCGCGATCGTGCTCACCGCGCCGGACACCTCGACCACCCAGCAGACGATCGAGCGCAACGCCTCCGCCGCCCCGAGCAAGCCCCGGGAGACCACGCCGGCGCCGACCTTCACCGGCAAGGAGAGCTTCACGATGCCGAAGGGGGACGAGATCGACGTCTTCGGCGACTCGATGGTCGTCGGCTCGATCCCCGCGCTGGAGTACTACTTCCCCGGCGTGCAGATCGACGGTGAGTCCAACCGGCAGTGGAGCGACGGACTCGAGGCCATGGAGGCCGCCGGCGACAGCCTGCGACGCGGGGTCGTCCTGGCCTTCGGCACCAACGCCGGCACCGACCCGGAGACGGTGGAGAAGATCATCGACGAGATCGGGCCGAAGCACATGGTGGTCCTCGTCAACCTGCACGCCGACCGGCTCTCACGCATCGACGAGGACAATGCCGAGCTGCAGCGGATCGCCGACGAGCACGACAACGTCGCCATCGCCGACTGGGACAGCGCGGTCACCCCCGAGGACCTGCAGCCCGACGGGATCCACCCCTCGCTCGGCGGGGCGCACACCTACGCGGCGACCATCCGGCAGGCCTTCGCGGACCTGACGTACAAGCACACCGGCAAGAAGCCGAAGCTCAAGGAGCTCCCCCGCCCCTGATCCGGTCGGTCAGCTCGGGTCCAGTCGGAGGATGCGGTCGTCCTGCTCTCCGGGGTCGCCGCGGCCGTCGGTGTTGTTGGTGAGCACCCACAGCGACCCGTCCGGTGCGGCGGCGACGTCGCGCAGCCGTCCGTACTCTCCCACCAGGTGCTCGGTCGAGGAGGAGGTGTCCTCCAGCGGGACCTCGCGGAGCCGCTCGCCGCGCAGGTTGGCGATCCAGATCGAGCCGTCGACGATCGCCATGCCGCTGGGGCTGGCGTCGGCCGGCCGCCACTGCTGGACGGGGTCGGTGAAGCGGTCGTCCTCGGCGATGCCCTCGACCGTCGGCCACCCGTAGTTGTGGCCGGGCTCGATGACGTTGAGCTCGTCCCAGGTGTCCTGGCCGAACTCGGTGGCGTACATCGTGCCGCCGGAGTCCCACGCCAAGCCCTGCGGGTTGCGGTGCCCGTAGCTGTGGACGGGCGAGTCGTCGAAGGGGTTGTCCCTCGGCACGTCACCGTCCGCGGTCACCCGCAGGATCGTGCCCGAGAGCGACTTCCGGTCCTGGGCCGCAGCGCTGTCGCCGGCGTCGCCGACGGTCACGTACAGCATGCCGTCCGGGCCGAAGGCAATCCGGCCGCCGTCGTGGTAGCTCGCCGCGTCCAGGCCCTCGAGGACCGTCTCCGGCTCCCCCAGACCGAGGGAACCAGGCCGACCGGTCAGCTCGAAGCGCTCAACACGGTTCTCCTCCCCCGCGGTGAAGTAGGCGTACAGGTGGTCCTCGTGGACGGCGATGCCCAGCAGGCCACCCTCCCCCTTCGGCGTCACGCCCTCGATCGTCCCGACCTCCCGCTGGTCGCCGTCGGCGTCGAGCTCGAGGATCCGGCCGGAGTCCCGCTCGCTGACGAGTGCGGTGTCGCCATCGAAGGCGATCGACCAGGGTGCCTCCAGACCTGAGGTGATCGTCGTGACGGCGCCGGTGTCTCCTGCGGTCCGTGTCGAGGTCGTGCCCGTCCGGTCGGACTCCGACGGGTCCGGGGTGTTCGTGCAGCCGACCAGCAGCACCGCTGCCACCAGGGGCGCGAAGAAGTGCCTCACGCGCACCGTCGCGGTCATGACGGCCCCCTTGGTGGCACGGCTGCTGGCACAGCCACGCTAGCGCGTTCCGAGGACCCGCCGCGGCCTCACCCCGCGTGGCGGGGGCGCACCTGGCACCGGGGGCAGCTGGTGGAGCTGCGATTCGTGAACTGCTCCCGACGCATCGGGGTCCCGCAGCGCAGGCACGGCTGCCCCTCCCTGCCGTAGGCGGACAGGGACCGGTCGAAGTAGCCCGAGGCACCGTTGACGTTGACGTAGAGCGAGTCGAAGCTCGTCCCGCCCTGCGCCAGGGCATCCGCCATGACGTCCTTCGCGTGGTCGAGCAGCCGGCCGATCGCGGGCTTGGTGAGGGCGGAGGCAAGCCGTTCGCCGTGGACGCCGGCCCGCCACAACGCCTCGTCGGCGTAGATGTTGCCGATGCCGGAGACCACGGTCTGGTTCAGCAGCACCCGTTTGATGCCGCTGCGGCGGCGCTTGATGTCCCGGATCGTCGCCTGCCGGTCGAAACCCGGGTCGAAGGGGTCGCGCGCGATATGGGCGACGGGCGTGGGGATCCCGTCGACGAGGTCGGCCAGCGCGAGCCCGCCGAAGGTCCGCTGGTCGACGAAGCGCAGCTCCGCTCCCCCGTCGGTGAAGGCGACGCGGGCGTGGGTGTGGCGAGCCTCGGGCGCACCCGCCTCGCTGACGAGGAGCTGTCCGCTCATACCGAGGTGGACGATGAGCGCCTCGTCCGGCTCGGCCTCCGGTCCGGCGCCGAGGGCGAGCCACAGATACTTGCCGCGCCGGTGCGCGCCGGTGATGGCGCGTCCGACGAGGCGGTCCTCGAGATCCCGGGGCCCGGGTGCGTGCCGACGCGCGACCCGCAGACCGGTGAGGCGCACGGCCTCGATCGTGCGACCGCCAGCGTGCTCGGCCAAGCCGCGGCGGACGACCTCGACCTCGGGGAGCTCGGGCACCTCAGTCCGTCGTGGGGGCCGCGGCGGCCCCCTTCAGCGCCTCGTAGGCGATCGCGGCGGCCTGCTGCTCGGCGTCCTTCTTGGTGCCGCCGGTGGCCACGCCACGCACCTCGTCACCGACGACGACCTCGGCGGTGAAGGTCTTGTCGTGGTCCGGTCCCTCGGCGGTGGTCCGGTACCAGGGCGCGGTCAGGTCGGCTGCGGCGGCGACCTCCTGCAGCGAGGTCTTCCAGTCCAGCCCGGCCCCCATGCCGGCGGCGGCCACCATCCGCTCGTCGAGGAGGGCGTGCACGAGCCGACCCGCGGCAGCAAGGCCTCCGGGCTCGGGGGTCGAGCGGTAGACGGCGCCGATGACCGCCTCGACGGTGTCGGCGAGGATCGAGGGCTTGTCCCGGCCACCGGTCGTGACCTCGCCGCGCCCGAGACGGATGTAGGAACCCAAGTCGATCTCGCGCCCGACGGCGGCCAGGGCGCGCATGTTGACCACGGCGGCCCGCAGCTTGGCCAGCTCCCCCTCGCTGATGTCGGGGTGGGCGCCGAAGATGTGGTCGGTGACCACAAGTCCGAGCACCGAGTCCCCGAGGAACTCCAGACGCTCGTTGTGCGGCAGTCCGCCGTGCTCGTAGGAGTACGAGCGGTGCGTCAGGGCACGCGTGAGCAGCGACTCGTCGGTGCTCTCCCCGGTCACCTCGTCGAGGTAACCGAGCAGACCGGCGACGGGTCGCTGCTCCTCGGCCTTCGCTCGTCCGCTCACGGCGAGCGTCGGCTCAGGACTGGTGCTCGGTGCGGTCCGCGGTCGCGTAGTAGCGACCCTTGTAGGTGCCGCAGCTGGGGCAGGCCATGTGCGACGGCGCCGGCGACTTGCACTGCGGGCAGGTCGAGAGCGCCGCGGGCGTCGCCTTCCAGTTGGCGCGACGGCTACGGGTGTTCGAGCGCGACAGCTTCCGCTTCGGGACGGCCACGTCAGTTCCTCTTCTCTTCGTCGTTCTCTGTCCCCGGCCGGTCGGCCAGAGGCTGCAGTGCCTCGAGAGCCGCCCACCGGGGGTCGATCTGCTCGTGATGGTGCTCCGGGTCGTCCTCGAGCCGCGCTCCGCACTCGGAGCACAGACCGGGGCAGTCCTCCCGGCACACCGGTTGGAAGGGCAGGTTCGGCACAACCGCGTCCCGCAGCACCGGCTCGAGGTCGATCCGATCGTCCTCGATGAAGTGCTCCTCCTCGTCGGACTCGGCGTCCACCTCACGGTGGTGCTCCGCCCGATCGGGCCAGACGAACAGCTCCTGGAAGGAGGTCTCGACCGGCAGGTCGATCTCGTCCAAGCACCGCACGCAGGCCCCCTTCGCCGTGGCCGAGACCGTCCCCGTGACCAGCACACCCTCGTGCACGGACTCCATCCGCACCCCGAGGCCCATGGACTGGCCCTCCGGGACGCCGATGACGTCCGTGCCGAAGTCGGCTGGCGCGCCGGCGGTGAAGTCGAGCTCCCGCATCACCCCGGGACGACGGCCCACTTCCTTGGCATCCAGCACCAGGGGCGAGGCGGGGGTGTTGCGGTCCATGACTCCAGTCTCCGACGAGAGGACGGCCCACGACATCACGACATGGACCGACGGGCAAGACTACCGGTTCGGTGCCCTGGGCCCCAAACCGGCGAAGGGGGCGGGCGGCCGGGGCTCAGCCCTGGGCCAGCCTCTCGGCGAGCGAGTCGCGGACCTCGTCGGTCACGAGACCGGTGACGTCACCGCCGAAGCGGGCGACCTCCTTCACGAGGGAGGAGGAGATGTGCTCGTGGCGGGGGTCGCCGGGCAGGAAGACGGTCTCGACGCCGCTCAGGTGTCGGTTCATCAGCGCCATCGGCCACTCGAAGGAGAAGTCGGTCTCGCCCCGCAGTCCCTTGACCATCGCCCGGGCATCCAGCTCGGTGCACACGTCGACGATCAGCCGGTTCGCGAAGGCCTCCACACGCACGTTGTCCAGATCCGCCACCTGCTCGCGGATGAACCCGACCCGCTCCTCGACGGTGAAGGTGCCCGCCTTGGCCGGGTTGTGCAGGATCGCGACGACGACCTCGTCGAAGAGCCCTGCAGCCCTTCGGAAGACGTCGACGTGGCCGACGTGCACGGGGTCGTAGGAGCCGGGGCAGACCGCACGAGAAGTCATGTCGGCCATCGTGCCACGCGGGCGACTCAGCCCTCCGGCTGGTCGTCGTTGGGCAGCAGGCCGCCCTCGTAGGCGGAGTCGACCAGCTGCTGGACCTGCTCGGTCGAGGCACAACCCTCATCGAGCAGCTGGTTGCGGCGGGCGGCCCAGGAGGCACCGAGCTGCTCACGCACGTCTTGCGGCGTCTCGGTCTGCGCCGGGTTGAGGATGGAGATCTCCTCCTCGTTGATGTGGTGGTTCAGGATCTCGGCCACCAGCTCGATCGCGGACTCGAAGTCCTCCGTCGCCGAGACATCGGTGCGCAGCAGCCGCAGCAGGCACTCGTTCGTCGCAGCGTGCTCCTCCTCCCCCTCGTCCGCCTCGTCCGCCTCGATGACGTCCTTCTTCCGCAGCCGGGGATAGACCGCCTCCTCCTCGGCGATGCTGTGCGCGACCAGCACCTCGGCGAAGGAGGCCCGGGCCGCTGCCCGGTCGGCCATCTCGTCACGCAGAGCGCGCATGAGGTCCTCGAGGAGGCGGTGGTCATTGGTGATGAGGTCGACAATGTCGCCGCCTCCGGGACGCGGGATCGTGAAGTGGTCCATGCCCTCACGGTAGGCACACCGGGCGCGGACCACACCCCGGGAGCGGACTCAGATCTGGAAGTCGGGCGCGACCAGGCCCGCGAACCACAGGACCGTCTCGCCGTAGCGCTTCGGCCCCTCGCCGACGATGCCAGCGGGCCAGTCCGGCTCCGGCGACCGGGAGGATCGCTCCACGACGACCACCGGCTCCTGGGTGAGCCACTGCTGGGTGAGCAGCATGTCCAGGACGCGGGCGAGGGACTCCTCCGTCACGTCGTACGGCGGGTCGGCGAGCACGACGTCGTAACGCAGCGAGGCGGGTTGGTCCAGCGCGCGCTCGACGGTGCTGGAGAGCAGCCGGGCGCCGCCGACCCCGACCTCGGAGATGTTCGCGCGGATGGTCGCCGAGGCGCCTCGGTCGGACTCGACGAGGAGCACGCTCGCTGCACCGCGGCTGGCGGCCTCGAGGCCGAGGGCACCGGAGCCCGCGTAGAGGTCCATGACGTGCGCGCCCTCGAGGACGCCCCGGGCCTCCAGGGAGGAGAAGAGTGCCTCGCGGACCCGGTCGCTCGTGGGTCGGGTCCGCTCGCCGCTGGGTGTGCGCAGCCGCCGTCCGCCGGCCTCACCGCTGATGATTCGGGTCACGGGCACCATGATGCGCCATGCGCGGCGGCACGACCCAACCGAAGGGCGGTCAGCCCTTCTCGAGGTAGGCGGCCCGCTCGGCGTCGAGCCAGTCGGCGATGCGGGCGTGCAGGTCCGGGTACCCGCTGAGGTCCTCGTCCTCCTCGAGGAGCACGGCGGCGTCCTCGCGGGCGGCCTCGATGAGTTCCTCGTCGCGCAGCACCGACAGGTGCTGCAGGTGGGTGCGCGCCCCGTGTTGTGCGGAGCCGAGCACGTCGCCCTCGCGGCGCTGGGTGAGGTCGAGCCGCGCCAGCTCGAAGCCGTCGGTGGTCCCGGCCACCGCGGACAGCCGCTCGAGCGCGGAGTCGCTCTCGGTGGCCGTCATGAGCAGGCAGATGCCCGGGTCGCGGCCCCGGCCGACCCGGCCGCGCAGCTGGTGTAGCTGGGAGACACCGAAGCGGTCGGCGTCCATGATGACCATGGCCGAGGCATTGGGCACGTCGACGCCGACCTCGATGACCGTCGTCGAGACGAGTACGTCGACCTCGCCGGCGGCGTAGCGGGCCATGACCGACTCCTTCTCCTCCGAGGGCATCCGGCCGTGGAGGACCTCGATCGTCAGGTCCGCGAGCGCGGGGTGCTCGCGCAGCTCGGTGACGGTCTCGAGGACCCCCGCGAGGGGCCGCTCCGAGGAGTCGTCCTCGACCCGCTCGCCGTCGTCGGCCTCGTCGTCGACGAGCCCCTCCTCGGCGACGAGGTCGACGCCTTCGAGGTCGTCCTTCTCGTCGCCGCCGATACGCGGGCAGACGACATAGGCCTGCCGGCCGGCGGCGACCTCCTCGGCGACCCGCTGCCAAGTGCGATCCACCCAGCCCGGCCTGCCGGTCGGCACGAGGTGGGTGGTGATCGGTGCCCGACCGCGCGGCAGCTCCCGCAGGGTCGAGGTCTCCATGTCTCCGAAGACCGTCATGGCCACGGTCCGCGGGATAGGGGTCGCGGTCATCACGAGCAGATGCGGCGGCGTCTTACCCTTGGCGCGCAACGCATCCCGCTGCTCGACACCGAAGCGGTGCTGCTCGTCGACGACGACGAGCGCGAGGTCGGCGAAGCTGACCTCGTCCTCGAGCAGCGCGTGGGTGCCGATGACCAGGCCGGCCTGACCGGAGGCGATCTCCAGCAGTGCCTCCCGCCGCCGTGCGGCGGACATCGACCCGGTGAGCAGCGCGACGCGGGTGGCGTTCTCGGCGCCGCCGAGCATCCCCCCTTCGGCCAGGTCACCGAGCATCCCGCGGATGGAGCTCTCGTGCTGGGCCGCGAGGACCTCCGTCGGGGCGAGCAGCACCGCCTGCCCGCCGGCGTCGACGGCCGCGAGCATCGCGCGGAGGGCGAGGATCGTCTTGCCGGAGCCGACCTCACCCTGCAGCAGCCGGTGCATCGGAGTCGGCCGGGCCATCTCGGTGAGGATCTCGCGGCTGACCCGCTGCTGGCCCTCGGTCAGCTCGAAGGGCAACCGCTGGTCGAAGGAGGCGAGCAGCCCACCCTCGACCTGCCCGCGCCCGGTCGTGGCCACCCGGGAGGCCTCGAGCCGGCGCTGCCCGAGCAGGCACTGCAGGATCAGGGCCTCCTCGTAGCGCAGCCGGCGGCGGCCGGCCTCGACGTCGGCGCGGGTGCGGGGTGCGTGCACCGCGCGAAGGGCGCCGGCCCGGTCCAGCAGGTCCCGGCGGCTGCGCACGGACTCGGGGATGGCGTCGGTGACCTCGTCCAGCTGGCCGAGCACCAACCGTACGCACCGGGTGATCGTCCACGGGTGGACGCCCGGTACGTGCCGGTAGATCGGGATCAGGCCGGTGTGGTCGGCGTCCCCGAGCTCGCCGAGGGCGGCCGCCTCCTCGAGGGTCGCGTAGCCGGGGTGGGCCAGCTGGCGCACGCCGCGGTACTCGGTGACGGAGCCGGCGAAGAGGAACTCCCGACCCGCGACCAGCTTGTGCTCGTGGCCCCGGGCGTCGAAGAAGGTCACCCGCATGCGGGATCGACCGTCGGTGATCGTCGCCTCGAGCATCCGGCCGCGGCGGGACTTCATCGAGCGGGTCTGGGCGGACTCCACGCGCGCGACGGCGACGAGGAAGTCACCGATCCGGGGCTGGCCTAGATCGGCCTCGGCGGTGCGGTACCGGCGGGGCCAGAAGTCGAGCAGCTGCCCGACGGTCTCGATGTCCCTGTGCTTGGCGAGCCGGCCCGCGGCCTGGCCGCCGATCAGCCCCTTGAGCCTCGTCTCCTCACCCGCCACTACTCGGCCCCGAGGAGGAGGGGGTAGTGCGGCTGGCCGCCGTCGATGACCTCGACCTCCATGCCGGGGCGGTGCCCGAGCCGCTCGGTGAGGCGATCGAGCGCGCCGCCGGGCAGGTCCTGGCCGTGGACGAGGGTGACTAGCTCGGCGCCGAGGCCGGTGATGGCGTCGAGCACCTGCCAGGCGACCTCGTCGAAGTCGGACCCGACGATCGTGATGTCGCCGCTCACGACGCCCAGGACGTCACCGATCCGGCACGGGCCGCCGCTGGTGAGCCCCTCCTTGACGGCGATGGTGACCGCCCCGTGCTGCGTCGCGGCGGCGGCGTGGGTCATGGCGACGACGTTCTGGGTGGCGGTGAGGCCGGGGTCGAAGACCGCGAGCGCCGCAATGCCCTGGATCGCCGTGCCCGAGGCGACGACGTGCACCGTCAGGCCCTCCCCCGCCACCGCCTGGGCCGCCGCGTCGGCCGCCATCCGAGTGTCCCGGTCGTTGGGCAGCAGGAGGACCTCCTGCGTGCCGGTGGCCCGGATGGCATTGACCAGCTCACCGGCGGATGCACGGTGCCCGGGGCCGGAGGCGACCGTGATGCTGGCGCCGGCCTCCTCGAGCACGGCGGCGATGCCCGTGCCCGCGGCGCAGGCGACGACCGACAGGCCGACCCGCGGTGCGGGGGGCATCGTCTCCAGCAGGGTGACGGCGACCCTGCGCGGGAGGGCGTGGGCCAGGCCGGCCTCGAGGGCGGCGCCGATGTCGTCGGTGTGGACGTGCACGTGGGAGACGTCGACCGCGCTGGAGACGACGACGCTGTCGCCGATGGTGTCCAGGTCGGTGCGCAGCCGCTGCAGCCGCTGGTCGTCGAGGTCGTCGAGCAGGTACATCACCTCGTAGGCGGGCCCGTCGTGGTCATCGACCTCGCCCTCCCCGGCGTCGCGCCGCTCGGACCACTCGGTCCGGCGCTCGAGGGTGGGGTTGAGGATGAACTCGTCGACGGCGAATCGGGTCTGCCGGCCGACCTCGTGCACGACCTGGTCCAGCGCTTCGACGAAGAGCAGGAAACCGGCCCCGCCGGCGTCGACGACGCCGGCGCGCTCGAGCACCTCGAGCTGCTCGGGGGTGCGGGCGAGCGCGGTGCGGGCCGCCTCGACGAGACCGCGGCTCAGCTCCCCCAGGCCGGCCCCGGCATCGACGAGCCGGGCCGCCTCCGCCGCGGTGGCATCGGCCACCGAGAGGATGGTCCCCTCCTGGGGCCGCACGACGCTTTCCCGGGCGCGGGAGGCCCCCTTCGCCATGGCGCGGGCCACGGCCCCGGGGCCGACCTCGGTCAGCCCCTCCTGGGTCACGACCTCGCTCACGCC
>CAYLUX010000043.1:0-18633 GCA_964386935.1 uncultured Janibacter sp.
TGGACACCGCCCCCGGGGCCGGCATGCGGGTCTCCTTCCGGGTGCCGAAGTACTCGCCGGCACTGGAGGATCCTGCATAAGCCCGCTCAGCGGCTGTGGTCGCCGACCACCGCCCGGAGGCACGGCACTAGTTGCCGCAGCTCCGGTTCACCTCCGGATCCGCTGGAAGCTGGTCGATGGCCTTGGACGCCGCGTCGAGCTGGTCCTGTGCTCCGGCGGGGTCACCCGACTCCCGCAGGGCCAGGGCGAGGTCCCACGATGCGTACACGTCTCGTGCCGTGTCGATGTCGTCGGCTGCCCCGGGGAAGTCCCAGGTGAGGCCCTCCCACACATCGAGGAGGTCGCCGAGGGATATGAGCGCCAGACGCAGGTTGGAGTCGTCGACCCCGCCCGGACCGACGATGTGCTCCTCGAGGACCTCGAGGTGCCCCCGGTTCAGGTTGCACAGGGTCGCGGTCACCTGCCTGCCCGGCGCGACGTCGTCGGAGTAGATCTTCGGGATCTTCTTGTTGCTCAGGTCCGCGTCAGGACGTGGTTCGAGCGTGGGCTTGGCGGATCGCGGTTGTCCCGGTGCGTCCTTCCGGGGCGAGGCGTTGGACCGCGCGCCCGGCGAGGGCGCGGCCGCCCGTCCCCCCGAACGCTCGGTGTCCTCTGTCGACGAGGTCGACGACGGTGCCACACTCGGGTCCCGGTCCTTGGTGGGGCCGCTCGACGACCCGTGCGTCCGGGCCGAGCTCGCGGCGCCCTCGCTCGTGCTCGCCCCCCTGGGTTCGCTGGGACCGGACGATCCGCAGCCGGAGAGGATCGTCACCACTGCCGCCACGACGGCGACTCCTGCCCGTGTCCATCCGGTCGCGGGTCCCCTTCTTCCCCGCGCTGCCTGCTCTGCCCTGCTCATGGCGCGAGCACCACCGTCATGGAGGCCGCCCGGGACGTGGGGGCATCGGTCTTGGCGGTGAGCCCCCCGTATGTACCGGGTGGAGCCGGTTCAGCGACCAGCAGGGAGCTGACTCGTCCACCACCGGAGCCGACCTGGGTGGACAGCACCGACGGACCGGCCGGAGCCGTCCACTCGGTGGTGCTGCCGCCACGGTCGGACCAGTAGGTCAATCCCGTCCGGTTCGCGCCGTTGACCGTCACCTCCGGGGACGTGTGGCTGGCGGTGTTGCGGACGGTCTTCGTCTTCAGCACCTCGATCGGGTCGTCCCCGGTGCCGCGGTAGGCGACCACGGTCAGGTCCCACTTGGCCCGGGTGTCGCCGGACACCGTGAGCGTCTTGCCGGCTTCGCTCCCGTCCGCGACGTGGGAGTACATCCGCACGGCCATGGGGGCGAAGAGGGTCTCGTCCTCCAGGTTCCAGCTGCCGACTCCGCTCGGCCCGGTCACTGCCTCGTCATCGCTGGCCGTCAGGAAGGCCATGATCGTGTCTCCCTCCTGGACGCCGTCGGGGATCGCCGCCGTGACCTTCTTGGAGTGGGCCTTGCCGGCGCTGACACCGACGAGCTCGGGTTGCGCGGCAGCCGTGTCGTCCTGGACCTGTACCTCGGACGCGGCTTTGGCCGTGGCCCCTCGATCGTCGGTGACGGTCAGCGTGACGGTGTAGTCACCCGCAGCGTCATAGGTGTGGGCCGGCTTCGCACCTCTGGCGGTGTCCCCGTCCCCGAAGTCCCACTCGTACGAGGCGATCGACCCGTCGGGGTCCTCGGAGCGGGTGCCGTCGAAGGTGCACGCCAACGCCTCGCAGTCGGAGTCCACCTTCGCCACCGGTGACGTGTTCGCGTCGGCGGGACGCGGTCCGTCGGCCAGGAAGAGTGCCCTGGATCGCCAGTCCATGTCATCGATCTCCGGGCCGCTCACGACCTTCGCCTTGCCCTGCGGCCGGTCACCGTCCCAGCCGATGCGGGAGAGCTCACCGGTCGAGGTGTTGGTGAAGTAGAGGTGCTTTCCGGAGTCGTCGAAGAACAGCTCGCCGACGTTCGGCTCGTCGAACCCTTGGACGGTACGGGTGGTCTCCCGCAGGATGCCGCTGTCGGGGAGGAACCCCCGGGCATAGAGCGAGTCGGAACCGTCGCGGGTGTAGTACATCTCGTGATCGAGGTAGGCCACTCCTCGGATCGAGGAGATCTGCCCGTAGAAGGAGGGTTGGACCCCGCCGTACGTGGTGTCCTTCGACCCGGTGGGGAAGTCCTTCCAGTACGGATCCCGGTACGGGTCGATGGTCTCGTCGGGGCCGAACTTCTGACCATCGAAGCTGCGGCGGTGGAACACGGCATCCTTGGTCGTGTAGAAGAGCTCACCATCGATCATCTCCGCACCGCGGACCGACCCCCAGTCGATGTCGGCGTCGGGAGCCTCCTCGGGTGGGTCGGCCACCGCGTCACCGGTGAACCACACGCGCCCGAGTCCCGACGGCGCCCCGCCCTGACCGGAGCCGACGAAGTAGGCGTTGGACGGCAGGCCGCCGGTGTCGCCCTCCCCCAGCTCGTAACCACCCTGGCGCGGGAAGAACGCCAGCCGTGCCCGCCGGTAGTCGAACTTCCCGACCCACATCCCGTCCGATCCCATCCACAGACCGCTGTCCGTGACGGTGAACTCCTCGGCGCCGACACCGCGTGGGTGACGTCCGGGGTTCCACGCGAGGGGGATGCCGCTCACCGCGTCGTAGCCGGTCAGGCCGGGCCGCGGGACGGACCCCGGCTTGGGGTTGTCCTTGCCGTTGTGGTTGTTGGCCCAGCGCTCGTGGCCGCCGGCGTACACCGCCGTACCACTCGTCGTGACGCCGAGGAGTGAGTCTCCCCCGCTCTCGTCGACCCAGGCCGGCTGGACGTCGTCACCCCGGTCGTCGATGTCCCACCGCGCCGTCGAGTCGCACAGCGTCCCCTTGTTGCCCCCACCGGTCGTGGACACGACGAAGTAGTCCCCGTCCGGAGAAGCCGCCAGATCACGCACGTACGTGTCGAAGGCCCACGAGTAGCAGGCCGGCTCGTACCGTCTGGTCCGCCAGTCCGGGCGCACGGCCGCTTTCGTTCCCGTGAGGTCGATCAGCGCCATCTGATCACGGTCGAGCCCGTCCGCCTTGCGGAAGTTCCCGATCACGGCGAGCGTCTTCCCGGCCGGGTCGATCGCGATCTTCGAGGCGCCCACTCCCGCCCGGGCCCCGTCCGAGCCCTTCGTCCAGTTGTGGTTCTCGGTGAGCTGGACCTGCACGAAGTCCAGGGTCTTACCGCTGCTCGCGTCGAGGGCGACCAGCCCACGGTGCTGACTTCCCCCGACCTTGTTGAACAACCCCGCGACGTAGAGCCGGCCTCCGGAGAGGACGAGGTCGCGCACCTGTCCGTTCATCGGTGGCGGGGAGAAGGACTTGATGAGCTCGCCGGTCGAGGCGTCGAGCAGGAAGACCCGGCCGCTCTGCCCGTTGATCCCCGGGAAGGTTCCACCGACGTAGACGGTCCCCGGAGTCGGGCCCGGGATGACCGCATTCACCTGACCACCCGAGATCGTCGGGTCGAAGGCGGCATTGAGCTTGCCGCCGTCAGCGTCGAGGGCGAGCAGCCGGGACTGGTCCCGCACCGTCCCTCCCCACGTCTGGGAGGCCTCCGTGAAGGACCCCCCGACCACAGCCGTGTCCCCCGTCTGCGCGATGCCGAACACCTTGCCGTTGAGGATCTGCGGCGTCCAGCCGGCCGGGACGCTCGAGACGACCCCGTCGTGACCTGCCAAGCCTCCGGTGACGTCACTGCCGGTAGCGCCCTGGTTGGACGTCGACGCCGGGCTGGACACAGCGGAGGGCACGCCCACCGACAGCGTCATGAGCAGCACCGTGACCGCGGACCAGAGCATGGTTCGCCGACGAACCTTCATGTTTCCCCCTCCACCCTTCCCCAAAGGTGCAGCGCGACAAACGTTGTCCCGCTGAGATCAAGTATGACGCCTCCGCCGAAGGAGTTGTCAACAACTTTGCGGGGCCCGTGTTGGTAGCATCGGCCGACGCTTTACATGACGGGGCGGGACGCGGCAAGTGGGGGGCTGCTCATGGGGGATGACGTTCGGCCACCGGCCATCCTGGTGACAGGAGTGCCGCGGTCGGGCACCACGTGGCTGGCGCGGCTCCTGGCCACGGCGCCCGGGACGGCAATGACCGGACGCGAGCCGATGAACCCGGGAGCCCGTCAGTACTCCTTGGGCGGAACGCTCGACGGGTGGTCCCGTCTGCAGCAGCCATCGCCGAAGCAGCAGCGAGCCCTCAGGTCGGCCTACCGAGGCGTGAACCCGTTCGTGTACAGCCGGTACGGCCGACGCCAGTGGGCGGCCCCCTTCGCACGGACACGGGTGATCATGAAGGATCCCTTCGCCATGTTGTCCATCGCGGCCATCCGACGCGTCACAGGTGCTCGGGCGGTCCTGATCTACCGGCACCCGGGCGCGGTCCTGGCGAGCTACCGCCGCATGGGCTGGACGCCCGACCTCGACCAGATCGCCCCGATCCTGCGCCGGAACCCCGATCAGGCAGTGGACCTGGACCTGGCACGGAGCGAGCCCGGCCACCCGACCAGCGAGGCCGCCGAGATGGGACTCTTCTGGGCCGGCCTCCATGTCCTCGCCCTGGACGACCTGGCCACGACCGACACGATCGTCCTGGCCCACGACGAGATCGCCACGAAGGGGGCAGACGCGGCTCATCGTCTGTTCGACGAGCTCGGCCTCGGCTGGAACGCCTCGTCGGCCCGTGAGTTCTCAGGCGATGACCGGGGAGGAGCCGGGGCGGCGACATCCACCCCTCAGCCCTCGGACCACACGCTCCACCACTTCGACCGCGCACCGGCGGCCGTTGCCCACGCCTGGCGTGAGCAGCTGACTCGTGACGAGATCGAGGAGATCGAAGAGGTGGCCGGCCCGACACTCGCCCGATTGGACGCGGCCCGCTTCCGTCTCCACGGCGACGAGCTGCCCTAGGGACGGGCCGTGCCCTCTGTGGACCGCACGGCCAGCTGGTGGGGCGCCAGGCGCGCCACGCGCAGAGCACCACGTGCATAGCGTCCGGCCAGTCGAGGGAACTGCTGGGACAAGCGGTAGGTCCACTCGAGACCGGCCGTCTGCAGCCACTGCGGTGCCCTGCGTTCGGCGCCGGTGAGGAACCCGAACCACCCTCCGCAGGTGAGCACCACCGCGCGGGGCAGTGCATCACTGTGCTGGTGGACCCACACCGCCTCCTTCGGCATCCCCAGACCGAGGACCACCACGTCGGGACGAGAGTGGCGCAACAGGTCGAGCACGACCGCGTCATCGGTGAAGTAGCCGCTGTGGGTGGCGACGACGTCCACCCCGGTCGACTCGACGAGCACCTCTCCCGCTCGTCGCGCCAGTCCCGGGGGACCGCCGACGAGGGCGACCCGCGCTGGCCGGCCCAGTCGGCGCGATACCTCACGCAGTACCGGCGCACCGATGTCCGTCGTCGGAGCCCTCTCGATACGGCGGGCCCCCGCAAGGCGTGCGAGCAACACGACTGCGGCACCGTCCGCGTAGAGCACGTCCGCACCATTCAGTGCTTCGCGGAAGGCCCGGTGCTCCAGATGGAGCAGTCCGCCGACGTGCAGCGCGAAGACCAGTCGGGCACGACCACGAGCCGGAACTGCCGAGCATCCGACGACTTCGCCCCTGGGCAGGTCGGCCACTGGCAGGTCCGCAACCGGCACCACCTCGGCCGGGTCCACTTCGTCACGACGCTTCACGTCTACTTCTTTGTGGCTCATCACGTCATCGCCCCCCGGCCCTGGCTCGACAGTCCCGTGGTCAGTGACCACGAACCAGAGCATGCTTCCCCGTGCTTCATGTCCCCCCACCTCTCCCCAGAGGTGCAGCGGCGCAAGTCGCCCCGCTGCCAACAAGTATGACGCTTCCGTCGACGGAGTTGTCAACGACTTTCGCGAGACGCGTGTTGGTAGCATCGGCCGACGCCGCACGTGACGGGGCGGGACGGTTCGAGTGGGGGGCTGCTCATGGGTGAGGGCGACCGGGTCGGTTCCCTCCCATGACGGAGGTGCCGAAGGGGGCCACGACCGAGAGCGCTCCTGCGCTCGGCCCACGACGGGGAACGCCCGGGTGGCCGCTTGCCGTCGCCTTCCTGGGACTGCCCGTGTGGTGGATCCTGGGCATCTGGCAGCTGATGTTCTTCGCCATGACCGTGCTCATGCTGCGCGAGCTCATGCGGTACCGAAGCACGCTCATGCCGCGAGGTTTCGGGGTGTGGCTGATGTGGCTGGCATGGCTGCTCACCGGGCTCTTCGTGATGCAGGTGCACGCACCGGGCACCCTCCCGGACTCGAGCCTGACCGCGTACCTGCCCTTCGCGTACCGCTTCGCGTGGTACGTCGCCGCCACCGTCGTCGCCCTCTACATCATCAACGCACGGCCACGGATCTCGCCGGAGTGGATCTCACGGGTCCTCGCGTGGTTCTTCGTCATCCTCGTCGCCGGCGGACTCCTCGGACTCGCCGTGCCGAGCCTGGAGTTCCCGTCACTCCTCCAGGCGGCCCTTCCGCGAGGACTCGCGAAGCAGTCCATCGTCCAGGACCTCCTCCACGTGCAGGTCGCCCAGGTGCAGACATTCCTGGGTGACCCACAGG
Source organism: uncultured Janibacter sp. (assembly GCA_964386935.1). GTDB lineage: Bacteria > Actinomycetota > Actinomycetes > Actinomycetales > Dermatophilaceae > Janibacter. Next base: position 6,624 of record CAYLUX010000043.1, read on the forward strand.
CCAGGCCCAGCGCCCCCTTCGCCTTCACGAACGAGTGGGGCCTGGTGATCGCCTGCACGCTGCCCTACCTCGTCGCGGCCTGGTGGTACCGCGGCAGGTCCTGGCGGGTGGCAGCCGTCGTGGTCCTGATCGCGGCGGGGGTCACGATCATCTCCTCGCTGAACCGCGGCACGTGGGTGGCGGTCCTCGCCATCGTCGGCTTCCTGATCCTGCGGTCGGCCGCCCTCGGCAAGGTGCGTCTGCTCGCGGTCGCCGTCGGACTCGTGGTGGCGGCCGGGGCACTGGTGCTCGTCACCCCCCTCGGCGACCTGGTCCAGGCACGCCTGGACAGCCCGCACAGCGACTCGGTCCGCTCGAACCTGGGCATCCACGCAGCCACCACGACCGCCCAGGGCTCACCCGTCATCGGCTTCGGCACGACGCGGGACGTCACGGGCAACTTCGTGTCCATCGCCGGGGGCGCGACCGCCGCCTGCCCCAACTGCGTACCACCGCCCCTGGGAACCCACGGCCAGCTGTGGTTGCTCATCTTCGGCGCCGGATTCGTCGGCGCCGCGCTGTATGTCATCTTCCTCGTCGGCCAGCTGGTCCGGCACCTGGGAGTCAGGTCCCCGACCGGTGTCGCCGCCCTGTGCTCACTGCTCACGCTCACCGTCACCCTGCCCGTCTACTCCGCCGTGGGAGTCGGCCTCTTCATCGGCTTCGTGGGTGTGGGCGTCCTGAGCCGCGAGCACGACACCGGTCTCGCCCCGATCCAGGACATCACGCATCCACTGCTGCGCCATTCGGCCCTGGTGGCCACCTGCGTCCTCGCCGGAGGCGCCGGAGGGCTCCTGACACATGTCGCCCTCGGCTCGCCCGTCGTGGCGACCCAACGACTGTTCATCCCGGACGCCGACCTCGGCGGCGTGCCGGGGACGCGTGCCACCACGCTGGACACCGAGGCCAATCTGGCCACATCGGATGCGGTGGTCCGCGCGGTCGCGGCGAAGACGGGCGCCAACCCCTCGACGGTGCGCCACCGCCTCGTGCCCAGCGCAGCGACCAACACCCGTGTGCTGATCCTGTCCTACCGATCCGACGACCAGGACGACGCCGTCCGCAGCGTGGAGACCGCCTCGCAGGCCTACCTGGACGAGCGGCAATCACGGATCGTCGCCGCGAACCGGTCGCTGGAGGATCGGCTCACCCGAAAGCGCGACGACCTCACCGACCTGTACGGCGCGATCTACCCCTACCGCTCGAGCAACCAGAACCAGATCGTGTGGCCGGAGCTGTACGCGATCCGGGAGAACGTAGACGAGACCGACAAGACCCTGCGCGAGACGCAGGAGGCCGCCCCGGGCGAGTCGATCAGCGCTGCCATCGTCACCCGGTCGAGCGATCCCGCCGTCATCCGCGTGGGCAGCGGTCTGGCGATCGGGTTCCTCGTGGGCGTGCCACTGATCCTGATCGGTGACCGGTACTGGCGCCGGTTCGGCAGTCGACCCTCGGGCCCCACCGGCCTGCCGATACCGGTCATCGCCACCGTGGGCACCCACGACGCGGACGCCGGCGTCGAGGCGCTGCGGGCACACCCGCCGCCCTCTGCCCTGATCGCCGACCCCGACCATGCCAGCGCCATGCGACTGGCCTCCCGCATCGAGGAGAGGTTGGCCGGACGCACCTCCCCCTCGTCGCGGGCCGTGTATGTTGTGGACGAACGGTCCCGCGTCAGCCGAGTTCGACGGATGTATCGGCACCACGCGGGTCTGGGGGTGGAACCAATGGGGGTGGTCGTGTGCGTGCGAGCGCACCGTTCGCGAAAGCGTCGCAGACCGCGGTTCCGGTCCTCTTCATCGGGGGGATAGGACGGAGCGGCACGACGGTGTTCGAGCTGAGCCTCGGGACGGACGAGCGCGTGGTGCCGCTGGGCGAGGTCGTCCACCTGTGGCAGCGTTCGCTCATCGACGACGAGCCCTGTGGGTGCGGTGAGCCCTTCTCGCAGTGCTCGTTCTGGACGGACGTCGGAGAGAGGGCATTCGGCGGCTGGGCCCGGGTCGACGCGGAGCGGGTCCTGGCGCTGAGGCACCGGATCGACCGGACGGTGCGTACCCCTCAACTGGCCACGCGCGTCGGGGGGACCGCCTGGCACACCGACGTGCGGGAGTACGCGTCCCACTACTCCCGCATCTACCGGGCCGCCGCCGAGGTCTCCGGGAGCAGCGTCGTGGTCGACTCCAGCAAGCAGGCGTCACTCCCCTACGTCCTTCGCTACGCCGAAGGACTGGATGTGCGCGTCCTGCACTGCGTGCGGGACAGCCGGGCAGTCGCCTACTCATGGACCAAGCAGGTCGCCCGACCGGATGCGACGACATCCGCTTCCCGGTACATGACCCGCTATCCGCCGGCGGTGCTCGCCGTGAAATGGGTCCAGCACAATCTCGTCATCGACGGTCTCCGACTGGGACGCCTCCCGACGATGCTGCTGCGGTACGAGGACTGGGCCGACGACCCGGTCGGGGCGCATCGCTCGGCCCTGGCCTTCGCGGGACTGGAGCCCCACGCCAACGATCACGTCGACCACGACTGGGTGGACCTGCCCACGACCCACACCTGCAGCGGGAACCCGATGCGGTTCGCGACAGGACGGGTGGGGATCCGTCGGGACGAGTCGTGGAAGGCCTCGCTCCCGCGGCGCAGCCGCGCGCTCGTGACGGCTCTGACGGCCCCGCTGCTCGCGACCTACGGATACGGGAGGGTTCCCCGATGACTCGTGCTCCCTCGGTGAGTGTCGTCATCCCGGCCCACAAGCGGCCGGTGGAGCTGCGGCGGGCGATCGCAGCCGCCCGGGCACAGGACTATGCCGGCAGCATCGACGTCACCGTCGTCTTCGACCGTGCCGAACCCGACATGTCCCTGACCGACGAAGGGGACCGCCCCGTCCGGGTACTTGCCAATCAGCGGACTCCCGGGCTCGCGGGAGCCCGCAACACGGGGATCCTCGAGAGCACCGGCGAGCTGGTCGCCTTCTGCGACGACGACGACGAGTGGGTGCCGGAGAAGCTCACCAAGCAGGTGGACGTCCTGACCCGCTCCCCCGGGTCCCCGATGGTGACCAGCTCGATCGTCATCAACTACGGGGACCACTCGACAGTTCGGCGGGCAGGCACCACCGCGGTGACCCACGACATGCTCGTGGTCTCCCGCATGTCGATGCTCCACTCCTCGACCTTCGTCTTCCGCCGCAGCGCCCTGCTGGGATCGGTCGGGCTCATCGATGAGCAGATCCCGGGCAGCCAGAGCGAGGACTGGGACATCCTGTTCCGCAGCTCGGCCGTACGTCCTGTCCTGCACGTGGACGAGCCGCTGGTGAGCGTCCTCTGGGGGAGGTCCTCCCACTTCTCCCGCAACTGGGAGACCAGGATCGAGTCCTCCCTGTGGATCCTCGATCGATACCCCGAGGTGGCCGCACACCGGCGGGGCTCCTCCCGGCTCAAGGGTCAGGTGGCCTTCTCGTACGCGAGCCTCGGCCGGCGTCGCGAGGCGTGGCGGTGGGCCGCACGCTCCCTTCGATCAGATCCGCTGCAGTGGCGCAGCTGGCTCGCCTCGGGTGTGGCCGTGGTGCCGCGTTCGAGCGAGCTCGTCCTCGGGACGCTGGGTCGCTGGGGACGCGGGGTGTGAGCGAGCCGGTCCTGCTGGTCGCCGAGGTGTCCGCCCGCGACGAATCGACCCCACCACAAAGGGTCAAGAAACGGTAAGATTTGTCGTCATCTCCTCGTCAGGAGCGAAGTGATGGCGCCTCATGTGTGGTTGATTCCCTGCCGGCCCGTCCAACACCAGCTCAGGCTGTTCATCGGCGCGCTCTCGAAGGAGAGCCTCGACCACAGCATCCTGCCGGTGCATGAGGTTCGCGAACAGCCTCTGCCGCCGGCCGACCTGGCCGTCCTGCACGGCGGACCCACCAGCGCCGAGCTGCTGGACTGCCTCCGCGCCATGGTGCGGCTGCAGGTCCCCACCATGGTGCTCGTCGCCGGCCTGAGCGACCGGATCGAGTCACTGCTCCTCGACCGGGGCGCCCAGGACGTCCTCGCCCTGCCGGCCACCCCGGAACTCATCCGCAGTCGGCTCAACGCCTTCGGACGCGTGCACGGGTTGGGCAGTCCCACTGCACGGCGATCCTCGACTCTTCGCGTCCTGGACGACATCGAGGTCCACCCGGACCGCCGCGCGGTGTTCGTCGCCGGTCGCGGTGTCGATCTGACGAAGACCGAGTTCGATCTCCTCCTGCAGGTCTCACGCCATCCCGGCAGGGTGCTCACCCGCGAGGAGCTCGCCCGCACCGCGGCGCCCGTGCCGCTGACGGCACGAGCCCTCGAGTCCCACATGAGCAGACTGCGGATCAAGCTGCTGCGAGCGGGATCGCGCAACCACCTGCGTGCCGTTCGGGGCGTCGGTTACCGCTGGATCAACGGGTCACGCTCGCGAAACGCTCGCGGACCCGTCAATTATCGGTAAGGGATCCCCGGCTTTTCTGGACTTCTGGAGTGTTCGGGGCCCGAACCCTCGTTACCTTGGCGACGCCCCCCACGCCACGGCTCCCCTCCCCCGTCGTTGCGGTGGACGCGATCGACCCATCCCCCTGCGGTCGTGCGCTCATCCGCTGCGGGTTTCCACGAGTCCGTCGGCCTCCCCCCCTGTCTGGAGTGCGCATTGTTCCCCCGTCTCACCCCCGTCCTCGCGACCACCACCGCTCTGGTCGCCACCCTGCTCGCCCCCACCTCGGCCGAGGCCGCCCAGCCGGCGACTCCCTCGAAGACCGCCGACACGCAGGCAACCAGTGACCAGCAGACCCTGTTCGGAGTCAACGCGTCCACCCAGGGACAGACCCTGGCCCAGGGCATCGCGACCATCGACAAGCTCTTCGGTCCGGTCCCGGTCGTCAGGCACTTCTCCTCCGGACTGCCGTTCGCGTGGGACAGCCAGCAGGCGGCACAGCTGGACGGCCGAACCCTCGTGGTCTCGTTCAAGGCGAACCCGAAGCGCATCACCTCGGGTTCGCTCGACAGCTTCTTCCGGAAGTGGTTCGCCACGGCTCCGAAGGACCAGACCATCTACTGGTCCTACTTCCACGAGCCGGAGGACAACATCCGTGCCGGTGAATTCACCGCGGCGCAGTACCGCGCCGCGTGGCGACACCTGGACAGGTTGGAGGACAAGCAGCGCAAGCCCAACCTGGCCTCGACGCTCATCCTGACGGAGTGGACCATGGACCCGAAGGCCAAGCGGGACTACCGGACGTACGACGCCGGCCACGACGTCGTGGACGCGCTCGCGTTCGACGCCTACAACGGGGTCTGGGACCCGCAGCGGGACTACTACGAGCGTCCCCGGGTCCTGCTCGGCAACATCGTGCGGGCGATGGAGCGCGATGGACGCGCGTGGGGCATCGCCGAGATCGGCAGCAGGGTGGTCCCCGGTGATGACGGCACGGGCCGGGCACGGTGGCTGACCAACATCGGCCGCTACGCCGAGGCCAACGACGCGCTGTTCGTCACGTACTTCAACACGAACGCCAGGAGCGACTGGCGTCTCAAGGACAGCCACTCCCGCACCGCGTGGCGCACGCTCGTCAGCGCGAGCGGCGCGTGAGCCGACTCCCCGGAGCAGCCGGGTCGACCCTGACCGACCCCAGGGCACGGATCCCCAGCTGGTCGAAGCGCGTGAGGGCGGACTGCAGCTGGGCACGCGTCGTGGTCTCCGTCGGCACCGCCACCACGGTGGCGTCGGTGACGAGCAGGAGTGCGTCGCTGTCCGCTGTCCCGGCGACGCCGGCATCGACCAGCACGTAGTCGAAGTCCCGTCGCAGGTCCTCGATCATCGCCCTGAACGCCGGGCTCGACAGGAGGTCGGAGGCCCCCGCCAGGTCCTGACCGCCGACGAGGACACTCACGTCGTCCTCCACGCTCTCCACGGCCCGGCGCGGATCGAGGTGCTCCTCGAGGATCTCGACCAGACCGTGTCGGGGCGGGTGGCCCAGGGCGCGCTCGACCATGGAGCCCTCGAGCCCCGGTGCGACCAGGAGGACGGAGTAGTCGGCTTCGCCGAGCACCACGGCCAGGTTCGTGGCGACCGCCGTCGAGACGTTCTTCCCGATGGATGTCACACCAAGGACCTGTGGTCCCGGTGCATTGGCCACGACCACTGCTCGCAGGCTGCGAAACGCCTCGTGCTCGGCGGTGTCACGTGCCCGCATGAGGTGCCCCGTGTCCGAGGCGACCACCGTGGCCCATGCCGGCAGGCCCAGGTCGCCCGCCTCCGTGTTCCGGACGAGGTCTCTGCGCCACTCCCGTCCCAGGGCGATGGCCAGCCCGGTCAGGGCTCCGAGCACGGCCACCACGGTGATGAGGAGCCACCTGGGCAGCTCATTCGACTCCGTCACGTCCGAGGCCGGATTGATGACGGACCCGGGATCGGTGCTGACCGACTCGGCCTCGCTCAGGTCCTCGCCGAGCTGCGCGAGCCGAGAAGCCAACAACGGCGCCTCCTGGGATGACGAGGACTGCGAGTCCTCGCCCGACGCACTGCGAAGGTCACGCTCGGTGTCATCCACCTGACGGCGAAGCTCCTTGACCCGGCTCTCCTGTCCGGCACTGGCTCGCTTCGACCGGTAGTCCAGGTACGCGTCCGCGAAGCCCTGCGCCCCGGCCTCCGCCCGGTCAGGGGAGCTCGCGGTGTACGTGATCTCCAGCATCTGGGTGTTGGAGGGCACGCTGACATCCAGCTCCTCGTTGACGCCCGGGGCGGTCCTGCCGAGGTCCTTGGACACCGCCTTGCTGACGGCAGTGGATGGCAGCAGGTGTGCCTCGGTGTCCATGGCGACGGCCAGCTGTGATCCGCCGCCCGAGGCGTTCTCCGGCGACAACGGGTTGCCGGGTGCCGGACTGAGGAGGATGAGGGAGGACGAGGTGTAGGTGGGCTGCACACTCACGAGGTAGAAGCCGGCGAACCCGACGAAGACCACCATGGTCACGACGATGGTGCGCACGTGATGCCTGATCACGGTCATGAGCGGGGCGATCCCTCGCGACATGGGCAGTCCCACGTTGCTCACACGCGACCCCCCGTCTGCCTGCTCGTGCAACGTCCTCGACCTCGAGTACTGCTCACGACTCTACATTCTCGCCGCGGTCACCACGTCCGACGGAACCTCATCCATCACGTCTGCCGCGGACGGCCACCGGTCCAGCCCAGGCGACTCGGCTCGGGCAGCTGCCCGAGATCACCGATGTCGTAGCCGTGCGACTCCGCCCGGGCGGCGAACCGCTGCTCGATGGTCCGTCGTTGGTGGCGCTGCCACGGATTCCCCGTCGCCATCGCCTCCCAGGCATTCACGTACGAGCTGGAGCGGGTGCTCTGGATCCGCTCGCTGGACAAAGTGCCGTCCAGGCCGAGGAACGAGGACAGCTCGGCCAGGGTCGATCGCGGATCCGCGATGAGGCGCTCATAGCGCAGGACCAGCAGCCGCTGCAGGTGCGGCGCGTCCTCACGGAGGAGGTCGTGGGCCCGGAACCAGTGCTCGACCAGCGAGGTCAGGGTGGACCGCCGCGACCACTTGCTGGTGGACAGGGCCACCACGACCGGGTGCCTGGTGATGACGACCAGCGAGCTGCCGGGGAAGACGGTCTGCAGATAGCGGCCCATGACGAGGTTGGGAGGAGACTTCTCCACCAGCCACGGTCGCGTGGTGTCCCAGAACGGCCGCCACGCACGCAGGAGTGACTCCCTCGCTGCCGCCGGGTCGACGACGTCGCTCTCCGTCAGGTGGGCGCGCCGTGACATCGCGAACCGCCCCGGACCGCCCCGGGCCGCAGCCGGCTCGTAGACCCGCTGCAGGTGCTGTCCCTCGTCCTCTGTCACACCGGTCCCCGACAGGCCCGACACGTCGGGGTGATCCCCGAGGATCCTGCCCAGGGCCGTGGTGCCGCTGCGGTGCAGACCACCGATGAACACGAGTTGCTGCCCGTCGACACCGCCCGAACCGGTCACCGGTCTCCCTCCGGGGCGCTCCACGGCGGCCGTCGGCCGAGGAGCCTCTCGAGGCCGGTTGCCTGGTCACCCAGGGCCTGCTCGAGGAAGGCGCCCGCTCCGGACGGCATCGACGTGCTGGGACGCGCGTTGTGCTGCTCGAAGGTCAGGCCGTCGACCCAGGGCAGGCCGAGGAAGCTGCACAACCGAGCGAATTCGTCCTGCGGCTGCGTGAAGAAGTCCTCGCTGTAGACCACGTGCACCTGTGCCCGCGGGAAGAGCTCGAGGAGGTGCTCCACCTGCGCGACGTAGTCCCCCCGGCGCCGATAGGCGTGGTGCCGGTGGGAGTAGCTCGCGTAGCCGGGCTCCGAGGCCATCCGCTCGGTCTGACCGCGCAGGCGCTCGTCCTCCCTCTCCAGGGCCTCCAGGAAGGGCAGCGTCTCGAATCCCCGTGCGGACTCGTGCTTCCAGGCGGAGTAGGCCCGCTCCGCCGGGTCGCGGAGCATGGCGATCACCCTCACGTCGGGCAGGTCGCGTGCGATCCGGGCCGGCGCCAGGGGATGGAAGAGGTAGTACCCGCTGGCCTCGAAGACCACCGGGTCGCTGCCGTCCGGGACCGTTCGGCGCGCGGTCCTGCGAAGGGGGAAGTGCCCCGCGTACCAAGCCGTCCCCCGGTGGTGGTTGAGGTCGAAGTAGTTGACCCCCTTGTTGAAGGTCGGACGGATCACCTGCGGGTGCTGCGAGAGGGCCCGGAACAGCGACGTCGTCCCGCAGCGCTGGGCGCCGACGACGATGGTGTCGGGGAGCACGCGTGCACCAGCGGTGGCCCGTCCGGCGGCGACGTACCCCGTGCGCACGACTCGCTGCACCGGCCGGGGCAGGCTCGACCGGAGACTCATGTGCAGCTCCTCGACTCGATGGATCACGACCGGCCGGGGGTCGCTCGAGCCCGTGCTGCAGGCCGAGGCCGATACTGTACGTAGTCCTACCCCCCTGCTGAGGATACTGCGGGCGCGTGACGATGTGGCCTCACCGGCTGAAAGGACCCGACTCGTGGACGAGAGCCCGCAGCCCGGTCCCGATCAGCGCATGACCGAGGCTCTCGGTTGTCTCCTCCCCTCTGGTGGCAAGGCAGTGCGGACCCGGCCGTTCACCACCACGAGCGCAGAACGCAGGTACGCAGTGGTTCCCGGGACCAAGGACGGGCTCCTGGTGCCGGTGGCACCCGCCGCGTGCGCCGCGGCCGGAGTCGCCGGCCACTCGGCTGCCTCGGGGTCACTGGCCCGATGGGGCACCAGCGCCCTCTCGACCCTGGCGCGGGCGGGCGCCGCCCGGCTCGCGCCCCGGCAGTACGTGCTCGGGAAGCCCCAGGCCACGCTTCTCGGGCACGTCGAGGACCTGCTCGGCACGAGCGTGCACGCGGCGGTCCATCTGGGACCGCCTCGGGCCAACCGCAAGCCCGTCCTGCACCTGTTGGATCGACGCGGCACCACGCTCGCCTTCGTCAAGGTGGGCGTCAACGACCTCACCGATGCCCGGGTGCGCGCCGAGACCCGTGCCCTGGAAGACCTGGCTGCCCATCCACCCACCGGTCTGGTCGTCCCGAGCGTGCTTGCCTCGGGCGCCTGGCAGGGACACCCCTACGCCGTCCTCGCTCCGGTACCGACCGGTCCCGGACCCACCGACGTCCCCACCACGGCCATGCGCATGCTTGCCGGCAGCGCACCGGAGGGGCGGTCGGACCCCCTTCGCCGGCCGTGGTGGCAGGAGGCCACGGACCTGTTGGTGGCCCGCCCCGACTCGGAGACGGTGCGCCGGTTGAGGCGCGCCGGCGACGCCCTGGAGCGGACCGTTCCCCGACGTGGCGTCCCCACCGGACCCACCCACGGTGACTTCACGCCCTGGAACTGCTTCGCAGGGCCCCACGGCCACTCGGTGTGGGACTGGGAGCGCTTCGCCACGGACCGCCCGCTCGGGTGGGATGCCCTGCACTACGCGGTCAGCCTCGCCCGCCGTCGCGCCTCGATGCAGACCGCGCTGGCATCCCTGCGGAGCAGGGCCGCGGAGCTCGTCGGCGCCAGTGGCGGCGACCCGGACAGTGCGACGTGGGTCCACGCCGCCTACCTCTGGTACCGCGGGGTGTCCGCCCTGCGGGACGGTCAGCTGGCTGCGGGGGCGCGGGGTGGCGATCTCGACGCGTGGTTGCTCGCCGAGCTGGAGACCCTCCTGGCCGACGACCTGACGGCACCCCGATGACGCTCGCCGACGGTCCTGACCCGGCCCGCGGGCCGGCGGCGGACGGAGGCCGGGCCACGGACCGGTCACTGCGCCGGGCGGCTCGGGGAAGCATCCTCACCCTGTCCGGCTCGGCCGTGTCCGCCGTGGCCGGTTTCGCCCTCACGCTGACCATCACCCGGCTCAGCTCCCACGCCCAAGCGGGCCTCTTCTTCTCCGCGACGAGCCTCTTCCTCCTCGCCACCGGGTTGGCGCGCCTCGGGACCCAGACCAGCCTCGTGTACTTCGTCTCGGGGGCCCGGTCCCGCGGTCGGGCGGACCTGGCGCGCCCGTACATGCGCACCGCCGCACTGCCGGTCCTGCTCGTGTCGGTGCTGGTCGGCATCGGCCTCTTCGTCGGGGCCGAGGCACTCGGCCGATGGCTCAGCCCGGAGATGTCGGCCGACTTCGCCCGATGGATGCGGGTGCTCGCCGTCGCCGTCCCGGTCGCCGCCGTGGCCAACCTCGGCCTGGCCGGCACCCAGGGGCTCGGGACCATGAAGGCCCTGGCCCTCGTCGAGCAGGTCGGGCGCCCCGTGGGGCAGCTCCTGCTGGTGGCAGCCGTACTCACCCTGTTCGGCGACCCCGGCCTGCTGCCCGCGGCCTGGGCGATCGTCTACGTGCCCGTGGCCATCGGCGCATGGTGGTGGTGGCACCGGCTCGCCGGGCCGGCCACGACCCGGGACTCTCGGGCCACTGTCCGTTCCCTGAGCCGTCCGTTCTGGGCCTTCTCCACCCCCCGGGCCCTGGCGGCGGTCACCCAGACCGCCATGCAGCGCTTCGACATCGTGCTCGTCGGTGCCCTGGCCGGCCTGGCGGATGCGGCCATCTACACGGCTGCGACCCGCTTCCTCGTGCTCGGTCAGATCGCCGGACGCGCCCTCTCCTTGAGCATCCAACCCCTGCTGGGAGAGGCGCTGGCCCGTCACGACCACGCCGACGCGCGATCCCTGTACCAGGTGGTCACCGCATGGCTCGTCCTGGGCACCTGGCCGCTGTACTTCGTCTTCATCAACCACGCGTCGTGGGTGCTGGAGGTCTTCGGTGACGGCTACTCGGAGGCGGCGCCGGCGCTGGTGCTCCTCAGCTGCGTCATGCTCGTCGCCACCGCGTGCGGGATGGTCGACATGGTGCTGAACATGGCCGGCCGGTCGTTGTGGAACCTCCTCAACGTCATCGTGGCCTTCGGGGTCAACCTGGGGCTGGACCTGTGGCTCATCCCGAAATGGGGATTCATGGGTGCCGCCATCGGCTGGGCGGCCGCGATCACGGCCAACAACCTGCTCCCCCTCGCCCAGGTCGCCCGAAACCCCGGCATGCACCCCTTCGGTCGGCAGACCCTCAGCGCCATGGGCGTGGCGACGCTCCTCTTCGGGGCGCTGCCTGCGGTGGCCCGCGTCGCGACAGGAGGCGGCCACGGTGCCTCGCTCGCCGTGCTGTGCCTCGCGGTGGCCCTCCACGCGGCCGCCCTCCTCGTGGCACGCCGTCACTGGCAGCTGACGCTCCTGGTCACTGCCGTGCGCCGGCGCCGTGGCGCTCGCCGCGAAGGCCCCCCGCGGCACGGACCGATCTCATAGTGTGTCCTCCATGAATTCCCCCGGGATCAACGTCCTCGTCGTCGACGACGAGGCCCCGGCGCGCAACGAGGTCGCTTGGCTCCTGGACCAGGACGAACGGGTGGGCCGGGTCCTCACCGCTGCCAGCGGGACCGCAGCTCTCACCGCGCTGG
>CAYLUX010000044.1:0-18589 GCA_964386935.1 uncultured Janibacter sp.
CTTCCCGAGTGCGTGCGATGACCACCACGGTGATGGTCATCAGCGATGCCATCATCCGCCGGGAAGGGGTGGCGGAGGCGGTACCCGGGCGGGTCACGACCTCACGGGGCTCAGACCGCGCGCTTCTTCAGCTTGCGGCGTTCACGCTCGGACAGTCCGCCCCAGATGCCGAAACGCTCGTCGTGGGCGAGGGCGTACTCCAGGCACTGACGGCGCACCTCGCAGCCGACGCAGACCTTCTTCGCCTCTCGCGTGGATCCGCCCTTCTCCGGGAAGAAGGCCTCCGGATCCGTCTGGGCACAGAGCGAACGCTCCTGCCAGGACAGCTCGCTCTCGTCCTCTACACCAGTTATCAGATGAAGCTCGTGCACGGTCCCTCCTCGACCTCGGCACCCGACCCTGTACTCCATGTCCGGCCGACGGCGTCGGCATGACACACATGAAATTACACGTGTGTGATCCCGGCCCGTCAAGCCGAGGGGGTGGCTGTGCGGCGAACGGTCCACCCCGGCGGGGACCGTTCCGCCCCGGTGGGACCATGGTCCCCATGAACATCTGCGTCCTCTCGGGCGGCCCCGTCGGGGCCGCCTTCGTCCGTGGCCTGGTCGAGCACGTCGCCGGCTCCGCCGACCTCGCCGACAGCATCGTGACCGTGATCGTCAACACAGGGGACGACATCTCGCTCTGGGGGCTGCGGCTCTGCCCGGACCTGGACCGCCACGTCGCGGCCCTCTCCCCCGCCCCCTCCGGGGCCGCCTCCGGCGACGTCGTGCGTCGCGAGCTGGACGATCTCGGGGCCGAGCCGGACTGGTACCCGATCACCGACGCGGAGGTCGGCGCCTCGCTCGCCCGCACGAGCTGGCTGGCCCGGGGCGACGGCCTGGCCGAGGTGACCGAGCGGCTGGCCCGCCGCCGGGGTGTCCCGGAGTGGGTCCGCGTGCTCCCGATGAGCGACGTCCCTGTCGAGACCCACGCGGTGCTCGAGGACGAGGAGGGCCAGCACGCCGTGCACGTCCAGGAGTGGCGACGCGGCCCCGAGCAGGCTCCGAGCCGCTTCGTCGTCGCCGGCCTGGACCGGGCGACGCCGGCTCCGGGGGTGCTGGAGGCGCTGCGCGGCGCCGACGTGGTGCTGCTCGCCCCGAGCGACCCGGTCCTCTCCCTGGGCATCGTGCTCGGGGTGCCCGGGGTTCGGGACGCGGTGCGGGGCACCACCGCCCCCGTCGTGGGGACCAGCCCGGGCGGGCTCCCTTCGCTCACCGCATCGCTGGCCGCCCTCGGGGAGGCGACCGACGGGGCCGGCGCGCGCAACGTCTACGAGGGGCTGCTCGACGGCTGGCTCGCCGACCCGCAGGACCCCGCCCCCACACGGTCCACGCCGCCCACGACGACGGCGGAGGAGCCGATCACGCTCGCCTCGCCGGAGGCGGCGGCCCGCACGGCGGGCCGGGCGCTGGAGCTGGGCCGCGCCACGACCACGGCCTGAGGGCCGGCCCGTTCAGACGAAGGAGATGCCGCGCACGACCCACCGGCCGTGGACCCACGCGACCGACAGGGCGGCGCTGTAGGCACCCGGGACCTCGCTGTAGAGACCTGGCGCCGTCGGCACGCTCGTCTCCTCGCCGTCCGGACCGGTGGTCACCCCCTCCTCGGGGGCCAGCTTCGGCACGACCGCACGGGCCGAGGGGCCGTCCGGGTCGTTCGTCACCACTTCCTCGACCTTCACTCGGGCGCGGATCTCGTGGGCGTGGCCGACGCTGCTGAGGATCGTCACGCCCTGGACGGTGTAGGGGTTGCGGTTGGCCGTGAGCCCCCGCAGCCGGCCGTAGTCGATCCAGGAGATGAACTTCTCGCACTCCGGGCACTCCTGGGAGTTCTTGCGCAGCGTCGCCGACTCCCGGGTGCGGATCGCCTCACCCATCTGCTCGAGGTAGAAGCGGGAGAAGACGAGCGCCCCCTCCTTGGTGTTCTTCCGCGCGTCCCCGGGAAGCTTGTTCGGCGTGCCCGGGTCGACGGCGGGCAGGTCGTCGTCGTTGAACGGGTTGACGTCCGTGGACTCCTCCGAGCTCGGGCTCGCCGTGGACGTGGGCTTGGCATCGCCGGAGCTGCTGGTCGGCGCGGGGTCCCCTCCCCCGCAGGCCGAGAGCGCAAGGGTGATGCCGAGGACCGCCGCCACTGCTCGGCCGCCTCGGCTCCGGGTCATCTCATCTCCCTGCATCGTCCCTGCGAGGACGACACGGTACCCGGCGCTCCCGTGCGTCTCTCAAAAAGGTCTCGGCAGGTGCGTCGGCAGTGCCCTGCGCGGCCCCCTCCGTGGTCGCGGCGGCGCTCCGAGCGTGATCACGCGCTGGGCGCGGAAGCGTTGCCCCGCATAGGGTTCGAGCAGCCGCGCCATGAGCGCGTCGTCCCCCTCCTCGCCGGTCAGGGCCCGCGTCACGTCACGAGCCACGTGGTAGTCCCCGAAGCTGACCGCGTCGGCGTCGCCGAGGGCACGCTGAGCCACCTCCGCGGCGGTCCACTCCCCCACCCCGGGCAGCGCCCGAAGCCGGGAGTGCGCCTGTGGCAGAGGCAGGTCGGCGCACTCGTCGACCCGGCCGGCGACCTTCATCGCGGCGACCACGGTGCGCGAGCGACTGGAGTCGACACCGGCGCGCAGCCACTCCCAGGAGGGGACCAGCGCCCACTCCCGCGGCGTCGGCGGGGCGGTGAGGCCGAGCTCGGCGCCCGGCCCCGGGGCCGGGTGTCCGTGGGCGCGCACGAGGCGGCGGTACCCGGCGAAGGCCTCCCGCCCGGTGACCTTCTGCTCGAGCACGGAGCAGACCAGCATCTGGGCGACGAGACCGTTCGCGGGTACCCGCCACCGGGACAGCTCCGGCCAGACCCGGGCCACGAGGTCGTGCCGGGGCACGAAGCCGCTCGGGTCGTCGCGGTCACCGAGCAGGTCGGGCACCCGTTCGAGCATCCACTCCTCCCCCGGGCCCCACGCGGTGGCCCGCACGGCGCCCCCTTCGCCCACGAGCCGGAGGGTCACCGGCCCCTCGGGCGTGGTCCACGCGAACCACCAGTCCCTGCGCTCCCGGCGCGACGTCGGATCCCCACTGCCCCGCACGAAGGGGGCGAGCGTCCGGTCCAGGTCCAGCGGCGGCTCCGACCGGTGCACACGTGTCCTCACCGGCCCCACTGTTGCAGGAGGGCGGCGCGAAGGGGGCCGCGCCCTTCGTAGGGTGGTGCCATGACCACCCCCGCAGACCTCCTCACCCGCCTGAACCGGGAGGACTCGGCCGCCCCCCGCATCACGTGCTACGACGACCTGCCCGGCCCGACCCTCGGCGAGCGGATCGAGCTCTCCGGCAAGGTGATCGGCACCTGGGTGAGCAAGGCCGCCAACGCCCTGCAGGACGAGTGGGGCCTCGAGCCGGGCGAGGCCGTCCGGCTCGCCCTGCGACCGCACTGGCGGCTGCTGTACTGGGCCTGGGCGACCTGGTCGGTCGGCGCCACCGTCGAGCTCGGTGACGGCGGCGGGGCGGATCCGGAGATCGTCGTCACCGACGACCTCGACCGTCTCGTGCCGGGCGTGCCCGGTGTCTTCGTCACGCGCGGGGCCCTCGCCCGCTCCGCCGGCGTGGAGCTGCCGGGGTCGACGATGGACGAGGCGGCCGAGCTCGCCTCGCACGGCGACGACTTCACCGCCCAGGACGAGCCGGACGAGGACGACACCGCCCTGCTCGTCGCCGGCGAGCGCCTCACCTACGGCGAGGTCGTCCCCGCCCTCACCGGTGCCGGGGTCGAGCAGGACAGCCGACTGCAGCTGGTCGACCCCTCCGCGGAGACCCTGCTGCGCACCGCGGTCGCGGTGTGGGCCGCCGGCGGGTCGCTCGTGGTCCACCTCGGCCCGAGCGACCCGGAGACCGTGGAGCGCCGCGCGCAGACCGAAGGGGTCACGGCGGGCTGACGCCAACCGGGGTCGTCAGTGGTTCCGCTCGTAGGGGCGGGCCTCGTCCTCCAGTGCCTCCCAGGTCACGGCGCCGACGTAGCCGGTCCGGGCCAGCCCGTGCCGGGCCTGCAGCTCCTTGACCGCGGCCCGCGTCTCGTCGTCGAAGGTGCCGGTCTCCGCGACCCCGAGGTGGCGCTGCAGGGCGCTCACGCCGTAGCCGCTCGAGCCCGGCTTGAGCACCATCGTCCGGTAGTGCAGCAGCGGGAAGGCCCGCACCTCCAGCGCCTCCCAGGTCTCCTCGTCGACCACCCCGGTGGCCGGGATGTCGTGGGCCCGCTGGAAGGAGGCCACTGCGCGCTCCGTCGTGGCGCCGAAGTTCCCGTCCACGGCCACCCCACCGAGGCCCCGCTGGAGGACCTTCACGGCGCTGCCGTGCGAGCCCCTGGCCAGCACCTCGTCCTTGACCCGGGTGAACCAGGTGTCGGTGTTCACGACCGAGCCCTTGCTCGGTGAGGACGAACTGGGAGTGGGGGTGGGCGTCGGCTCGGCGACGGGCTCCCCCTTCGCCTCCTCCGGCTGCTCGCTCTCCTCGGGATCCGCGCTCTCCGTCGGGGTGGGCTCGGTGCTCTCGCTCTCCGTCGGAGTGGGCTCCGGGCTCTCGCTCTCGGTCGGAGTGGGCTCGGCACTCCCGCTCTCGGTCGGGGTGGGCTCGGGGGTCTCCTCCGTCGCTTCCGGCTCGGGGGTCTTCTCCGGCCGGGGACTCTTCTCCGGTTCCGGCGTGGGAGCGGGCTTCGCCTCGGGCTTCTTCTCCGGCTTCTTGTCGGGTCGGGTGGCGTTCTTCGTGTAGTCCAGGCCCGCGAGCGCGTGCCAGACGTTGTCGGTGACGACCCCGTCGGCCCGCAGCGACTTGGCTTTCTGGAAGTCCCGGACCGCCTTGTCGGTCCGGCGACCGAACACGCCGTCGACGGAGATGCCGAGCTCGCGCTGCAACGCCTTCACGGCCTCGCCGGTCGAGCCGAGGCGGACGGAGGTGTCGAAGAACTTCGCGATGCCGCCGTCGTCATCCCCTCGCGGGGAGACCTCGCCCTCGGCGACCATCCGGTTCCACGTGTCCTCGTCGAGGACACCGGTCCTCGTGAGGCCGTGCTCCCCCTGCCACTCACGTAGCGCCGCCTTCGTGTCCGGGCCGAAGACTCCGTCGGCGGCCACGCCGATGACCCGCTGGGCCAGCCGGACGTCCGGCCCGCGGGAGCCCTCGCGCAGCGTCGGGTAGCCGTCCGGCGGCAGCACCGGGACGCTCGACCCGCCGGGAGTGGTGGTCACGTCCTTCCAGGCCTTGCCGGTCCACCAGGAGGTGCGCTGCATCGCGCCGTCCCAGCTGAAGCTGAAGTGGATGTGGTCGGTGTGCGGGCTCGGGCCGTTGTAGGGGCGCCAGCCGTCGCTCATCTGGTAGGTACCCCAGATCTGGCGGTTCCAGATGATGTACATGATCCCGAAGCGCCGGGCCATCGCGGCCGGCCGGCCCTGGTCGTCCGGGGCGAGCAGCCAGGAGATGACCGAGTCGGCGACCTCCCGCTCGTGCGGGTCGTTCGCGTCGAGCATCCAGTCCAGGGCCCGCCCCTCGGAGTGCTCGGTCAGCCCGTGGTCGCACTCCCGGGAGATGCCGTAGCTGAACTCCTCGTAGTGGTTGGCCATCAGCCGGGCGAAGGCCGTCACCCCCGGCTTGGGGTTCGGGTCGCACGTGGACTGCGGGACGTACGGCGAGGCGACGTCCAGCTCCTGGGGAAGGTTCCGGTTCGTCGGGGGCTGCGGGACCGCCGCGCGCGCCGGCCCGGCCGCCAGCGGCAGGGCGAAGGCGGGGATGAGAGCGGCACCGACCATGCGGACGGATCGAGACACGCGGCTGCTCCTTGCTGCGGGGACGGGTCCGGCTCGTCGGGGTGGACCGGACTTCTTCGGTTGTGGGTGAGGTAGTCACACCAGTCACATGCGACTCGTGGGTACGGCACCGTCACACATACTCCACAGGTCACTTGCAGCACGCCAGACCCATCGGGGTAATTACGTCCCTGTGGTTTGCACCTGCCACCGGGGTTCGTCATCGACGTCGGATGCCATGGCCTCCCGGCACGCCGCGGGGGCCGGATCACGTGTCGTCCCCACATGAGGTTCGTCACACGGTGGGCGTTAGCCTGACGAGCATGGACAAAGTGGTCACTTCACCGGCAGAGGCCGTCGCGGACATCCCCGACGGCGTCACCCTCGCGGTGGGTGGGTTCGGGCTCTGCGGGATCCCGAGCGTGCTCATCGCCCAGCTGCGCGACAAGGGGGTCAAGGACCTCGAGTGCGTCTCGAACAACTGCGGCGTGGACGACTGGGGACTCGGCATCCTCCTGGCCGGTGGCCAGATCCGCCGGATGGTCTCCTCCTACGTCGGGGAGAACAAGGAGTTCGCGCGCCAGTACCTCTCCGGTGAGCTGGAGGTGGAGTTGACCCCCCAGGGCACCCTCGCCGAGAAGCTGCGCGCCGGCGGCTCCGGCATGGCCGCCTTCTGGACTCGGACCGGCGTCGGCACCCAGATCGCCGACGGCGGCCTGCCCTGGCGCTACGACTCCGAGGGCAATGTCGCGGTCTCCTCCCCCGAGAAGGAGACGCGCACCTTCGAGGTCAAGGAACGCACCGCCGAGGGAGAGACCGTCCTGGCCGAGCACGAGTTCGTCCTCGAGCACGCGATCTCCGCCGACTTCGCCCTCGTGCGGGCGTGGAAGGGCGACCGCCACGGCAACCTCGTCTTCCGCACCACCGCACGCAACTTCAACCCGCTCTGCGCCATCTCCGGTCAGGTGACGATCGCCGAGGTCGAGGAGCTCGTCGAGCCCGGCGAGCTGGACCCGGACTCGATCCACCTGCCGGGCATCTACGTGCAGCGGGTCGTCCCGCTCACCCCGGAGCAGGCCGCCGAGAAGCGGATCGAGAAGCGCACCGTCCGCACCGAGAGCAAGGAGGCCTGACATGGCACTCACCCGTGAGCAGATGGCCGCCCGCGCCGCCGAGGAACTCCACGACGGCGACTACGTCAACCTCGGCATCGGCATGCCGACGCTCGTGCCCAACTACGTCCCCGACGACGTCGAGATCGTCCTGCAGTCCGAGAACGGCATCCTCGGTGTCGGGCCCTACCCGCGCGAGGAGGACCTCGACGCGGACATGATCAACGCCGGCAAGGAGACGGTCACCCTCCGCAAGGGGGCCTCCATCTTCGACTCGGCGACGAGCTTCGGCATGATCCGCGGCGGCAAGGTCGACGCCGCCATCCTCGGTGCGATGCAGGTGGCCGCCAACGGCGACATCGCCAACTGGATGATCCCCGGCAAGATGGTCAAGGGCATGGGCGGCGCCATGGACCTCGTCCACGGCGCGAAGAAGGTCATCGTCCTCATGGACCACAACGCCAAGGACGGCTCCCCGAAGATCCTCCAGGACTGCGACCTGCCCCTCACCGGCAAGGGCGTCGTCCAGCGGATCATCACCGACCTGGCCGTCATCGACGTCACGAAGGACGGCTACGTCCTGCGCGAGCTCGCCCCGGGCGTCACCGAGGACGAGGTCAGGGAGAAGACGGGCGCACCGCTTTCGGTCGACCTGGCCTGACGCGCGACACTGAGCCGAAGGGGGCCGGCCCCACCCACGAGCGTCCTGTCCGCGGACGAGTGCGGGGAGTGGGGTCGGCCCGACTCAGGACGTAGGCCGCCCCGCGGCCGTAGTCCAAGGGCCG
Source organism: uncultured Janibacter sp. (assembly GCA_964386935.1). Lineage (GTDB taxonomy): Bacteria > Actinomycetota > Actinomycetes > Actinomycetales > Dermatophilaceae > Janibacter. The sequence goes on from CAYLUX010000044.1 coordinate 7,707, forward strand.
TGCCCCACCTCCCCGCACTCGGGAGCGGACCGGGCACCTATTCGTCGGTCAGTCGGCCTCGCGCTCGGCCAGGCTCGCCGGGCTGGTGAGGAAACCGACGCCCCAGGACCAGTGCATGGTCGCGATCGCCAGGGGGACGCGGGCGCGCACCTCGGCGGGTTCGGTGCGGGAGATCAGCCAGCCACCGGCGCCGACGGCGGCGGCGTACCCGGCGGGGACGAGCCAGGCGGGGCGCCAGGCCAGGCCGAGGGCGCTCGCCGCGACGGTGCCGACGACCATGGCCGGGGGCGCGAGGTAGCGGGCACTGGCCGTCCCCGGGTGCTGTCGGGCCACGACCCTGCGCCAGCGCCCGTAGTTGAAGTACTGGTCCGCGAGCTTGCGCAGGGTCGAGCGGGGTCGGTAGGTGACGACGAGGTCGGGCGTGAACCAGACGCGTCCGCCGGTGGCGCGGATGCGGTGGTTCATCTCCCAGTCCTGGGCCCGGGCGAAGTGGGGGTCGTAGCCGCCGACGCGCTCGAGGGCGCTGCGGCGGAAGACCCCGAGGTAGACCGTGTCGGACTCGCCCGCGCCGCCGCCGGTGTGGAAGCGGGCACCACCGACGCCGAGGGGGCTCTTCATGGCGCAGGCGATCGCCCGCTCCAGGGGGGTGACCCCCTTCGCGTCCATGATCCCGCCCACATTGTCGGCACCGGTCTCCTCGAGGGCCGCCACGGCGGTGGCGAGGTAGTCCCGGGGGATCTCGGCGTGGGCGTCGACGCGGGCGATGACCTCGCCGCTGGCGGCGCCGATCGCGGCGTTGAGGGCGTCGGGGGTCCGGCCCGTGGGGTTCGGGACGGTGCGAACGCGGGGGTCCTGCTCGGCGAGGCCGGCCGCGACGGCCTCCGTGGCGTCCCGGGAGGGGCCGATCGCCAGCACGACCTCGATCGGGCCCTCGTAGGCCTGCTGCAGGACCATCCGGACCGAGTCGGCCAGGTGCCGCTCCTCGTTGAGGACGGGCATGATGACGCTGACGCGGGGAAGCACCCGCCCAGTATGGATTCCGGTGCCCCCGAGGGGATGCCGTGACGCGCCGGGGGGTGTCTTGTCGGGCAGTGTCCAGCCACACCTCATATCCTCTGGCCCATGCCTGAGCGCCCCTCCCGCCCACGTCGACCCGACGACGGCCGCACGAGCCCTGATCGTGACGGCGAGGCCATGACCTTCGACAGCCGTCGCGGGAGGTCCTCGGGCTCGGAGTCCTCCGCCCGTGCCATCCCGACCGGGCGGCGCGGCGGGCCGACGCCCGAGCGGCGCCCGCGTCCCCAAGAACCTCGGCCCCAGGAGCCCCGGACCCGGGTGATGCCGACCGGCACGCCCCCTTCGCGCCCCGCAGGGCCTCCACCCCCGCGGCGGCCCGTCGACCGTGGTGGCCCCACCGGCCCACGGGGCCCGGTGCCGGCCGGCCCGGCCGGTGCCGGTCACGGTCGCAGCCCGGCGCGGAAGTTCTTCCTCGTCCTGCTCGTGCTGCTGCTCGTGTGGGCGATCGCGATGGCCTGGGCCATCGGCTCCTCGTGGTCGAAGGTGCAGCGCGTGGACGCCACCCCGGACGGCCAGCGACCCTCGAGCGAGGGCCACAACACCCTGCTCGTCGGCAGCGACAGCCGAGCCGGTCTCAGCTCGGAGGAGCAGCAGGCGCTCGGCACCGGCTCCGACACCGGCGGCGCGCGCACCGACAGCATCCTCGTCCTCCACACCGGCAGCGGGAAGTCCACGCTGCTGTCCATCCCCCGGGACTCCTACGTCGAGATCCCCGGGCACGGGATGAACAAGATCAACGCCGCCTTCAGCATCGGTGGAGCCGAGCTGCTCGCCGAGACGATCGAGCACAACACCGGGCTGGAGATGGACGGCTACATGGAGATCGGCTTCGGGGGCTTCGCCTCGGTCGTCGACGCCGTCGGCGGGGTCCGCATGTGCGTGGAGAACGACATGCAGGACGAGAAGGCCCACCTGGACATCCAGAAGGGCTGCCAGGTCCTCGACGGGCCGACGGCACTGGGCTACGTGCGTGCCCGCTACTCGGACCCGCGCGGCGACATCGGCCGTGCCGAGCGGCAGCGGGAGTTCCTCGGCGCCCTCATGGGCAAGATGGTCAGCCCCGCCAACATGCTGCTGCCCTGGCGGGTGCACCACCTCGGCAGCGAGAGCGCGGAGAACCTCACGATCGGCGAGGACGACTCCTTCATCGGCACCGCCCGTGCGATGTGGGCCTTCCGCGGCATCGCCAAGGGCAAGGGCAACTCGCTCGTGGTCCCCATGAGCAGCGAGGCGCTGGCCACACCCGCGGGCACGGCGGTGCAGTGGGACGAGGAGCGCTCCGACGCCCTCTTCGAGAAGCTGCGCGAGGACGAGCCGCTCGAGGTCGACCCCTCCGAGGGCTGACCGAGGCTCCCCGACCCGGAGTGACGCCGGTCACGTCGGCCCGGTTATCGTTGCGCCCATGGACAAGACGATGGAACGGATCGGGGTCGTCGGCGGCGGCCTCATGGGCTCGGGCATCGCAGAGGTGTGTGCCCGGGCAGGCAGCGACGTCGTGGTCGTCGAGGCCGACGACCAGCGGGCCGAGAACTCCCGCGCGCGGCTGGAGAAGTCCCTGCGCCGGGCCCAGGAGCGGGGCAAGATCGAGGACGCCGACGCCGCGCTGGCACGGGTCCGGGTGGTCACCGACCTGACGCTGCTGGCCGACCGGCAGATGGTCGTCGAGGCGATCGTCGAGGAGGAGACCGCCAAGGTCGAGCTCTTCAAGCAGCTGGATGGGATCGTCGAGGACCCCGAGGCGATCCTCGCCTCCAACACCAGCTCGATCCCGATCATGAAGCTGGCCACGGTCACCTCGCGCCCCGCGAAGGTGCTCGGGGTCCACTTCTTCAACCCGGTGCCGGTCCTGAAGCTCGTCGAGCTCGTCCCCTCCCTCATGACCGCGGAGGAGACCACCGAGGCGGCCCGCGCCTATGTCGACGGGGTGCTCGGCAAGCAGGCGATCACCTGCCAGGACCGCGCCGGCTTCGTCGTCAACAGCCTGCTCATCCCCTTCGTGCTGAGCGCGATCCGGATGTACGAGTCCGGCTTCGCCACCGCGGAGGACATCGACACCGGTCTCGTCCTCGGAGCGGCGCACCCGCAGGGCCCGCTCGCCCTGGCCGACCTCATCGGACTGGACACGACGATGGCGGTCGCCGAGTCGCTCTACGAGGAGTTCAAGGAGCCGCTCTACGCTCCCCCGCCACTGCTGGCGCGCATGGTCGACGCCGGGCTGCTCGGCCGCAAGGCCGGCCGCGGCTTCTACCGCTACGACAAGTAGCCCGCCCCGGGGGACGATTCTCGGGTCACCCGGAAAACCGGCGCTTCGCAAGAGTTTGAAACTCTTGCGAAGCGCCGGTTTTTCTTGCTGAGCGGGACCGAAGGGGGGTCAGTCCACCGGGTTGAGCTCGGCCGTGCCGAACTCCATGCCATCCGCCGGCAGGCCGGCGAAGTTGACGAACTCGCGCATCACGGCACCGCCCTCGGGGGCGACGTAGAGCGTTGCGCTGTGCTCGCCGGTGCGGTCCGCCGTGTACAGCAGGATGCGGTCGCCGTTGACGACGCCGGTCACCTCGCCCTTGCGGACGTCGTACTTGATGTTCTTGATGGTGAGGGAGCTGCCGTCGGCCTTGGACATGGTCACGCTGCCCTTCTGGATGACGATCTGCGAGGCGTCGGGGTTGCCGACGACCTTCGCGACGATGTCACCGTTGTCGGCGATGGTGGTGCCGCCGGACCCGCTGAGGGTGAACAGGTTGAGCTGGTTGCCCAGGGCGAGCAGGGGGGAGCTCGTCGTGCTCTGGTAGGTCGCCGGCTTGTCGGCCTGGGCCGAGCCGACGAGGCTCACGCTCATCGCCGCTGCGACCAGCAGGGCGAAGAAGGTCGAGATGAAACGCTTCATGTGGTGCATCCTCCGAACAGGGCCACGGCAGGGGCGTGGCAATGGTCAGGGCGGCGTCATTGCCGCCCTGACCATTTATTTACCATCACCGGCTACCGGTTGGTAGTTTCCGGCCCCGGCAATCTGTCGGAGGTGGCGCAGATCACCGCGCCTTGGGCAGGCCCTTCAGCAGCTGACGCGCCATGACGAGGCGCTGGACCTGGTTGGTGCCCTCGTAGATCTGGGTGATCTTCGCGTCGCGCATCATCCGCTCGAGGGGGAAGTCCCGGGTGTAGCCGGCACCGCCGAGCAGCTGGACCGCGTCGGTGGTCACCTTCATGGCCACGTCGGAGGCGTAGCACTTGGCGGCCGCTCCGAAGAAGGACAGGTCCGCGTCGTGGCGCTCGGACTTCGCGGCCGCGACGTAGACCATCTGGCGGGCGGCCTCGAGCTCCATCGCCATGTCGGCGAGCATGAACTGGATGCCCTGGAAGTCGGCGATGCTCTTGCCGAACTGCTTGCGCTCCTTGACGTAGGCCATCGACTGGTCCAGGGCGCCCTGGGCGATGCCGACGGCCTGGGCGCCGATGGTCACGCGGGTGTGGTCGAGGGTGCGCAGGGCGATCTTGAGGCCCTCGCCCTCGTTGCCGACGATCCGGTCGCCGGGGATGCGGCAGTTGTCGAAGTGCAGCTCGCGGGTCGGGCTGCCCTTGATCCCGAGCTTGTGCTCCGGCTCGGAGAAGCCGAAGCCCTCGTCGGACTTCTCGACGACGAAGGCCGAGACGTTGCCGCCGCGGGGACCGTCGGGGTCGGTGACCGCCATGACGGTGTAGAGCTCGGACTCGCCGGCGTTCGTGATCCAGGCCTTCTGCCCGTTGAGGATCCAGTCGTCGCCGTCCTTGGTGGCCTTGCACTTCATGCCGGCGGTGTCGGAGCCGGCCTCGCGCTCGGACAGGCCGTAGGAGAAGCCCTCGCCCTTGGCCAGACGGGGCATGTACTTGGCGTTGATCTCCTCGGACCCGCCGAGGATCACCGGCATCGAGCCGAGCTTGTTCACGGCCGGGATGAGCGAGGAGGAGGCGCAGACACGGGCCACCTCCTCGATGATGATGCAGACCGCGAGCGCGTCGGCACCGACACCGCCGTGCTCCTCCGCCACGTGGGCGGCGTGGAAGTCGGCGTCGACGAGGGCCTTCTCGGCCTCCCGTGGGTACCGGGACTCCTCGTCCACCTCCGCGGCGAAGGGGGCGATCTTGTCCTCGGCGACGGCACGCACTGCCTCGCGCAGCGTCTCGTGGTCCTCGGAGGTGCGGAACATGTCGAAGTCTGGGTTGGCGCTCACGGGCGCGATGCTACCTGCGCCGGGCACCGGCAGTGCAGGTACGTCCCGGATGTCAGGAGTCGGTGCCGAAGAGGTCCCGGGTGTAGACCTTGTCCGCGACGTCCGCCAGGTCCGGGGTGCGGCGGTTGGCGATGATGACGTCGGCCTCCGCCTTGAACTCCTCGAGGTCGCGCAGCACCCGGGAGCCGAAGAACTCCTCCTGGTCCATCTCCGGCTCGAAGACGACCACCTCGACGCCCTTGCCCTTGATCCGCTTCATGATCCCCTGGATGGAGGAGGCGCGGAAGTTGTCCGAGCCGGACTTCATGATGAGCCGGTGGACGCCGACGACCCTCGGGCCGCGCCGCAGGATGTCCTCGGCGACGAAGTCCTTCCGGGTGCGGTTGGAGTCCACGACGGCCTGCATGAGGTTCTGCGGGACGTGCTCGTAGTTCGCCAGCAGCTGCTTGGTGTCCTTCGGCAGGCAGTAGCCGCCGTACCCGAAGGAGGGGTTGTTGTAGTGGGACCCGATGCGCGGGTCCAGGCCGACGCCCTCGATGATCTGCCGGGTGTTCAGCCCGTGCTGCGCCGCGAAGGTGTCCAGCTCGTTGAAGTAGGCGACGCGCATGGCCAGGTAGGTGTTGGCGAAGAGCTTGATCGCCTCGGCCTCGGTGGAGTCGGTGAGCAGCACCGGCACCTCGGGGTCGGCGGCACTCTCGACGAGCAGGTCGGCGAAGCGCTGGGCCCGGTCGCTGACCTCGCCGACGACGATCCGGCTGGGGTGCAGGTTGTCCATCAGCGCCTTGCCCTCGCGGAGGAACTCGGGGCTGAAGAGGAGGTTCTCGGTGCCGAGCTTCTCGCGCAGACCCCGGGTGAAGCCGACGGGGATGGTGGACTTCACGACCATGACCGCGTCGGGATTGATGCGCGTGACGTCGGAGATGACCTCCTCGACGCTCGAGGTGTCGAAGTAGTTGGTCTCCGGGTCGTAGTCCGTCGGGGTCGCGATGACCACGTACTCCGCGCCGGCGTAGGCCTCCTCCTTGTCCAGGGTGAAGCGCAGGTCCAGCTCGCGGTGGGCGAGGAAGTCGACGATCTCGGCGTCGTGGATGGGGCTGCGCCCCTCCCCCAGCATCGCCACCCGATCGGCGTTGATGTCGAACCCGACGACCTCGTTGTGCTGGGAGAGCAGGACGGCCATTGACAGCCCCACGTACCCGGTTCCGACGACGGCGATCTTCGTGCTCACACATTCCTCATTTCAGTGGGGCGACGCAACCACGCACAAGTGTGCCACCGGCGTGCGAGGTCGCCACTCGGTGGGCGTGGACCATTGCACCCGCGCCACTTCCGGCGTTGGATGGGTCACATGAGCCTCACGCACACGAACGACATCGAGACGATGCGCCGCCTCATCGCCGACCCCGGCACGTGGGTCGTCGTGGGGCTGAGCAACAACACCGACCGGGACGCCTTCCGGGTGGCCCAGTGGCTGAAGCGGGAGATGCACAAGGGCATCATCCCCGTGCACCACTCGGCCGAGGCCGTCGACGGCGACACCGGCTACGCGAGCATCGCGGACATCCCCGACTGCGACATCAAGGTCGTCGACTGCTTCGTCAACTCCGAGAACGTGGGTGCCGTGGTCGACCAGGCGATCGAGCACAAGGACCGGCTGCAGATCGACGCGATCTGGATGCAGCTCGGGGTGATCGACCACACCGCCGCGGACAAGGCCCGCGAGGCCGGGCTCGACGTCATCATGGACACCTGCCCGAAGATCGAGTGGCGTCGGCTGCGCATGGAGGGCGCCTCCCGCTGAGCGAAGGGGGCCTGCCGCGCCTCACCCGGCGGCGCGGCGGCGCCGCAGCGCCTCCCCCTTCGCGTGGGCCTGCTCGGACAGCTCGGCGGCGAACTCGCTCGTGCGGGCGCGCAGTCGCTCCGCCTCCTCGCCCTCGCCGGCTCCGAGGATCCGCACCGCCATGAGGCCGGCGTTGCGGGCCCCGCCGACGGCCATCGTCGCGACCGGGATGCCGCCGGGCATCTGCACGATCGAGAGCAGCGAGTCCAGACCCTCGAGGTTGGCCAGCGCCACCGGCACGCCGATGACCGGCAGGGTCGTCACCGAGGCCAGCATCCCCGGCAGGTGGGCCGCTCCCCCGGCGCCGGCGATGATGACCCGCAGTCCGCGCTCCTCGGCCTGCTGCCCGTAGGCGATCATCTCGGTCGGCATGCGGTGCGCGGAGACGACGTCGGCCTCGTAGGGCACGCCGAAGTCCTCCAGCACCGTCGCGGCGGCCTCCATCGTCGGCCAGTCGCTGTCGCTGCCCATGACGAGGCCGACGACCGGCACCTGCTCCCTGCTCACTCCGTGATCACTCCCTGGATGTAGTCGGCCGCGTGGGTGGCACGCTCCCGCAGCGCCGGCAGGTCCTCGCCGCAGACGGTGACGTGCCCGATCTTGCGGCCGGGGCGGACTCCCTTGCCGTAGAGGTGGACCCGCAGCCCGGGGTCACGTGCCATGACGTGCCGGTAGGTCGGGTAGAGGTCCTCGTGCTCGCCGCCGAGGACGTTGGCCATGACGGTCCACGGGGCCCGTGCCTCCGGGGACCCGAGGGGGAGGTCGAGGACGGCCCGCAGGTGCTGCTCGAACTGCCCCGTCACGGCGCCGTCCATGCTCCAGTGGCCGGAGTTGTGCGGGCGCATCGCGAGCTCGTTGACCAGGACCGACCCGTCGGCCAGCTCGAAGAGCTCGACCGCCATGACCCCGGTGACCCCGAGCTCCGCGGCGATGTCGAGCCCGATGAGGGTGGCGGCTCGGGCGGACTCCTCGGAGAGCCCGGGCGCGGGGGCGATGACCTCGGTGCAGATGCCGTCGGTCTGGACCGTCTCGACCACCGGCCACGCGGCCGCCTGGCCGGAGGGGCTGCGGGCGAGCAGCACCGCGAGCTCACGCACGAAGGGGACCTTCGCCTCCAGCAGCAGCTGCTCACCCTGCTCGCTCGCCCGGGTGAGCCACTCCTGGAGGTCCTCGACGCCCTCGGCGACGAGCACCCCCTTCCCGTCGTAGCCGCCCCGGGGGGTCTTGGCCACGATCGGCCAGCCGACCTCCGCGGCGAAGGCCTCGACCTCCTCGCGGCTGCCCGCGGCCCGCCACGGCGGGCAGGGCACGCCCGCGTCGGTGAGCACCCGGCGCATGACGAGCTTGTCCTGGGCGTGCAGGAGCGCGTCGGGCCCCGGGTGCACGGTGACACCGTCCTCGACGAGAGCGGCCAGGATCTCCTGCGGCACGTGCTCGTGGTCGAAGGTGACGACGTCGCAATCCCGGGCGAAGGCACGCACCGCGGCCAGGTGGGTGTGGGCCCCGACGGGCGCGGACGGGATCACCTGGGCCGCACTCGAGACGGGGTCATCGGTGAGCACGGAGAGGGTCACCCCCAGCTCGGCCGCGGGGCCGGCGCACATCCGGGCCAGCTGGCCACCGCCGATGACACCGACGACGGGGAATCCTCCGGGAGCACGAACGGGAGTCGACACGTGGGCAGGATACGCGGCCGCCACGGTTAGCCTGCCGTGGTGCGCCGACCGACCGAGACCACGGCGGCACCCCCGCCCGGGGTGCCGTGGTGAGGCGGCGCGCGAAGGGGGGCCGGAGCCTGGTCGACACGCTCTGGCACGAGATGGGCAAGTTCGGCGTCATCGGGGTGGCGAACTTCATCATCGACATCGGGCTGCTGAACCTGCTGATCTCCACGGTGCTCTCGGACAAGGTCACGACCGCCCGGATCATCAGCGGGAGCGTGGCGACCCTCTTCTCGTGGTTCGGCAACCGGTCCTGGACCTTCGCCCGGCGCCGTTCCCGCCCCGCCCACCACGAGGTGACCCTCTTCTTCGTCGTCAACGGGATCGCGCTGCTGATCTCGACGCTCTGCCTCGTCCTCAGCCACTACGGGCTCGGGCTGACGAGCACGGTCGCCGACAACGTCTCGACGATCATCGGGATCGGGCTCGGGACGATCTTCCGCTTCTGGGCCTACCGCTCCTTCGTCTTCGCGCCCGGACGGGCAGGCGGCCTCAGCGGATCCCGCGACCCGCGAGGAAGATCGAGAACACCGCGGGGTGGGAGCTGACGAGCTCCAGCCGGCCGCCGTTGCGCTCGGCGAGCTGACGGGCCAGCCCCAGACCCAGGCCGGATCCGTGGGAGGTCACCGACCGCTCGAAGACGTGCGGGGCGATGGCGGCGGGGATGCCCTCCCCCTCGTCCTGCACCTCGATCACCGTCGAGCCGGCGGACGCCCGCATCGTGATCGTCACCCGGCCGTCGCCGTGGTCCAGGGAGTTCTCGATGAGGGTCTGCAGGATCTGCCCCAGGTCGGCCGGGCTCGAGCGCACCGCGAGCCCGGGCGGGCCGTCCACCCGCATCGTGCGCCGGGCCGCGGTGAAGGCGGGTTGGTACTCCCGCTGCAGCGCCGCCAGCACGGAGTCCAGCGAGATCTCGGGGACCACGCCCTCCTCCCCCTTCGAGCGGGCCAGGAGGGTGTCGATGACGCCGGTGAGCCGCTCCACCTGGGTGACGGCGACGGCCGCCTCCTCGCGGACGACGTCCATGTCGTCGGTCTCGCCCATCTCCTCCAGCCGCATGAGCAGCGCGGTGAGCGGCGTGCGCAGCTGGTGGGAGGCGTCGGAGGCGAAGTCCCGGTCCAGCGCCCGCTGCTGGGCCAGCTCGCCGGCCAGCCGCGCGAGTCCCTGGGTGTGGGAGTCGATGTCGCTGAGCCCGACCTTCGGCCGCGGCAGGGCGCCGGCTCCCCGGCGGATCGCCTCGACCTGGGCGTCGATGAAGTCCAGGCCGCGGTTGCGCCGTCGGATGATCGAGCGCATCGCGACCATGCCGACCGGGACCGCCAGGAGGACGCCGACGACCGGGGCCACGACGGCCCAGGCGAGCACGTCGAGGCCGAGCACCCGCGCGGCGTCGCCGCCGGTGATCGTCAAGGCGACCGCGCCGAGGATCACCGCCGTGACGATCCCGGCGCACACCCCGGCGAAGAGCACCGCCCGGCGTACGTACCCGATGAAGCTCACGGGAGGCCTACTCAGGAGTCGAAGCGGAAACCCACGCCGCGCACCGTCGCGATGTGCCGCGGGTCGGCGACGTCGTCACCGAGCTTTCGGCGCAGCACGGAGATGTGCATGTCCAGGGCCTTCGTCGAGCCGTACCACTCGGTCTCCCAGACCTCGCCCATGAGCTGCTCGCGGGTGACGACGCGACCGCTCTCGCGCACGAGCACGCTCAGCACCGCGAACTCCTTGGCGGTCAGCGCCAGCTCCTCGCCGTGGAACCAGACCCGACGGCTGTCCAGGTCGATGCGCACCGGGCCGGTGGGCTCGAGCTGCTCGTCCGAGCGGCGCCGCAGCAGCGCCCGCACCCTGGCCATGAGCTCGGCGAGCCGGAAGGGCTTGGTGACGTAGTCGTCGGCGCCGGCGTCGAGCCCGACGACGGTGTCCACCTCGTCGGCGCGCGCCGTGAGGATCAGGACCGGCAGGTCGGAGCCGGTGGCCCGCATCCGCCGGCAGATCTCCAGCCCGTCGAGGGAGGGCAGGCCGAGGTCGAGGACGAGCAGG
>CAYLUX010000045.1:0-18192 GCA_964386935.1 uncultured Janibacter sp.
CCCATCGAGGCGGCCAGACCCATCGCCACCGTGGCGACGTCGTTCGGGATCCACTTCATCGTGTCGTAGATCGCCATGCCCGCGGAGATCGAGCCACCGGGGCTGTTGATGTAGAGCCAGATGTCGGAGTCCGGGTCCTCGGCCGCCAGGAGCAGCATCTGGGCGCAGATGGCGTTGGCGTTGTCATCACGCACGTCCGACCCGAGGAAGATGATGCGCTCCTTGAGGAGGCGCTGGTAGATGTGGTCGTCGAGGCCAGCTCCGGCCTGGGGGCCGTTGGCGACGATCTCGCTGCTGTTGCTCACGCTCACTCGCTTCTCCGCCCGAGGGCGGCTCGTCAGGTGCATGACTGTCATGGACCCTAACGCCCGGGCAGTGGAAGTGTTTCCCGTGCCCGAGCCGTGTTCGCCCTGAGCGCAACGCCGCCCTCAGGCATCCGGCGGTGGGGTGACGAGCAGGGCCAGCCCGCCGAAGCCCTCCAGCTCGACGGAGAAGCCGTGCAGCTGGTCCACCTCGCCGAAGTCGCTCCCGTCCCCCATGTCCATCAGCCGGGAGCCGGGCTGGAGCCAGGTGCTGATGACGGTGCCGCTCACCGGCTCCTCACCGAAGTTGAGCACGGTGACCTCCAGCTGCCCGGGGACCAGCTCGTACTCGTGGACCAGGACGAGCATCGCCGGGTGGGCCACGTCGGGGACGTCCACCTGGCGGGTCGTCGAGATCGCGAAGTACCCCCGCAGGTGCAGGATCTCCCGCAGCCGGTCCACGAAGGACCCCGGCGTCCCCAGCTGCGCGTCGATGGGCCCGTAGAGGGCCCGGGCGCGGGGCATGCCGGAGGCGGACCGGGTGGCGGTGGGGTCGAGGTCGAGCAGGTCGTAGGCGGGCCGGTGGATCCAGCGGGTGTCCCCCTCTGCCAGCAGCGGCTCGATCTCCTCGGGCGGGACCGGCAGGGCGCCCACCAGGTCCCACCCGGAGAGGGCGAAGACACCCGGCTGCAGGGCGTTGAACATCGCGAGCAGGAGGTGTGCCCGGCGCACCCGGTCCACGTCTTCGTCGGTCATCGCCGTCAGGTCCCGGATGCCGAGGGAGGCGGTGACGACCGAGGCCGTCGTCGAGGAGATGCCGTTCGTGGTGAAGACGAGGTTGTAGGGCGCGGCCTCCCCCGTCAGCGCGCCGGTCAGCTCCTCACGGATCGTCTCCGCGAGGACCTCCCCGGTGACCTCCTCGCCGCGGAAGTCGTAGCGGTCCTCCCGGTGCCTGCTGGCGAAGTGCACCAGCTCGTAGGTCAGCTCGTCGTGGTTCTGCAGGGCGTGCACGAGCGAGGCGGCGTCGACCCCGATCCGCTGTGCCTCCCTGAGGGTGAGCCGGAGGAACTCGGTGTCGCCGGTCGCGAGCGCGTGGTGGTACGCGGGGCGGGTGACGAAGTCGTAGGAGAGGTCCGCGCCCGCCCTGGCGGTCTCGCGGATGTCGTCCATCGAGAGGTTCAGCTCCTGGAAGGTGAACCCACCGACCTTGCGCACCATCGACCCGATGAGCTGGTTGGCCGCCTGCGAGAGCGGGTGGCCCTCGGACCAGGCGGGCCCGACCTCGACGGTCTTCTCCACGCCGAGGAACCCGTTGGCGTCCAGCCGCAACCCACCGGAGCCGAGGTCGCCGAGGCTGTGCAGGGCGTCGCCGATGACCAGCCGCATCCCGGCGAAGGTCGGGTCCAGCCAGTTGATCGAGGGCTGCCCCTCCTTGAAGTAGTGCAGGTAGGCCCACCGGCGTGTGACGCCGTCCGGCCCGGTCACCGGGGCGGTGACCGACCAGTTGGTGTCCTTCACCCCCGGCCGGTGGAAGATCGTGCGCTGCAGGGCACCGACGATGTGGCCGGCCTTCTCGAGGGCCAGCTCGGCCGCCTCGTCGAGGTTGGCCGAGTCCCTCCCTTCGGGCACCTCCGGCAGCAGGTGCCAGTCCTCGGGCGGGATGGCGACCATGTGGTAGATCCCGGGGTAGTCGCCGACGCCGAGCTCGGCGAGGCGGAAGTCCGCGCCCTTCCCCGTGTGCCCGGGGACGATGTCGTCGATGACGGTGCCGTCGTACTCCGCGGCGACCTCGCAGATCGAGCGGAAGTCCTCCTCGGTGCCGAAGAGGCTGTCGATCTCGGTGCCGATGCGGTCGAAGTGCCCGTCGACGCTCGGCGTCGAGCTCCAGCCCGTCAGGCCCCCTGCCCGCTTGACGGGGCCGGTGTGCACGGCCCGGATGCCGATGCGCTGGAAGGTCTGCCACAGGCCCGGGTCGGCGAGGGTCGCGAGGAAGGAGCGGCCGGGCGTGGTGATCATCGAGATCGGGTAGGCGGTGAACCACACCGACGCGGTCTGCGCGGCCTCCCTCGGGTCCGGCTGGGCGAAGGGGTTCTGCCACATCGCGCCGATCCCGCTGAACTGGTTCGCGATGTCCTTGGCGTCCTGGAGCATCGACTGCCGGCGCAGCCAGTCCACGTACACCGGGTTGGACCCGACGGGGTCACCGGAGCGGGCCTCCGCGGGAGAGCCGGTCCCGCTGGGGCGCAGGCGTGCCCGCGGCCGCAGTGCGCGAGGCCGAGCCGGGAACCAGAGCTGGGCGAAGCTGGGCTCGGCCGGCTCCTCGGCCGCCGGCTCCGGACGCTGGGTGTCGGTCATGCGAGCACGCTACGACGCGGGCCGGTCGACCGGCGCGAAGTCCCCCGCGTCGCCGGTCGGGCTGCCGATGTACTCCCTCGCCCACCGCGGGACGATGAAGAGCGCCTCCGCCTCGGCGGTGATCCTCCCCTCCTCGTCACGGATCTCCCCGCTGGCGAAGGTCTTCCACCCCTCCACCCGGTCGAGCCGGGCGGTGACGGTGTGCGTTGTGTCCAGCAGCGTGGGGCGCCGGTACGTGGTGTGGAGGTAGGCGGTCATGCCTGGGCGCCCGACCCGCGGGGGCACGGTGCCGATGACCTGGTCCAGGACTGCGGCGAGGATGCCACCGTGCACTCCGCCGGGAGGCCCCTCGTAGGGGGCGCCGAGGCGCAGCTGTGCCGTCGCAGTGCCCTCGTCGTCGGCGGTGATCTCCAGGGGCGGGGCGACCGGGTTGCGCATCCCGGTCATCGCATTGCCGTGGCCCCGCACGCGGCCGTCGCTGGTGGTCTCGAGACCGAGCGGCCCCTCCCGGGCATCGCGCAGCAGCCGGTCGGTCAGCTCCCGCACCTGTCGCGCGACCGCCGTCAGCTCCTCCCCCTCCACGCTGGTGCGCAGGCAGGCGTCGAGCAGCCCGCGCACGCTCCCGGCGAGGTCGCCCTGCGCGCGCTCGAGCTCCGCGAGCGCCTCGGGGTCCGCCACGGGTTCCGGGGAGACGAAATGGCGTGCGGTCACAGCTCCTCCTGGGGTCGGGTGCGCTCCCATCGTGCACCGTCGGCCGGGCGCGCGCGTCGCTCGGCCACCGCGGGGACTGCGAGGAGCGCCGGCAGGGCCAGCACGCCGACGAGCAGCAGCGAGTGCAGCACCCCCACGTGGTCGCCGAGGAACCCGAGCAGCGGTGGCCCGACGATGAAGGCGACGTAGCCGATGGTCGAGACGACGGACAGGCGGGCGGCGGCCCGTGCGGGCTCGTCCGCAGCGGCGCTCATCCCCACCGGGAAGCCCAGGCTCGCACCGACACCCCAGAGCGCGATCCCGACGAAGGCGACCGGCGTGGGCGCGAGGACGACGAGCAGGCTTCCGACGGCGGCCAGGGCGAACAGCAGTCGCAGCACGACGACCCGGCCGTACCGGTCCAGCAACAGGCTCCCGACGAGCCGCCCGGCCGTCATCGCCCCGAGGAAGACGGCGAAGCCGAGCACCCCGACCCACCCGGGCTGGTGGTGCCCCTCGGTGACGGCCAGCGCCACCCAGTCGTTCGCGGTCCCCTCGGTGAGGGCGGCGACGAGCACGACGACCCCGATGACAAGGGTGCGCGGCTCCCGCCAGGCGCTGCCGGCCACCGACGAAGGGGGCTGCGCTCCCCCTTCGTCACTGGCCACCGGGAGGAAGCCACGGGGCGTCCACAGGCCCACCACGAGCGCCAGCAGCGCGGCACCGGCGAGGTGGGCGAGCACGGGCACGCCGAGGGCCACGACGGCGGCCGCGGCGAGGGCACCGAGGACGGTGCCGCCGGAGAAGCAGGCGTGGAAGACCGGCATGATCGTCCGGCCCAGGCCCTGCTCGACGGCGGCGCCCTCGTGGTTCATGGCCACGTCCCACAGCGAGACGCCGACGGCGATGACGAAGATCCCTCCCGCGACGGCCCGCACGTCGCCGACGACGTCGAGCATCACGCCCAGGCCGAGCAGCCCGAGAGCGGTGAGGAGCACGCCGGCCAGGACGGTCCGTGCGGCACCGACGGCACCGATGACCCGACCGGCGAGCGGGAGGGTGAGCACCGACCCGAGGGCGCCGGCCAGCAGCGTGCGGCCGAGGACGCCGGGGGTCAGGTCGAGGCCGGCACGGATGTCAGGGATCCGCGCGGCCCAGGAGGCGAAGGCGAAGCCGTTGACCGCGAAGGTCGCCAGCACGGCGAACCGGGCCGCCCGCAGCTGCGGACGGCCCGGTTCGACGGCGTGCTCGGTGGTCAGGCCTGCGGGCTCTCGGCGGGCTCGTCGGAGTCCTCCTGGCCCTGGCGCTCCGGCAGGATCTCGTCGAGGTCGATCCCGTTGCCGTCGGCGTCGACGATCGTGGCCTTGTCCAGCGCGGCGGCGAGCGCCTTGCGGCGGGCGACCTCGCCGACGATGCCCTCGACCTGGCCCTGCTGGTCCAGCATCTGGGCGAAGGTGTTGGGGTCCATCCCGTACTGCTGGGACTGCATCATCAGGTACTCGACGAGCTCCTGCTGCCCGACCTCGACCTCCTCGGTCTTGCCGAGCTCGTCGAGCAGGAACTGGGTCTTGAGCGCCTTGCGGGTCTGCTCGTCGACCTCCGCGCGGTGCTCGTCGTCCTCGAGGCGCCCCTCCTGCTCGAGGTGGTTGTGGACCTCGGACTCGATGATGCTCTCGGGGAGGGCGATCTCGGTGTTCTCCAGCAGGTGCTCGAGGACCTTGTCGCGGGCCTGGATGCCCTGCTCGAACTTCTTGGACTGCTCGGCCTGCTTGGCGACGTCCGCCTTGAGCTCCTCGGCGGTGTCGAACTCGCTGGCCATCTGGGCGAAGTCGTCGTCGACCTCGGGCAGCTCACGGACCTTGACCGACTGGACGGTCACGGTGCAGTCGGCGCTCTGGCCGGCCTTGTCGCCACCGGCGAGCGGGGCGGAGAAGTCCTTGGTCTCGCCGGCGGACATGCCGGTGAGGGCCTCGTCGAGCCCCTCGAGCATGTTGCCCGAGCCGACCTCGTAGGAGACGCCCTCGACGGAGTCGATGTCCTCGCCGTCGATGGTGGCCTTGAGGTCGATGGAGACGAAGTCGCCGCTCTCGACGGGGCGCTCGACGCCGCTGAGGGTGCCGAAGCGCTCGCGCAGCTCGGTCATCTTCTCCTCGACGTCGGCGTCGCTGACCTCGAGGTTGTCGACCTGGATCTGCACGCCGTCGTAGTCCGGGAGGGTGACGTCGGGGCGCACGTCGACCTCGACGGTGAACTCCAGCTGCTCCTCGTCCTTCATCGGCACCTGGGTGATGTCCACCTCGGGCTGGCCGATGGGCTCGACGCCGGTCTCCTCGACCGCCTTGCCGAAGAACTCCGGCAGGGAGTCGTTGACGGCCTCCTGGAGGACGGCGCCCTTGCCGACGCGCTGCTCGATGATGCGCGCGGGGACCTTGCCCTTGCGGAAGCCTGGGACCTGGATCTGCTCACCGATGGACTTCAGAGCCGCGTCCACGTGGGGCTGGAGCTCCTCATTCGGGACCTCGACGGTCAGCTTGACCCGGGTCGGGCTGAGGTTCTCGACGGCACTCTTCACTGCAGGACTCCACACGATCTGGACGACGAAGGGGGTTTGCGCCGCGCCCTCCGCACCACGGCCGATGGCCCGGCGCGGGCGCGCCCGCACGTCCCGACGGGTCGGGACCGATCCCCCACCCTATCGGCCAGATCGCTCAGGACCGAATGCGGGGACGAGGGAGACCACGGTCAGCTCCCCGCTGAGCGAGGTCCGGTCGGTCGCGACCTCCACCTCGCGGCCCCTCACGGTGAAGCAGATGATCGCCCCGGGGCGCTCGGCGCGGTAGTCCTTGACGGTGTACTTGGAGGTCAGCTTCGTGGTGCGCACCTCCAGGGTCTCCGAGCGCTCCTCCAGCTCGGCGAAGCCCACCGGCGGGCGGAAGGCGGTCCGACCCGTGAGGTGGTCGGCGGCCCCCGTGCGTCGCCCCGGGGACTCGTCCTGACGGGCGAGCTGGAAGACCTTGGCGCTGCCGAGGACCCGGGCGAACTCGCGGCTCGCGGTCGAGTTGCGCTCGTCGTCGCCGGTGGCGGCGAGCAGCGACTTCACACCGGCCAGATCCATGTCGCGCACCGCGTAGTCGCTGAGGATGTTGGCCCGCTCGACCCGCACCCCGGCCATCCGGGCCCGGGAGAGCTCGTCGTGGTCGCCGGAGACCACGACGACGTTGACCTTCAGCTCCTGCAGGGCCTGGGCGAGCCGGACGAGCCAGTCGGAACCGCCGGCGAGGACGACCCCCTGGGGTGAGGTCGTCGCCAGCCCGAGCCGCTCGGCGAGACGTCCGATGCCCAGGCCGTAGATCGTCACGGTCGCGACGATGACGACGAAGACGAGGGGGACGAGGGACTGGGCCTCCTCCCCCAGCCGGGCCAGCTTGGCGGCGTGCGCGGGGTCACTCACCGACTCCGAGGCCCGGCCCAGCTGCAGCGCGAAGACGCTCGTCACCGCGGCCGCGACGATGCCTCGCGGGGCCATGAAGGAGAGCAGCCGTCGCTCCTCCTTCGTCGCCCCGCGGCCGTACAGCCCGGCGACGACGCTGATCGGGCGGATGAGCAGCACGAGGACCAGGACCATCGGGACCGCCGTCGGCAGGATGTCGACGACGTCGCCGTAGGAGACCCGCCCGGCGAGGATGACGAAGAGCACACCCACGAGCACCACCTGGAGGTGCTCCTTGAACTCCATGACGTGCTCGAGGCGCAGGCCCGGGCGGTTGGCCAGGTAGATGCCGAGGAGCGTCACGGTGAGCAGCCCGCTCTCGTCCTGCACGTGGTTCGAGAGCTCCATCGCCCCGACCGCGGCGGCGAGGAAGGTGGCGCCGTGCAGGTAGTCCGGCACGAGGTGACGCTTCATCGCGACCTCGAGCAGGATGCCCAGCAGGAGCGCGGTGCCCACGGCCACGCCGACCGTCACCAGCAGGGCGGTCGTGACGACGACGAAAGGCTCCTCCGAGGTGCCGGCGACCAGCGCCTGGAAGACGAGGACGGCCAGGACCGCGCCGATCGGGTCGACGACGATGCCCTCCCACCGCAGCAGCGCCGCCACGCGCCGGGTCGGGCGCAGCTGCTGCAGGATCGGCGCGATGACGGTGGGCCCGGTGACGACGAGCAGCGAGGCGACGAGCATGGCGACGCCGACGGAGTAGCCCAGGAGCCACGCGGTGAGGGTGATGAGCACCCAGGCCACGGCCACCGTGACCGTGCACAGACCGAGGATGGAGCGCCCCAACCCCCGGGCGTTCCGCAGCCGCAGCGACAGGCTGCCCTCGAAGAGGACGATGCCGACCGCGAGGGTCACGCCCCCGAAGAGGACGTCACGCCCCAGCACCGCGTCCGGGCTGACGACGTGGCCCAGCGCGAAACCGATGAGCAGCAGCAGGAGGATGGCCGGCACGCGTACGGCCCAGGCGAGGATGCGCGCGCCCACGGCCAGGACGACGACCAGGGCGAGATATGGCGCAGGGGTGAGGAGCACGGCGGGAGATCCTTCCACACGTGGTCGGGGTAGCCGGATTCGAACCGACGACCTTCCGCTCCCAAAGCGGACGCGCTACCAACCTGCGCCATACCCCGGTGGCCCGATTGGGATCGGGCGACCAGCGGGGACTAGGCTAACTCGTGCTCAGCTCCGCAGGTTCGGGCCCCGCCCGAGCGCACGGAGACGACGTGCGGGCGTAGCTCAATGGTAGAGCCCCAGTCTTCCAAACTGGCTACGCGGGTTCGATTCCCGTCGCCCGCTCTCCCGTGTCCGCCTCGAAGGGCCGGCGCGTGCACGAAAGGTCGTCCTCGTGCATCTCGTGTCATCAACTAGCGAGTAACCCCGGCTTTCACTACCTCCTGTGCACACCGACCTTCGCCGAGCGGTGGCTCGGGCCGGTCACCGCCTTCGACGAGCGTCTGCCTATGGACGAAGGGTGGGAGGTCGCCTTCCGCGCCTTCCCCTGGGTCTACCTCGTGCGGGACACCGGCCGGCCGATCTCGAGAGCTGACCGTGGATCAGCTCAGGTGGCGCATCTGCTGCCACAGCCTCGGCCACGGCTCCCGTGGACCGGTGCAGATCCTCAGGGGCGCCCCGGCCTCCTCGTTGTCGACCGTGTCGTCGAGCCTCGCGACGGTGCTGCACCGGGCGAACCACTCGCTTCGCTCGTGCGCGTCGAACTCCCCGACGAGGACGACAGTCATCGTGCCGGGGGCGGCGGCCCCCATTCACCGAAGGCGTTGTGACCGGAGAGGACGGGCGGGAGACCGATCTCCGGGCTCATCCGCCGAGCCCGCGCCAGCGCTCCGGACTCGCCGTAGTTGCGGGTGATGATCGCGGTGCCCTCGTCCGGCACCGTCCCGCTCACCGCGGCGACGGTCTGCACGTGGTCCTCCCACCCGACCATCTCGCCGCTGTCCGGGTTGACCGCGGTCCCCACCGCGAAGAGCGTGCTGCCCACCGGTGCGAGCGGGAGGGTGAGGAAGGGAGTGACGACAACGGATACCGCGAGAACCGGGACGGCGGGGCGTCGCCACCTGCTCTCCAGCAACGGGAACGTGGCCGCCGCGAGCAGAGCCGGGGCGAAGGGCGCGGGGTAGTAGGCCTTGCCGCCGCTGACGACGACGAAGAGCAGGAAGAAGAGGTACCCCGCCGCGAGCCAGCCGACCTCACCGCGTCGCGAGGACCGGAGCAGCCACCAGACGCCGACGACCATCACCACGGAGACGACCGGCCCGATCTGGAGCAGGTGCTCGGGCAGGACGGTCGCCCTGGCGGATGACGAGGTCGACCCGCCGCCGGCGATGCTGTTCGCGATCTGCCACATCGGCCACCCGTGCCGGGCCTGCCAGACGAGGTTGGGGGATGCGAGGGCCAGGGCGATGGCCACGGCCACCCACGGCCGAGGACTGGCGAGGGGGCGGCGCGGTCCGAGGAGCAGCAGGCCGACGAGGCAGCACCCGAGGACGGGTGCGGCGAGCACCTTGACCTCCATCGCGACACCGGTGGCCAGACCCAGCGCGACCCACGTCGTCCAGCGGCCGTCGCGGAGTGCGCGCACGAGCAGCCACAGGGCGGTGGCGGTCAGGGTCATGTCGAAGGTGGTCGTTGAGAAGAGGTGCCCCGTCGCCAGGACCACCCCGGTCATGGCCGTGAGCGCGGCGGCGACCGTCTGGTGGAGGCTGCCGCCGCCGAGCTCCCGAGCTGTCGCCGCGCCGAGGAGGACACAGGCACCGGCGGCGAGTGCGGGCAGGACCCGGAAGGCCCACAGGTGGCCCCCGACGAGGTCGTGCCACCGGGCCGCCACGAGCGGCACGAGGACGGGGTTGTCGGGCTGCCCGAGGGCGAGGTGTCGGCCCCCTTCGATGAAGTAGAGCTCGTCCCGATGGAACCCGTAGCGGCCGCCCACGGCGAGGAGCAGGACGACGGCGCCCGCGGCGACGTAGGCTCCCGCAGGCGTCCGGTGTCGTTCGAGGCCCCCCGGCGCCATGACAGGAGACTACGGCGCCCTGAGCCGGATGAGTTCCAGAGCACGGAACGGACTGAGGCTAGGCTTCCCTCAGCGGGTGTATGTTTCATACGTGCTCGCCAACTACCTCATCGGGCTGCGAGAGGGCCTCGAGGCCGCCCTCGTCGTCAGCATCCTCGTCGCGTACCTCGTCAAGTCCGACCGCCGGCACCTCCTCCCCCGGATCTGGACGGGCGTCGCGCTGGCCGTCCTCATCAGTCTCGGCTTCGGCGCCCTGCTCACCTTCGGTCCCCGCGGGCTGACCTTCGAGGCCCAGGAGCTCATCGGCGGCTCGCTCTCGATCATCGCCGTCGGCTTCGTGACGTGGATGGTCTTCTGGATGGCCACCGCGGCCCGCGGTCTGGGCAAGGAGCTGCGCGGCCGGATGGACCAGGCGAGCGGCGGCGGCTGGTGGGGCCTGGTGATCGTGGCCGTCCTCGCCGTCGGCCGCGAGGGCCTGGAGACCGCGCTCTTCCTGTGGGCCTCCACCGAGACCCTCACCAGCGGCTCCACCGCGGTCTCGCCGTGGTCCCCGCTGCTCGGGGCGCTGCTCGGCATCGCCACCGCCGTGGTCCTCGGCTGGCTCATCTACCGGGGCGCGATCTCGATCAACCTGAGCACCTTCTTCACCTGGACCGGCGCCTTCCTCATCATCATCGCGGCGGGCGTGCTCGCCTACGGCATCCACGACCTGCAGGAGGCCCGCTTCCTGCCGGGCCTGAACACCCTGGCCTTCGACGTCTCCGGGACGATCGACCCGAGCAGCTGGTACGCCACCGCGCTCAAGGGCGTCTTCAACTTCACGCCCGCCACGACTGTGCTCCAGGCGATCGCCTGGGTGGGCTACGTCGTGGTCGTCATGCCCCTGTACCTGCGGCGGACCCGCACCCCCAAGCGCCGGGAGAGCCCTGCTCCCGCGCCCGCCACCACCCACTGACCCCGACACCACCACCAAGGACACCTCGATGAAGCTGCACGCCCTCGCCGCCGGGACCGCCCTGGCACTCCTGGTCCCGACGCTGGCCGCCTGCACCAGCAACTCCTCCGGCGAAGGGGGCGACGACCGCACCATCAAGGTCACCTCGAGCGACGAGAAGTGCGAGCTCTCCAGCACCGAGGTGCCCGCCGGGAACCTCACCTTCAAGGTGAGCAACTCCGGGTCGAAGGTCACCGAGTTCTACCTCCTCGGCGAGGACGGCCAGCGCATCGTCGGCGAGGTCGAGAACATCGGCCCGAACCTGAACCGCGACCTCGTCGTGACCGTGCCGAAGGGGGACTACGTCACCGCGTGCAAGCCCGGCATGAAGGGGGAGGGCATCCGAGCCGACTTCACCGTCGCCGCGTCGAAGGACGGGAAGGTCGACGCCGGCGACTCCGCCACCGTCAAGCAGGCCGAGAGCAACTACGCCACCTACGTCACCGACCAGTCCGACCAGCTGCTGCAGAAGACCGAGAAGTTCGCGAAGCTCTACACCGCCGGCAAGGACGACGAGGCCCGCGACCTCTACCCCCGGGCCCGCGAGCACTGGGAGCGGATCGAGACCGTCGCCGAGTCCTTCGGCGACCTCGACCCGAAGATGGACGCCCGCGAGGCCGACCTCGAGGAGGGCCAGAAGTGGACCGGCTGGCACCGGATCGAGAAGGACCTGTGGCCGCCGGAGGGCAAGAAGTACACGCCCCTGAGCAAGAAGGAGCGCGCCGACTACGCCGAGGACCTGCTGGAGAACACCCGGACCCTGGACCGGCGCGTGCAGAAGATGGACTTCACCATCGACCAGATCGCCAACGGCTCCATCGGTCTGCTCGAGGAGGTCGCGCAGGGCAAGATCACCGGTGAGGAGGAGATCTGGAGCCACACCGACCTCTACGACTTCCAGGCCAACGTCGACGGCGCCCGGGTCGCCTACGAGGGGGTCCGCCCGATCCTCCTGAAGAAGGACAAGGCGCTGGCCAAGGAGCTGGACAAGCGCTTCGAGGAGCTGCAGACCTCGCTCGACCAGCACCGCGACGGCAAGGACGGCTTCGTCTCCTACACCGAGCTCTCCGACAAGGAGGTCAAGGAGCTCTCCGACGGGGTGAGCGCCCTCTCCGAGCCGCTCTCGCGGCTGACGGGAGAGATCGTGTGAGTCGAGAGCTGGATCTGTCCCGGCGGGCCGCCCTGCTCGGCGGCGGTGGGGTGCTCGGCGTCGCCGGGCTCGCGGGAGGCTTCGCGGCCGGCCGCGCCAGCGCCGACACCGGAGGTGACGGACCGGACTCCTTCGCACTGCACGGCCCCCACCAGGCGGGTATCGCCACTCCCGTGCAGGACCGGCTCCACTTCGCCGCCTTCGACGTGACGACGACGTCGCGCGCGCGGCTGATCAACCTGCTCAAGGAGTGGACGAAGGCCGCCGAGCGCCTCGTGCGCGGCCACTCCGCCGGGCCCGTCGGGCCCACCCAGGGCGACTACCTCACGCCCCCGGACGACACTGGCGAGGCGATCGGGCTGCCGCCCTCACGGCTGACGATCACCTTCGGCCTCGGACCCTCACTCTTCGTCGACGGGAAGGGCCGGGACCGGTTCGGTCTCGCCGACCAGCGGCCGGAGATCCTCGAGCCGCTCCCCCACTTCCCCGGCGACGCCCTCGACCCCGCCCGCAGCAACGGCGACCTGTGCATCCAGGCCTGCGCCGACGACCCGCAGGTCGCCGTGCACGCCATCCGCAACCTCGCTCGCATCGGCTTCGGGACGGTCTCCATCCGGTGGTCCCAGCTCGGCTTCGGCAAGACCTCCAGCACGACCTCCGGCGAGGAGACTCCCCGCAACCTCTTCGGGTACAAGGACGGGACGGCAAACATCACCGGCGAGGAGGAGCGCGCCCTGGACAAGCACGTGTGGGTCCAGCGCGGCGATGACAAGGGTGCCGACTGGCTCGTCGGCGGCTCCTACCTCGCCGTCCGGCGGATCAACATGCGCATCGAGACGTGGGACCGGCAGAGCCTGCGCTCCCAGGACGAGATCATCGGCCGCACGAAGGGGTCCGGCGCTCCGCTGTCCGGCGGCAAGGAGCACTCCGACCCGAACTTCGCGATGAAGGGGACCACCGGCCCCATCATCCCGAAGGACTCGCACGTCAGCGTCGTCCACCCCAGCCACAACGACGGCGCACGGATCCTGCGGCGCGGGTACAACTTCGTCGACGGCTCCACGAGCCTGGGCGACCTCGACGCCGGGCTCTTCTTCCTCGCCTACGTCCGCGACCCGAGCACGCAGTTCATCCCGATGCAGAACTCGATGGCCAAGAGCGACGCCATGATGGAGTACCTGAAGTTCACCGGTTCGGCGCTCTTCGCGATCCCTCCCGGCATCGGCAAGGGCGAGTACGTCGCCCAGTCGCTCTTCGGCTGAGCCGGGTTCAGGAGGCGCCGACCACGCGGAACTCGTGGATGCTCCGGCCGGCGTCGACCCCCTTCGCCTCGAAGCCCGCGTCGGGCCGCCAGGCCGGGCGGTCCCCTTCGCTCCAGCGGAGCCCCTCGTGGGCCGCGAGCTGGCCGCGCACGTGCTCGGCGTAGACGGCGTGGTCGGTGGCGATGAGCAGGTGCCCGCCGGGCCGCAGCCGGTCCAGCACGAGGTCCAGGGTGTCCTGCTGGACGAAGCGACGCTTGGCGTGGCGGGCCTTCGGCCACGGGTCCGGGAAGAAGAGGTGGACCGCCTCGAGCTGGTCGGTGGCCACGCAGCGGGTGAGGTACTCGATCGCGTCGCCGCGGAAGACCCGCAGGTTCTCGATCCCGGCCTCCTCCGCGGCGGCCATCATCCGGGCCACGCCGGGCACGTGGACCTCCGCGGTGAGGATGCCGTGCTCGGGGTGGGTGCGCGCGTAGGCGATCGCGGCATCACCGTGGCCGGAGCCGATCTCCAGGACGACCGGCAGCTCGCGCCCGAAGGCGGCCGCGACGTCCAGCGGCCCCTCCGGCACGGTGTAGCGCGGCAGCAGGCGCTCCATCCGCTCCTCGGTGAGGCGGGACATCCGCCAGCGGGGCGTGAAGGTGCGAATGGTCGCCCGGTGACGGCCTTCCGGCGTCGTGGGGGTGTCCCCCAACGGGGATCGGTGGTGGTCCGGCTCGGAGGTGGTCACGGCCGAGAAGGATACCGGCCGCGGCGGTGGGGTCGGTCAGTCGCGCCAGAAGACCACGGCGGCGCGGTCGTCCGAGACCCCGGCGCGGCCCTCCTCCACGAGGACATCGGCCAGACCCGAGAGTCCCTGCGGCAGACGGGACTCGGCCTCGCCGAGCACCCAGTCGATGCCGTCGTCGAGGCACCGGGAGCGGGACTCGATGACGCCGTCGGTGTAGACCAGCAGCGCGTCACCGCGCCCGAGGACGGTCTCGACCCGCGGGTACTCCGCCCGGTCGACGATGCCGAGGGCTGGGCCACGCCCGGAATCGACCCGTGACCAGCGGCCGGAGCCGGCGTCGTAGTGCAGAGCCGGAGGGTGACCCGCCGAGGAGATCGTCGTGGCGCCGGTCGAGAAGTCGATCCGCACGTGCACCGCGGTGGCGAAACCCTCCTTCCACCGGGCCCGGTCGAGGAACTCGTTGGCCATGGGGAGGACCCGCTGCGGTTGGGCGGAGCCGAGGACACCGCCGAGGGCACCGGCCAGCATGAGCGCGCGGGTGCCCGCCTCCTGACCCTTGCCGCTGACGTCGGCGAGCACGAACTCGACCTCGTCCGCATCGCGCTGGGCCATGATGAGGAAGTCGCCGGCGAAGGCACTGCCGTGGGCCGTCGCGATCGAGCGCTCCGCGTGGTAGCCGGCGGGCAGCTGCGGGATGGCCCCCATCGCGTGCAACCGGGAGCGCAGATCGCCGAGCATCCGGTCCCCGGCGAAGGTGGCCACACCGTGGTGCGCCCGGGAGACCGCGACTCCGTAGAGCAGCGCGATCGAGATGAGCAGCGGCACGTACCGGGTGAGGCCCTCGCCGGAGACGAGCACCATCCAGCCCGCGGCGGCGACGGCCGTGATGAGGATGAACCGCGCCTGACCGATGTTGCACAGCGTGGTCGCCAGCAGGCAGGCCGGCAGCAGGCCGGCGAGAGGGAGCTGCTCGGGCCAGACGTAGTGACCGACCGCGACACCGACCACCCCCGTGAAGAGGATGAGCAGCAGCGGGGTCCCCTCGATGGCGACGGTCCGTCGGATCCGGATCGGGCGGTGCCCCAGCGCTGGGGCCCTACCAGGAAGGATCGCGGACACGTGAATGGCTCCCCAAGGTGTGGCGTCCCGCTCAACTGAGCGGCTCAGAGGCACCATAAGGCCGAATTCGCTTGTGGGGAAGGCCTCGTGACCGTTCGGAAACATCCGAGGCGGTCGCTCAGGGCAGCGGCGGCAGGCTCCCGTCGGCCTCGTAGCCGCTCACCATGTCGATCCGACGCTGGTGTCGCTCCTCACCGGTGAAGTCGGTCTCGAGGAAGACTCGGACCATCTCCTTGGCCTCCTGGACCGGCTGCATCCGGCCCCCGAGGGAGATGACCTGGGCGTCGTTGTGCTCCCGGGCCAGCCGCGCCAGCTCGGTGTTGTAGCACAACGCGGCTCGGATGCCGGTGACCTTGTTGGCGGCCATCTGCTCGCCGTTGCCGGAGCCGCCGAGGACGACGCCGCGGCTGCCGGGGTCGGCCGCCACGGCCTCCGCGGCCCGCAGCACGAAGACCGGGTAGTCATCGACCGGGTCCAGCTCGAAGGGACCGTGGTCGGTGACCTCGTGGCCCTCGGCCCGCAGGAAGGTCAGCAGCTCCTGGTGCAGCTCGAAGGCGGCGTGGTCGCCGCCGATGTGGACGCGCATCAGAAGATCGGCCCGCGCGTGCGGCTGCGCTTGATCTCGAAGAATCCGTCGGTGCCGGCGACGAGGACGCAGCCGTCGAAGAGGCGGCCGGCGGCCTCCCCCTTCGGTGCCGGGGAGACGACGGGGCCGAAGAAGGCGACGTCGCCCACGGAGATCACCGGGGTGCCCACGTCGTCGCCGACGAGGTCGATGGCCCGGGAGTGGCTCTGCCGCAGGAAGTCGTCGTGCTCGTCGGTGTCGGCGGCCTCGATGAGCTCGGCCGGCAGCCCGACGTCGGCGAGCGCCTTGGTGCAGGCGAGCCGGAAGTCCTTCTGGCCCTCCAGGTGGATCTGGGTGCCGATGGCGTCGTAGAGCGGCTTGGTGACGGTGTCACCGTGGGCCTTGCGCGCGGCCGCGATGACCCGCACGGGCGTCCAGCCCCGCGTCATCAGCTCGGCGTAGCCCTCGTCCAGGTCCCGCCCCTCGTTGAGGATCGACAGGCTCATCTGCGACCAGGTGACGTCGACGTCGCGGACCTGCTCGACCTCCATCAGCCAGCGCGAGGTCATCCACGCCCACGGGCACAGCGGGTCGAACCACATCTCCACGGATTGCGCACTCATGACCCCAATCGTCGCACGCAGCCGCGCGGTGGGTGCTCCCGGCCGCGGCGTGGCAGCATGAGAAGCATCCCCGACCCGAAGGAGCCCACCCGTGCCCGGGAAGAACCTGACCCGCGAGGAGGCCGCCGACCGCGCCGCCCTCGTCGACGTCGACAGCCACGCCATCACCCTCGACCTGACGACCTCGGAGTCGACCTTCGCGACGACCAGCACCATCCGCTTCACGGCGAAGGGGGACGGCGCCACCTTCGTGGACTTCATCGGTGAGTCCGTGGAGGAGGTCGAGCTCAACGGCACGGCACTGGACCCGGCGGAGGTCTTCGCGGACAACCGCATCCGGCTCGAGGGCCTCGCGGAGGAGAACGTCGTCACCATCCGGGCGACGGGCACGTACATGAACACCGGTGAGGGACTGCACCGCTTCGTCGACCCGGTCGACGACGAGGTCTACCTCTACACCCAGTTCGAGGTGCCGGACAGCCGCCGGATGTACCCGGTCTTCGAGCAGCCGGACCTCAAGGCGAGCTTCACGCTGACCGTGACCGCTCCCGCGCACTGGGAGGTCATCGCCAACTCCCCCACCCCGGAGCCGACCCCGGTGCCCGACCGCGAGGGCGTGGCCACGTGGTCCTTCGCGCCGACCGAGCGGATCAGCAGCTACATCACCGCGCTGGTCGCCGGCCCCTACGACGTCGTCCGGGACTCGCTGACCTCCCGTGACAAGGAGGTCCCGCTCGGGATCTTCTGCCGCAAGTCGTTGCGGCAGTACCTCGACGCCGACAACCTCTTCGCCCTGACGAAGGCCGGGTTCGCCTTCTACGAGGAGCAGTTCGACCGCGCCTACCCCTTCACCAAGTACGACCAGGTGTTCACGCCGGAGTACAACATGGGCGCGATGGAGAACGCCGGGTGCGTGACCCTCCACGAGATGTACGTCTTCCGCTCCAAGGTCCCCGACGCCCTGGTCGAGCGGCGGGCCCTCACCGTGCTGCACGAGCTGGCGCACATGTGGTTCGGCAACCTCGTGACGATGAAGTGGTGGAACGACCTGTGGCTCAACGAGTCCTTCGCCGAGTGGGCCTCCACCACCTGCCAGGCGGAGGCCACCGAGTGGACCGATGCCTGGACCACCTTCGCCACCCACGAGAAGGCCTGGGCCTACCGCCAGGACCAGCTCTCGACGACCCACCCGATCGTCGCCCCGATCCGGGACCTCGACGACGTCGAGGTCAACTTCGACGGGATCACCTACGCGAAGGGCGCGTCCGTCCTCAAGCAGCTCGTCGCCTACGTCGGTCGGGAGTCCTTCCGTGACGGCATCCGCGCCTACTTCCGCAAGCACGCGTGGGGCAACACCACCCTCGGTGACCTGCTCGACGAGCTCGAGGCCACCTCGGGCCGGGACCTGCGCTCCTGGTCGAAGCAGTGGCTGGAGACCGCCGGGGTCAACACCCTCCGCACCCACGTCGACGTCGACGACCGCGGCCGGATCGTCGACGTCGTCATCGAGCAGTCGGCACCCGAGGAGCACCCGACGCTGCGCCCGCACCGTCTCGCCGTCGGCTGCTACGACCTCGTCGACGGCCGGCTGACCCGGACCCACCGGGTGGAGCTGGACGTCGACGGCGAGCGCACGCCGGTCGGCGACCTCGTCGGGCGCGAGCAGCCCGCGCTGCTGCTCGTCAACGACGAGGACCTCACCTACGCCAAGCTGCGCCTGGACGACCGGTCGCTGTCCACCCTGCTGGCCCACCCCACCGCCTTCGAGGACTCCCTGCCCCGGTCCCTCGCCCTGGCCTCCGCCTGGGACATGACGCGCGACGGGGAGATGGCGGCCAGCGAGTACGTCGAGCTGGTCCTGCCGGTCCTGGACGGTCTCGAGGACTC
>CAYLUX010000046.1:0-18140 GCA_964386935.1 uncultured Janibacter sp.
GGACCGGCATGACGTTGCGCGGCCGGACGATGTTGTAGCAGTAGAGCAGCTCCCCCGCGCTGGCGTGCCCGGAGACGTGGACCTTGGCATTGCCCTTGTGCACGACGTCGGCGCCGAGGCGCATCAGGCCGTTGATGACGCGGTAGACGGCGTTCTCGTTGCCGGGGATCAGGCTCGAGGCGAGCAGCACGGTGTCGCCCTCGCCGACGTCGATCCGGTGGTCCCGGTTGGCCATCCGCGAGAGCGCCGCCATCGGCTCGCCCTGGCTGCCGGTGCACACGAGGACGACCTCGTCGTCGGGCAGCTTGTCCAGCTTCTTGACGTCGACGAGCACGCCGTCGGGCACGTGCAGGTAGCCCAGGTCCGCGGCGATGCCCATGTTGCGCACCATCGAGCGGCCGACCATGGCGACCTTGCGACCGGCCCGCTCGGCGGCGTCCAGGACCTGCTGGACGCGGTGGACGTGCGAGGAGAAGCAGGCGACGATGATCCGCCGGTTGGCCTTGCGGAAGACGTCGTCGATCGCCGCGGAGAGCTCCCGCTCGGGCGTGGTGAAGCCGGCGACCTCGGCATTCGTGGAGTCGGTGAGGAAGAGGTCCACACCCTCCTCACCCACCCGGGCGAAGGAACGCAGGTCCGTCAGTCGCCGGTCCAGCGGCAGCTGGTCCATCTTGAAGTCACCGGTGTGCAGCAGCGTCCCGCCGGGCGTGCGGACGAAGACCGCGAGCGCGTCCGGGATCGAGTGGTTGACCGCGATGAACTCGCAGTCGAAGACCCCGAGCTGCTCCCGGCCGCCCTCCTTCACCCCGAGGGTGAAGGGCTTGATGCGGTGCTCCTTGAGCTTGGCCTCGACGAGAGCGAGGGTGAGCATCGAGCCGACGAGCGGGATGTCCCGCTTGTGGCGGAGCAGGTAGGGGACGGCACCGATGTGGTCCTCGTGGCCGTGCGTGAGCACGATCGCCTGGATGTCGTCGAGCCGATCGAGGATGGTCTCGAAGTCCGGGAGGATGAGGTCGACGCCGGGCTGGTGGTCCTCCGGGAAGAGCACCCCGCAGTCGACGATGAGCAGCTGCCCGTCGTGCTCGATGACCGTCATGTTGCGGCCGACCTCGCCGAG
Source organism: uncultured Janibacter sp. (assembly GCA_964386935.1). GTDB lineage: Bacteria > Actinomycetota > Actinomycetes > Actinomycetales > Dermatophilaceae > Janibacter. The sequence continues at coordinate 1,118 of CAYLUX010000046.1, forward strand.
GCCGCCGAGTGGGGTGACGCGCACGCCCCCCTTCGCCAGCGGCGGGGGCAGCGGGAGCTCGGGGTGCGGGTGGCTCATGCGCGACCTCCGATGCCGGACGCGGCCATGCCCTTGCGCAGGATCTCGAGGTGCTCGACCGGCCCCTCGGTGTAGGGCAGGCGCACGGTCGGGTGCTCGATGACGCCGAGCTCGACGAGCGCGGCCTTGGCCATGATCGCGCCCTGCGAGGTCCCCATCATCGCGTTGGTGACGGGGATGAGGCGGTGGTGGATCTCGCGGGCACGCGGCAGGTCGCCGGCCTCGACGGCCGCCACGAGCTCGGCGTTCTCCCGCCCGGCCACGTGGCCGACGACGGAGACGATGCCGTGCGCGCCCTGCGCCAGATGGGCCAGGTTCACCTCGTCGGCCCCGCTGAACCAGAGCAGGTCGGTCTCGGCCATCACCTGTGAGGAGGCCCAGAGGTCACCCTTGGCGTCCTTGACCGCGACGATGCGCGGGTGCTCCGCGAGCGCCAGCAGCGTCTCCACGGCGAAGGGGGTCGCCGTCCGCCCCGGGATGTCGTAGAGCATGATCGGCAGCCGCGCGGCGTCCGCCAGCGCCCGGGTGTGGGCGAGCAGGCCCGCCTGCGGCGGCTTGTTGTAGTAGGGGGAGACCACGAGCAGCCCGTCGGCGCCGGCATCGGTCGCCCGATCGGCCATCTCCAACGCGTGGGCGTGGTTGTTCGAGCCGACGCCCGCCGTGACCTTGAGCCGGTTGCCGGCCGCAGCCTTGACCCGGCGCACGACGTCGATGCTCTCCGCGGCGGAGAGCGTCGGCGACTCGCCGGTGGTGCCGTTGACCACGACCCCGTCGTGGCCGGTGGCGACGAGGTGCTCCACGACGGAGTCGACACCCGCCCTGTCCACCGCGCCGTCGGGGGTCATCGGCGTCACCATCGCAGTGATCACCTTGCCGAAGGGGGAAGTCGTCATGTGGCCAGCGTAGCCGTCGTACCCGGCGTCTATCGTGGCGCCATGCGCCAGTACCTCGACCTCCTCCGGCACGTGCGGGACGACGGTGTCCGCAAGGGCGACCGCACCGGCACCGGCACCCTGAGCATCTTCGGCCACCAGATGCGTTTCGACCTCTCCGAGGGCTTCCCGGTGCTCACGACGAAGAAGCTGCACCTGCGCTCGATCACCGGCGAGCTGCTGTGGTTCCTGCGCGGCGAGACCAACGTTCGCTGGCTGCAGGAGCGGCGCATCTCCATCTGGGACGAGTGGGCCGACGAGAACGGCGACCTGGGCCCGGTGTACGGCCACCAGTGGCGCTCCTGGCCCGACCCGGACGGCGGCACCATCGACCAGATCACCGGAGTCATCGACTCGTTGCGGACCCACCCGGACAGCCGCCGGCACATCGTCTCGGCGTGGAACGTCGCCGAGGTCGGCGACATGGCGCTGCCGCCGTGCCACACGATGTTCCAGTTCTACGTCACCCCGGCGGCCGAAGGGGGTCGCCCCCGCCTCTCCTGCCAGCTGTACCAGCGCAGCGGCGACGTCTTCCTCGGCGTGCCCTTCAACATCGCCTCGTACGCGCTGCTGACGATGCTGGTCGCCCAGCAGGTGGACATGGAGCCCGGCGAGTTCGTCCACACCCTCGGGGACGCCCACCTGTACCTCAACCACCTCGAGCAGGCCGACCTGCAGCTGACCCGGGAGCCGGGCCCTCTGCCGCGCATGGAGGTCCGGCCCCGGGAGTCGATCGACGCCTACGAGCTCGAGGACTTCACGCTGGTCGGCTACGAGGCGGCACCGAGCATCAAGGCGCCGATCGCCGTATGAGCGAGCTGCCCCGCCCCCTCCCCGAGGACCTGCGCGGCCGCATCCCCCTCCTCGGCGCCGTGTACGCGGTGATGACCCGCGAGGGTCCCGCCGGACCCGAGGTGCTCCTGCAGCTGCGCCGTGGCACCGGCTTCATGGACGGCTGGTGGGCCTGCGGCGCCGCCGGCCACATCGAGGACGCCCAGTCCCCGAGCGAGTCCCTGGCCCGTGAGATGGGCGAGGAGCTCGGCGTCGAGGTCACCGAGGCCCGGCCCCTGACGACCCTGCAGCGCAGCACCGTGGCCGGACCCCGCGAGCAGCGGGCGGACTTCTTCTTCCACGTCACCGGCTGGCGGGGCGAGCCGACCGTCCGGGAGCCGGAGAAGACGGCCGACCTGCGCTGGTGGCCGCTGGCGGACCTCCCGGACCAGGTGGTCCCCCACGAGCGGGTGGTCCTCGAGGGCTTCGCGAAGGGGGAGCTGCCCCCCTTCGTCGAGCGCGGGCACACCCAGCGTCTCGTCCTGGTCGCCGCACTCGGCGCGAACCGCGCCATCGGGGTCGACGGCGGCATGCCCTGGCACATCCCGGAGGACCTGGCCCACTTCAAGGCCCTGACGATGGGCGGCGTGCTCATCATGGGGCGCCGGACGTGGGACTCCATCGGACGGGCGCTGCCCGGCCGCACGACGATCGTGGTCACCTCCGACACGGAGTGGTCGGCGAAGGGAGCACTGGTCGTCCACTCCCTCGCGGAGGCCCTCGCGGCCGCCGGGGACGGCGAGGTCTTCGTCGCCGGGGGCGGCGAGATCTACCGGCAGACGATCGACCTCGCGGCCCGCCTGGAGCTGACCGAGATCAAGGCCTCCCCGGAGGCCGAGGTCCACTTCCCGCCCGTGGACCCGCAGGTCTGGCACGAGGTCGCGCGCCGGGACCGCGAGGACTTCTCCTTCGTCACCTATGAACGCTCCGGGTCACCATCGCCGAATGTGAACCACTGAGGTTCATATCAGGCGGGATGAATGTATGCTGTTCACATGAGTGCCACGGTGGCCACCCTCATCGGCGACGTCGTCGCCTCCCGCGCGGCGCCTGACCGCCGGGCCCTGCACACGCGGCTCGTCGCCGCCCTGGAGCAGGTCAACGAGGCCACCGACCCGGTCCAGCCGCTGCGGGTCACCGTCGGTGACGAGTTCCAGGGCGCCTGGCAGGCCCGGGGCGAGGCGGTGCACGCGGCGCTGCTCGTCCGGCTCCTGCTGCTGCCCGAGGTCGAGACCCGCTTCGGCCTCGGCCACGGCGAGGTGAGTGCACTCACCGAGGACGGCTCGGTGCAGGACGGCCCCGGGTGGTGGCTGGCACGTGAGGCGATCACGACCGCGAAGGCGGAGGAGGCCACCGGCCCCGGCGCCCCGGTCGTGCGCACCCGGTGGCGGGAGGAGGCCCCCTTCGGCCCCGCGCTGGATGCGGCCCTGCGCCACCGCGACCTGCTGCTCGGCGGTCTCGACGAGCGCTCGCTGCGCCTCCTCCTCGGCCTGCTCGAGGGCCGGACCCAGCGGTCCCTGGCGGAGGCCGAGGGCATCAGCCCGACGGCGGTCTCGCGTCGGGTGCGCCACCACGCGCTGGACCAGATCGCGGCGATCGCCGACGACCTGAGGGGTCTGGAGTGAGCGTCCTGGCCGCGCTGCTCGTCGCGGTGGGCGTCGCCGACCTCTCCCGCAGCATGCTCGCCCGGGCCGACGTCCCGCCGCGCCGGACCGCCATGCGGGCGGTCGCCGCCGGGCTGACAGCCCTCGTCGTGGCCGCGGTCCTCGCCGACCTCCTCACCCCCGCCGGGGCCGGGCTCGTGGTCCTGGCGGCCGTCGGCACCGCCGCGTGGGTCCTCGTCTCCGAGGCCTCCTTCTCCTCGCCCCGCGGTCACGTGCTCGCACTGCTCGTCCTCGGGGCCTCGGTCGCGCTCCAGCTGCTGCTCTCCGGGTGGGCGCCCACCGCCGGAGGACCGCTCGGCACGTGGCTGGGCTGGGCGGAGCTGCCGTGGTCCCCGGACGCGGAGCGAGCCCTGCTCCTCACCGGGCTCGCCCTGGTCCAGCTGGCCACCGGCAACGTCATCGTGCGCCTCGTGCTCCTGGCCACGGGCGCGATGGCCGCGGCCCCCAACCGGGACCGTCCCTCGGAGGAGCTGAAGGGCGGGCGCCTCCTCGGCCCGCTGGAGCGACTCTTCATCCTCGGGCTCGGGCTCGCGGGCCAGGTGACCGCCGCAGGCCTGGTCGTCGCCGCCAAGGGGCTCATCCGCTGGCCGGAGCTGTCCGCCTACTCCCGCGAGGAGGAGTCGCACATCGACAAGGTCACGGAGTACTTCCTCGTCGGGAGCTTCGTCAGCTGGCTGGTCGCCCTCGCCGGCCTCGTGCTGGCCCTCGGCTGATCAGCGCAGGAAGGGCTTGGACCCGGCGGCGGGGTCGTCCTTGTGGACGGTGATCTCCGCCTCCGAGTTCGCCTCGATGGTGTCGTAGGCCCGCCCGGAGAAGGGGTGCGAGGCCCACTCGATGAGTCGCACGTTGTCCACGGCCGTGCGCAGCACCCGCTGGCCACCGCCCGGAGGCTTCTGCCGCAGGAAGACCTGGGCATAACTGGCCCCCGGGGGACGCTCCACGTCCAGCCGGACCGACTCGCAGTCCGAGGGCGACCAGGAGCCGTTCGGCAGGTCGATGGTCGAGACGTCCATGCTGCCGCCGCGGGTGCTGGCGTACCAGTGAACCTCGAGGCTGCTGCCGGGCTCGGCCCGTCGGACGTCGGCGAGCAGGCTGACCTGGTCCCCCACCGGGATCCGGTTGGAGTTGGCCGCGATGACGTCCTTCGTGCTCAGCGGGGACCGGGACACCTGCAGGCCGGTCGTCGACTCCGGCCACGAGGCCCGGCAGGCCCCTTCGTGGGTCAGCTCCGCGTACTTGCCGAGCATCCACAGCCGGCTCGTGCTCAGGCCCTTCGCGGGGTTGGCGGTGGCGGACTGGATGCCCACCCGGCTCGTCCAGTCCGAGGGAGCCAGCTGTTCGAAGCTTCCGGTCCCGAAGAGCAGGTCCTTGCCGAAGCGCAGCCCGCTCGCCGAGTTCGGGTCCGCCCACCAGCCCGGTGCCAGCTGCTCGGCCTTCCCGGCCTCCAGACGCTGGGTCTTCTCGCCGCCGTCCTCGTCGTCCTGCAAGTAGCTCACGGTCGAGCCGGGGCCGCTCAGCCGGGCCGACCCGGAGGCGGTGCCCGCCGCGATCCTCGAGATCGCGTCGGCGTACAACCCGGCAGCCGCGTGCGGGCGGTCGTCCTCGAGCACGACCGGGTCGACGGTCGCGGTGATCAGGTCCCCGTCCCGCACGTCGGCACGCGCGATGTAGCTGGGGTAGGTCTGCCAGAGGGTCTGGTCGAAGAGCAGGTTGCCGGTCGTCTCGAGGAAGAGGTAGTCCTCCTCCGTGCTGATCCCGCCGATGACGTGCGGGTGCGAGGCGGCGACGATGTCGGCGCCGGACTCCCGGGCGAGGTCGGCCAGGCTGCGGATGGTCGAGACCTGCTGGCGCCGGTACTCGACGTCACCGTGCGGCATGAAGACGACGGTGTCGGCCCGCTCGTCCGCCTTCTCGATGACCTTCCTCAGCTGCTTCGGGTTGCAGAAGGCGGCGCCGGGCTTCTTGGCGGTGGCGACGTAGGGGATCTTGTGCTGCCGACCGTCCACGGTGGTGCAGCCGACGTAGGCGACCGTCTGCCCCCTTCGCTCCACGTAGGCCGGCTGCAGCGCCTCCTCCTGGTTCTTCCCGGCACCGAAGTACATGATCCCGGCCTCGTCGAGGGCGTCCTGGGTGCTCTTCAGGCCCTCCTCGAAGGCATCCATCACGTGGTTGTTGCCGAGGGAGACCACGTCGATGCCGCTGCGGCGCATCGCCTCGGCGAAGGTGACGTCGGTGGCCAGGGCGATGGACTTGTCCTGGCGGAAGCGGGCGGGGCGGCGCTTCGTGGGGTCGAAGTAGGGCTTGTCCACCAGCGGGGTCTCGAGGTTGACCGTGCTCAGGTCGGCGTCTTCCAGGAGCGGCTTGACCCCCGAGAGCAGCGCGGCGTGGTCCTCGGCGCCCGAGGACTTGGTGAGCAGCGGAGCCCGGTCGGAGGTCTTCTCGTAGTACCGGCGACCGGCCATGACGTCGCCGCCGAAGCGGAGCGAGAGGGTGTCCTCCCGCTGCGAGCTGAGCTCGACGGTGCGCGAGTGCCCCGGCTCCAGCATGAGCGTGCGGGGCAGGTAGCCGTCCTTCTCCGCGGTGGCGAGCCCGGGGCCGGCAACCTCCATGTCGAAGGCACCCTTGGCGTTGCTGCGCGTGCTCTCGGAGCCCAGCGAGATGGTGGCGCCGGGGACCGGCTCACCCTCGGCGGTGGTGACGACTCCGCGCACGACGGTCGGGTCGGACTCCGCGCTGTCGGCTCGGCGCTCCTTGGTCACGACCATCACCGCCAGGCAGAGGGCCAGGACGAGGACGGCCGCGACGAGGACCACGGCGTTGCGCAGCAGGAAGGGCGTGATGGAGCGGTTGTTCACAGCAGGCCTCCCGCGGTGGCCCCGGCAGCCACGAGGTTGGTGACGGCGAAGACGGCACTGGTGGTCATGGCCACGCCCCAGAGGGTGTTGGCCCAGCCCTGCCGCTCGGCGTCGTTCGCGACGAGCGCGGGGACGAGCAACGGCGCGACGGTCAGGCCCAGCCACGGGGAGTAGGCCATGTCGGTGGCCCACCGCAGGATCAGCTCCAGGCCCCAGGCCACCAGGGCCCCGACCATGAGCATCGCGGAGAGCTTTCGGCGCCCGAAGAGCATGAGCCGGGGCATGAGGATCTTCGTGACGACGAACCAGGTGATGACCGCGACCCCGGCGACGAAGGCCACGTCGGCGAGCCGGGAGCTAACGAGACCGAGGTAGGCGCCGGTGATGAACCCGCCGGAGCGGATGCCACGGTGCTGGAAGAGGAGGGTGCCGGCGATGACGCTGACGGCCACCGCGAGCAGCAGCAGCTCGGCGGGGAAGCCGATCTGGGAGGAGAGCTCCACGACCTTGCCCGTCGAGCCGGGCAGCAGGCTGAAGATCGCCTCGAGCAGGAAGATCGCCGCGCCGAGGAGAGCGGTGGTCACGCCGGTCGCCAGGAGGGTGCGCTGCACGCCCTGCCGACCCATGTCGTGCGCGATGATGCCGGGCACGAGGAAGCCGATGCCGGCGATTCCCGCCCAGGTCGGGTCGATCTCGCCGAGGACTCCTGCCGCGATCGTCGTGGCGAGGATGAAGGCGAGCCCGATGAGCACCTCGAGCTCGAAGAGTCGTCGTCCGTAGATGATCCGACGCTTGAGGACGACGCCGTGCACGATGACGTAGGTCAGCGACCCCGCGAGCAGCGTCACGACCACCGAGAGCGGGTTGATGAGCCCGATGGCCAGGTAGCCCGGGACGATGGCGCCGCCGGTGGTCAGGTGGAAACGCTCGTAGAAGAGCACGCTGATCACGACGCCGACGACGACGGCGATGCGAACGATCTCCGCGGAGATCCCGTAGTCCAGCTGGGTCACCGCTCGCCCTCCTCCTCGGGCGGCGAGGAGACGGTCCGCGTCGCCGCCCGGTGCAGCCGGGCCACGCCGCGCGGGGCGCGCTCCCGGTCGCGGGACTCCGCGATGTGGTCCCGGTACTCGGCGCCGGTGAGGTCCTGGAAGTGGCCGATGAGCAGCTCGGCCTGCTCGGTGTGGATGTTGACCATCCCGATGAGCACGCCCTCGTCGCCGTCGATGAGGCCGGCGATCCGCTCGAGGATCTCCTGCAGGTCCGGCTGGACGGTCTCACCCAGCGCGTGCAGCCGCTCGGCGGGGAAGCCGCCGTCGAGGATGGCCCGGGTGACGGCCTCCTCGTAGGCACCCATGGTGATGACCTCGTCCAGGTGCGGCTCGAGCTCGTGGGCGGTCAGCTCGGCGAAGAGCTCGGCCCGCCGACCGCGGTCCTGCCGGTTGTTGAGGATCCCGATGACGGTCGCGCCCTCGGGGAAGGCCGTGCGGTCCAGCTGCTCGATGGTCCGGACGACGCTCTCCTTGTCGTTCGCTGCGAAGAGCGGGACCCACAGCACCCGCTTGCCGAGGATCTCGTACCACTGCAGCCGCACTGCGCCGACGTCGGGGACCGCCTTCCACATCCCCGCGATGGCCGCGTCCCGGTGGATCCCGGCGAGGCGGGCCATCTCGAGGCCGATCGCGACGTTCTCCTTGTACTGGATGTAGTCGAAGCCGCGCATGTCCGCGTCCGTGACGCTCGCCGGGTCGGCGTAGACCAGCCGGCTGCCGCGGGCGTGCGCGTTGGCGCGCAGCCGCTCGCGCAGGTGCTCCCGGTCCTCGGCGGTGATGAGGACACCGTCCTCGGGGATGGTCCGGGAGAGCGAGTCCGCGATCTCCTCGAGGGTCTCCCCCATCTCCTCCTGGTGGTCCTCGCGCACGTTGGTGATGACCGTGACGTCGGAGCGCACCAGGAAGTCCTGGGAGTAGGTCTGGTTGATCGGCCGCACCGCCATGCACTCCATGACGAGGGCCTCGGTCGCCGTCGTGACGTGGTCGGCCACGATGTCGATCTGCTCGTTGATCGTCGGAGCGCCCCGGCGCTTGATCGGGGTCTCCACCCCGTCCGGGGCGATGACCCGCGCGGCACTGCCGGTGGTCTTCGCGACGGTGACGTAGCCCCCTTCGCGCAGGACGCCGGCGACGAGGCGGGTGACGGTGGACTTGCCCCGGATGCCGTTGACGTGCACGCGCAGGTCGAGGCCGTTGAGGCGCTCGTTGTGCTCACGCGTCACCGCGTGCCAGTAGCCGAAGGTGGCCAGGCACGCGGCGAGGAGGACGAGGAAGCCGACGAGCGAGGGCGTCACTGGTCCGCGCTCACGCTTCCGTCGAGCGCCAAGCGCGCCTGGGCCATGAGCGACTCGGACGTGGAGGTCTCGTGGGCGAGGGCCAGGCCGGTCGAGATCCGCGCGACGTCGACCGCGCGGCGCCGCTGCCCGGTCTGGCGGTCGGCGAAGGTGACGCCGGTGACCCGCTCGACGATGGGGACGATGGTGCGCCACGCCTGGTCGTCGGTGGCCCCGACGAGGATGGCCCCGATCTCGCTCTCGCTCATGGCGAAGGGGACGTCGTACTCACCGACGCCGGCCTCCACGAGCCGGGCGATGGACCGGTGGACGGCCACCCTGGACTGCGAGGAGACCTCCTCGTCGTCGATGTCGACGCGCACGAGGAGCAGCGCCAGGGGCGTCTGCGAACGCCGGCTGCGGGCGACCTCCTCGTCGAGCCGTCCCCTGGCCTGGTCGAAGGCGAGCAGGCCGAGGGAGTTGTAGACGGCGGCGACCGAACGGCCCGACTCCGAGTCCCATGTCCGCGCCAGTCGACGAAGTCGCCCACCGAGGCTGCCCGCGAGCCAGCCGAGGGCGACGAGCGCGATCGACTCCGAGACGATGAGGATCATCGTCGCCGAGCTCCACTCGCCGATGACCATGCGCACCGCCACGAGGAGGGCCGCGCCGACGAGCCCCACCGCCAGGCCGATGAAGGCGTCGAAGCGGACCGCCGACAGGCAGCAGATGATGGCGATCGCGGCGCAGGCGAGCGCGATGTCCGGTGAGTCGGCGCCCGCCAGGACCCCGCAGCCGACGAGGGCCGCGGCGCAGGCGAGCAGGCGCACCGTCGTGTCAGTCCAGGCCGGTGTGGCTGTCATCTCGCCGGTCACTCCCTTCGTCGCCGCGTGTGGTGGCCTCCACCCAGATGCCGTGGCAGATGAGGAGGATGGACAGGACGAGCACGCCCACGATCCCCCGCACGGCCAGATCGAACCAAACCGGGTCTGCCATCAGTCCACCCCGAGTGGCCAGCGCGCCCGGACGATCGTCCGGTCCGGCGAGGACTCGGCCTCGTGGTCGGCGCCGCGCAGCAGGATTCGATCGCCGCGGATCTCGATGTGCGTCCCGTCGACGGGCGCTCCCTGGGAGCGGCCGAGCCCGGCACCGACGCGGGCGAGGTCACCCGCCCGGACGAAGCCGGCGACGCGGATCTCCAGCTCGGCCTCGGGCCGCTCGTCCTCGGCGTCCTCCAGCCGGCGCAGCTCGACCAGGACCGACTCGGCGCCGAACTGCCGACAGACGTGCTCGACGAACTGGGAGAGCACGTCCCGGGTCGCGACCTCTCCGGTGATGACGGGTAGTTGCTGGTCCTCGCCGGTCAGGCGCACCCGCTCCCCCGCGGTCCGGCGTGCGACGTCGTCGAGGACGCCGGCCACGAGCGGGGCGAGGTCGACGGTGCCGGCGATGGGCCCGACGATCCCTGCCCTGGCGCGCACGCCGTCCTGCTGTCCGCGCATCGCCAGCAGGCGGGAGCGCACGGTCGAGGCGTGCCCCGCCAGGGCCGCGTCACCGCTCTCCTCCGCACGCTGGATCAGGGGGACGAGTGCGCCGTCGAGGGCCCGGACCTCCTGGACGAGGGAACGCACGTGCTGGCGCAGACCCTCGTTGCCGGCGGCGGACTCCAGATCCGGGGTCGCCCCGACCATGGCCGCGAAGTCGTCGAGCGAGTCCACGTCCGCGGCGGACCACGGGTGCAGCTCGACGTCCAGTGCCCCGACGTGCCCGACGAGAGCACCGGAGGCGGAGCGGATCGGCGCTGCCACGAGCGCGCTCACGCCGTCCTGCGCCGCCTCGGACCCGGAGAGGTCGTCGTGGCGCACGGAGGCGACGGAGCCGCCCAGCAGCTGGGAGATGGCGCGGGCGACGCGGTCGGGACGGTCCGGCTCCCAGCCGGCCACGAGCTGCCCGCGGAAGTCGACGACGTCACCGAAGCTGACGAACCCGACCGGCGCCCCGAGGATCCGCGCCGCGAGGGCGGCGACGGCACGACGAGCTGCCGGTGTCGCGACGGAGGGGGCGCGCTGTTCGGGTACCCGGGACCCGAGGTTGGCGCTGGTCACGAAGGGCACTCCCCACTTCTCGTCCGCCGGCGCTCCCCCAAGCGACGGCCTGTACTCGTCTGTTGTGCTGCAGTGGTCATCAGGAATCTACACCGTGGGCACCCGTGGGCCCGGCACCCACTGGTGCGGCGTGCCGGGCCGGGAGGTGCGGGTCAGAGGCGGTGGGCGGCCCGCCAGTTGTTGGCGAAGAGACCGTGACCATCGATGATCGACGGGCCCATGACGTCACCCATGGTCGGGCCGTTGATGGCATCCCTGCTGGACATGAAGCGGTGCTTGCCCTGGTTGTCGACGCCCAGGTAGATCGCGGAGTGCTCCAGTCCCTTCTCGTCCTGGTGGGTGTCGAAGAAGAGGATGTCACCGGGCAGGAACTTCTTGGTCACCGAGATCGGGGGCGGGCTGCCCTTGTCGTTGACCAGCCGCACACCGGGCGCGTGCTTGTACATGCCGTTGACGGTGCGCTGGAGGCCGTCCCCCTTCGTCTCGTTCTTGCCGAACATCGGGTAGCCGAGCCGGTAGCCGTAGACGATGCGGAGGAAGCCCGAGCAGTCCAGGGAGTTGGCGTCCCGCTGCTCCGGCGGGTCGTGCTTCTTGTCCGGGTGGGAGACCGTGATCTCCAGGTAGTCGTTGAAGTCACCGCCGACGTCGCGCAGGCCGCTGCCGTCGTCCTTCAACGGACCGAAGTCGGCGTCGCCGGCGTAGCGCAGCCCGTTCTCGTCGTACTTGGACTCGGCGCCCTGGAAGTACTGCGTGCCGATCTCGAGGGCGTCCGGAGAACGGTCGTTGACCGCCTCGGCGAACCACTCCTGGAACCACTCCTCGTCCTGGGCGCCCTCCTTGAAGGGCTTCGGCAGGACGCGGACGTACTTGTTCGTCACGACGCGGGCGTCGCTGTTGCGCGGCTCCTCGAGGGTCCGCTTCGGACCGGTGAGCACGGCCGTGCGGGCGGTGTCGGTCAGGTGGGCGACCTCCTTGCCGGAGTCGTCGCGCACCACCGTCCCGGCAGGACCCTTGACGCGCTCGTAGGTGAGACCTTCGAGCGAGACGTCGTTGACGTTCTCCGCCTCCGCGGTGGATTCGCTCTCGCCGGCACCGTCAGCTCGCAGGCTGTTCTGGGACAGCCCGAGCACGACCAGGGCGGCCAGGCAGACGATGATGGCGACGGCAGGACCGACCTGTCGTCGAACGTTCATGGATCCTCCTCGAGACGGACCGATCCAGACTACAGGCGGACGTCTCAGAGTTCGAAATGACACACCCTACCGACGGGGACGGGCGAAGGGGGCCCACAGCACCCCCGGATCGGCCGGTCACCCGCCTCTCGGGCGCCATCCGCCGGGGCCGACGGCATCCGTATGCTGGCCGACGTGCCCATCCACAGCCAGTCCCACGACGCGGTGACAATCCTCACGATCGACCGCACGCACCGACGCAATGCCCTCGACGAGGGCACCCTCGAGGAGCTGCACGGGGCGGTCACCGACTCCGTCGCCGCCGGCGCCCGCGCCATCGTCCTCACCGGCGCCGAGGGCCACTTCTGCGCCGGGGCCGACCTCACCGAGCTCGAGGACGTTTCCTTCACCCGACGCCTCGCCGAGGTGCTGCGACACCTCGCCGCGGTCCCCCTGACGACCATCGCCGCGATCTCCGGGTCGTGCATGGGCCTGGGCATGCAGCTGGCCCTCGCCTGCGACGTCCGGGTCGTCGACGAGGACGCCCGCTTCGCCGTCCCGGTGGCCAAGCTCGGCCTCATGGTCGACCGGTGGACCATCGAGCGGCTCGTGCGGCACTGGGGCGAGGGCGCGGCCCGCCACATGGTCCTCACCGCCGCCGTGCTCGACGCCGACGACGCCCACCGCTACGGCTTCACCCAGGTCCGTGGGGACCTCGAGGCGGCGACGTCGCTGGGACGCAGGGCGGCGACCCTGGCCCCGCTGACCCAGGCGGGCTCGAAGCTCGGCCTGGATGCCGGCCCGACGGCGGACCCCGCCTACGACGAGGCCTTCGCCCGGGCCTGGGCCAGCCACGACCTCGCCGAGGGGCAACAGGCCTTCCGCGAGCGCCGCTCCCCCGTCTTCGAGGGGCGCTGACGTGGCGGGCGCCGATGCCAGCGTGCGGACCGCCACCACCGCCGACGCCGACGCTGTGGGCCGGGTCCAGGCCCACGTGTGGCAGCAGGCGTACGACGGGGTGGTCCCGCCGCAGGTTCATGCGGCCTTCGCCCCGGAGGCCTTCGCCGCGTCCTGGCACGAGTCACTCGCCGCACCGCCGGAGGGTGTCCACCGCCTGCTCGTGGCCTGTGCGGGCCACGAGGTCGTCGGCTTCGCGGCGATCGGGCCGAGTCAGGACCCCGACACCGGCCAGGTCACCGGCGAGGTGACCGCGCTCGGGGTCGACCCCCGCTCACGGAGGCAGGGCCACGGCTCGCGGCTGCTCAACGCCGCGGTCGACATGCTGCGCGAGGCCGGCGCCGAGAGCGTGACCGCGTGGTGCCTCGTCGAGCACGAGGACCTGCGCGCCTTCCTCACGAGCACCGGGATGCAGCCGGACGGCGCCTACCGCGACCGGGTGATCTCGCCGGAGGGGCGGACCGCACGCGAGGTCCGTGTCGTCGCGGTGCTCACGGCGGGCGACTCCGCCGAGGCATGACGACGACGGCCGTGGACGCCGCCCGCCGGGCGGGGCTGTCCATCGGCATCGCCACGGGCGCCTACGGGGTCAGCTTCGGGGCGCTCTCCGTCGCCGCCGGGCTGGACCTGTGGCAGACCATGGCACTGTCCCTGCTGCTCTTCACCGGCGGCTCCCAGTTCGCGCTCGTCGGGGTGCTCGGCGCCGGCGGGACCCCGGTCGCCGCCGTCGCCACCTCCACCTTGCTCGGCGTGCGCAACGGTCTCTACGGCCTGGAGCTGGCGCGAGTGCTGGGGGTGCGCGGGTGGCGACGGGCCGCCGCCGCCCACCTGACGATCGACGAGTCGACGGCCACCGCGCTCGCCCAGGACGATCCGGCCGCACGGCGCGCCGGGTTCTGGGCCGGTGGTCTGGCGGTCTTCACCTTCTGGAACCTCGCGACCCTGCTCGGGGCGCTCCTGGGCAATGCCCTCGGCGACCCCCGCGCCTGGGGGCTCGACGCGGCTGCGGCGGCCGCCTTCGTCGCCCTCATCTGGCCCCGGCTGCACGGCCGCACGCCGCTGGTGACGGCGGCGCTGGCCGGGGCGATCGCGCTCGTGACGCTCGTCCCGCTGCCCGCGGGCGTGCCGGTCCTCCTCGCGGCCCTGGCGGCCGTGGTCGTCGGGCTGCTCGCGACGGGGCCCAGCGGGGCCGCCGACCTGGAGCGCCCCGAGGGGGACCTGCTGTGACCCCCTTCGCGCTGTGGGCCACGGTCCTTCTCGCCTGCCTCCTCGGCTTCGTCACGAAGTACCTCGGCCACCTCGTCCCGGAGTCCGTGATCGACGGCCCTCGCCGTTCCCGGGTCGTCGGCCTGCTCCCGGTGGCCCTGCTCGCCGGGCTCGTGGTCACCCAGACCGTCGGCGGCGACGGTGGTCTCGTGCTCGATGCCCGCCTGGCGGGCGTGGCCGCGGCCGTGGTGCTGCTCCTGCTGCGGGCGAACTTCGTCGTGGTCGTGTTCGGCGCGGCGGCCGTGGCCGCCGGCCTCCGGGCGCTCGGCGTCGGCTGACGAAGGGGGTCAGAGCCCCAGCACGTGCTCCAGGCCGACCGTGACCCCCGGGTGCTTGGCCACCTCACGCACGCCCGTGAGGACCCCCGGCATGAAGGAGACCCGGTCGAAGGAGTCGTGCCGGATGGTGAGCATCTCCCCCTCGTTGCCGAGGAGCACCTCCTGGTGGGCGACGAGGCCGCGCAGCCGCACGGCGTGCACGGGGACGCCCCCGACCCGCGCGCCACGGGCGCCGTCCGGGTCCTTCGTCGTCGCGTCCGGCACCTCTCCCAGGCCGGCCTCGGAGCGGGAGGCGGAGATCAGCTCGGCGGTGCGGGTGGCCGTGCCGCTCGGGGCATCGACCTTGTTCGGGTGGTGCAGCTCGACGACCTCGACCGACTCGTAGAAGCGGGCGGCCTGCTTGGCGAACTGCATCATCAGCACGGCACCGATCGCGAAGTTCGGCGCGATGAGCACCCCGACGCCCGAGGCCGCCTCGACCTCGCCGCGCAGCTGCTCGGCCCGCTCGTCGCTCCAGCCGGAGGTGCCGACCACGACGTGCACGCCCTGCTGCACGCAGTGGCGGATGTTGGCCTCGCTCGCGGCGAGGACGGTGAAGTCGACGGCCACGTCGGCCCCGCCGAGGTCACCGAGGTCGTCGCCCTCGTCGAAGCGCCCGACCAGCTCGAGGTCCTCCGCTCCCTGCACCGCCTCGCACACGGTCGAGCCCATGCGCCCCGCGGCGCCGATCACTGCCACCTTCGTCGTCATGGCACGAGCCTACGAGACGGGCCACGACACCCGTCGTACCCGTGTCGTTAACCTTCCGTTCACTTTTCTGCTAATGTTGAAGGTGAACAGCGGATGAACAGGAGGTGTCCACATGACGGTCACCACGATGAGAGCCGCCCGCACGCCTCGCTCCCCCCGGATGCGCTGCATCTGGATCACGGTCACGGGCCAGGACGGGCGCACCCACAACGAGATGCGCTGGGTCCCCGACACCCGGCAGTCCACCAGCCACCGCGACGCCGCCTGAGCAGCCGCGGTCGCTGATGACGAAGGGCGACGCTCCCCCGATGGGGAGCGTCGCCCTTCGTGATGGGTCCGGTGGGCTCAGAGCCGGCGCACCGCGCGGAAGTTGTTCGCGAACAACCCGTTCCCGTCGAGGATCGACGGGCCCGCGACGTCACCCATGGTCGGGCCGTTGATGGTGTCGCGGCTGGACATGAAGCGGTGCTTGCCGCGGCTGTCCTTGCCCATGTAGAAGCCGGAGTGGTCCAGGCCGGGCTCGCCGTCGGTCTGGAAGAAGACGATGTCGCCGGGGAGCATGTTCTTCGTGGCCTTGGCCAGGTCTGGCCGCTTGCCGGTGTCCTTGACGAGAAGGACGCCCGGGGCGCGGTCGACCATGCCCTGCACCTGTCGCTGCAGGCCGTCCCCCTTCGTCTCGTTCTTGCCGAAGAGCGGGTAGTCCATCCGGTAGCCGAGCACGATCCGCAGGAAGCCGGAGCAGTCCAGGGCGTTGGCGTCCTCCTTCTCCGGCGGGTCGTGCTTCTTGTCCGGGTGGGAGACGGTGATCCCCATGAAGTCGTTGTAGTCGCCGCCGACGGCCCGCAGCCCGCTGCCGTCGTCCTTCATCGGCCCGAAGTCGGCGTCGCCGGCGAAGCGCACCCCGTCCTCGTCCTTCTTGTCCGGGGCTCCCTGGAAGTACTGGGTGCCGATCTCGAGGGCACCCGGCTTGGTGCTGCCCTTGTACTCGGCCAGCCACTTCGGGAACCACTTGTCCTTCTCGGCCCCCTGCTTCCACTGGTGGGGGACGACGCGGACCCAGGCATTCGTCGTGACCGTGGCGTCGGTCGTGTCCGGCTCGGCGAAGGTGTGCTTGGGGCCGTAGAAGACCGCGGTGCGGGCCTTGTCGGTGAGTCGGGCGACGACGTCACCGGACTTCTTGTCCACGACCTCCGTCCCGGCCGGGTTCGACACCCGGCGGAAGGTGTGGTCCTCCAGGACCTCCTCCGCGTCCTGCTGCCCCTGTGCTGCGGCCGGGGACTTCGCGGCCGGCTCCTCGCCGGTTCCCATGGCCCTGGTCAGGAACAGCACTGCGAGGAGCAGCAGTGAGACGACGATTGCCACGATCGGCACGGCATGCTTGCGCAGCTGCATCCAGCCTCCATCTTCGTGCGCGTGCCGGTGAGTCTATACAGCCACCGGCGCGAACAGCGGGGTCCCGACCACGGTCGTGGTCGGGGCCCCGCCGATCTGCTTGCTCGGAACCTCAGTCGGCCTCGACGGGCTCCGGGGCCTCGGAGGAGTCCTTGTCCTCCTCGCCGCCACGGCGGCGACGGCCGCCATCGCGGCGCTCGCCGCCACGGCCGCCTCGACCCTCGTCACCCTTCGAGGAGCCGGACTCGAGGTCGGCCTCCTGCTCCGGGGTGAGCACCGCGGCGAGGCTCAGCTTGCCGCGCGGGTCGATCTCCTTGAGCTCGACCTGGATCTTCTGGCCCACGCCGACGACGTCCTCGACGGCGTCGATCCGCTTGCCGCCGACGAGCTTGCGCACCTCGGAGATGTGCAGCAGGC
>CAYLUX010000047.1:0-5582 GCA_964386935.1 uncultured Janibacter sp.
TCGGCGTTCTTGTCGGCCTTGCCCTTGTTGTCCGACTTGCCGTTGTTGTCGGGCTTGCCGTCCTTCTTCGGGTGGCCACCCTTCTCGCCGTCGTCGCCCTTGCCGTTCTTGTCGTTCGAGGAGTCGGAGCCCGACTGCTCCTCGGAGCCCCCCTCGTCCTTGCCCCCGTGCTCGTCGCCGGAGCGGTTGTTGCGGCCCCGACCGCCGCGCCGGCGGCGACGGCGGCCCCCTTCGTCCTGGTCGGAGGACTGGTCCGCGGACTCGTCGACCCCGTGGTCATCGTCCCGGTCGTCCTCGGGCTCGGGACGTGCGGCCGGCTCCGGCGCGCTCACGGTCTCGGGCTGCTGGAAGAGGAGCCCGAAGCTCGGGACGCTCGCCGCGGGCGGGGTCGATTCAGCGCCGGAGTTCTCGGGGTTCTCGTTGTCGGTGGCCATGTGGCACCTCCTGCACCGGAGACCGGCCCCAACACCGGCACCCGCCTTCGGGTGCAACCGGCCGCTGGCGCGGCGTGCGTGGGCGTCTTCGCGGCCCACGGAAGCAGAGTCCGTGTTGCCTCGCGGTGGCTCGCGCCCAGCGCGGCACCCCCACGGGGCCGACGACTGCCCAGTCAGTGGTCAGTGGATCGACCACGCGCTCGCTCCGCTGTCCTCGCGGCGATCACGCTGAGTACATCGTCGGGGCGCACGGCAGGTGTGGTGTGCCGCACGACCATCGTCAGTATCGCACAGCCCTCATCCTTCGCGGGTGAGCAGTTCGACGAGGTGGACGCCGCGTCGCTCCGAGAGGTCGGCGATCTGGGTCTGGCAGGAGAAGCCGTCGGCGAGGACGACGGCCCCGGGTGAGGCGTCGCGGATGGCGGGGAGGAGCTGGAGCTCGGCGACGGCGACGGAGACGTCGTAGTGGCCGAGCTCGACGCCGAAGTTGCCGGCGAGGCCGCAGCAGCCGCCCAGGCGTGTCACGGTGGCGCCGGTGGCGGCCAAGAGGCGTTCGTCGGCGCTCCAGGACATCACGGCGTGGTGGTGGCAGTGGGGTTGGGCGATGATCTCGGTGCCGGTCAGGTCCGGTGGGGTCCAGCGGCCCTCGTCCTTGGCGGTGGTGAGCAGCTCGGCGAGGGTGCTCACGCCGTGGGCGACGGTGCGGGCGTCGGTGGAGTCCACCAGGCGGGGCAGGTCCTCGCGCAGGGCGGCGGTGCAGGAGGGTTCGAGCCCGACGATGGGGATGCCGGCGGCGGTGACCGGTGCCAGGGCGCGGGCGGCGGCCTGCAGGGTGTCGTGGGCGGCGTCGAGCTGTCCGGTGGAGATCAGCGTCAGCCCGCAGCAGGCGCTCTCGGTCGGGACGAAGGGGGTCATGCCCGCCTGCCGGAGCAGGGTGACCGCCTGGCGGCCCACGGCCGGGGAGAAGTGGTCGGTGAAGGAGTCGACGAAGATCGCGACGGGGTGCTCAGTCGTGGCCGCGGCCGCGGTGCTGGAGACGATGCCCTCGTGGCGGGCCCAGGCCCGGAAGGTCTGGGCGGCGAAGGTCGGCACGCTGCGGCGGGGGTCGACCCCGGCGGCGGGCAGGGTCAGCTTCTTCAGTCCGGGCAGCGAGGTCATCGCGTTGGCCAGCCGGGGGGCCTTCGATGCGATCCGCGCCAGCTGCGGCAGCCGCCCGAGGGAGTAGTGGCTGCGGGGGCGCAGCCGACCCTTGTAGGTCTGGTGCAGCGCCTCGGCCTTGTAGGTGGCCATGTCCACCCCGGTCGGGCAGTCGCTGGCGCAGCCCTTGCAGGACAGGCACAGGTCGAGGGCGTCGTGGACCTCCGGGGAGGCCCACCCCTGCGTGGCGGTGGAGCCGTTGAGCATCTCCTGCAGTGCCCGGGCCCGCCCGCGGGTGGAGTCCTTCTCCTCGCCGGTGGCCTGGTAGCTCGGGCACATCACCGTGCTCGAGGTCCCCGCCGCGCGGCACTTGCCCACACCGGTGCACCGGTGGACCGCCTGGCTGAAGTCGCCCCCGTCCTCGGCGTAGAGGAACGCCAGCGGGCTGTCGGTGCGGGTGATCCGCCGCGCCGCCGGGATCCGGATGTCGGCCTCGACCGGCGCCGGGTCGACCAGCACCCCCGGCCCCAGCAGGTTGCCCGGGTCGAAGGCGTGCTTGACCGCCCCGAAGAGCCCGATCGCCTCCGGGGAGTACATCCGCGGCAGCAGCGCCGAGCGGGCCCGCCCGTCACCGTGCTCCCCCGAGAGGGACCCACCATGGGCCGCGACCAAGTCAGCGGCCGCCTCCACGAAGGACTTGTAGCGCTCGGTCGCCCCGGGCGTGTCCATCGAGTGATCGATCCGGAAGTGCAGACACCCATCCCCGAAGTGCCCGTACGGCAGACCCTGCAGGTCGTGCTCCTCCAACAAGGCATCGAAGGCGCGCAGGTAGTCCCCGAACCGCTCCGGCGGCACCGCCGCGTCCTCCCAGCCCGCGTGCGCCGGCCGGTCCCGCTGCGAACGCGCCGACAAGCCCGCCCCGTCCTCACGGATCTTCCACAACGCACGCGCCTCGCCCGCATCACCGACCACCCGGGCATCCAGGGCACCGATCTCCCGGCAGATCCCCTCCGCCGCAGCCTGCGCCGCCGGACCGTCCTCGCCGGGGACCTCCACCAGCAGCCAGGCGCCCCCCTTCGGCAGGTCCGGCACCGCCCACTCCCCACGACGGACCCGCACCACGTCCACGATCCGCGAGTCGATGCCCTCCGCGGCCACCGCACCCAAACCCTTGAGCCGGTGCGCCACGTCCCCGGCCGCGTAGATGTCGCTGAAGCCCAGCACCGCCAACGCCGTCGCCGGCGGGTCGGTCACCAACCGCACCCGCGCCCGCGTCACCAACGCCAACGTGCCCTCCGAACCGACGATCATCCGCCCCAGATCACGCCCGTTCTCCGGCAACGTGTGCTCCAGGGCATACCCCGAGACCTGACGCCCGAACGTCGCGAACTCCGTGCGCATCGTCGCCAGGTGCGCGTCCGTGAGCCCGTGCAACTCGCCCACCAGCGCCGCGTCCCCCGTGAGTGAAGGGGTCCCGCCGGCCACCGACGTGACCGCCTCAAGGCGGCGACCACCCGCGGTCAGCAGATCCAACCCCACCACGTTGTCGCTCGTGCGCCCATACCCCAGCGCCCGGTTGCCGCACGCGTTGTTGCCGATCATCCCCCCGACCGTGCACCGGGAATGACTGCTCGGGTCCGGCCCGAACCGCAACCCCACCTCACGAGCCCGCCCCTGCAACGTCGCATGCACCGTCCCCGGCTCCACCAACGCCGTCCGCGACTCCGGATCGACCTCCAACACCCGATTCAGGTACCGCGAGGTGTCGATCACGATCCCCGGCCCGATCGCATTACCCGCGCACGAGGTCCCCGCACCCCGCGCCGTCACCGGCACCCCCGACTCCCGCGAGAACGCCACCACCGCCTCGATCTCCTCCACGTGCCGCGGGAAGACCACCACCTGCGGCTCCACCCGATAGATCGAGGCATCCGTGGAGAACATCCCCCGCGTCAGCGAGTCCTCCCGCACATCGGAGATACCGGACCGCCGCAGCGCACCGGCGAGGTCGGAGGTGATCGTCGCGCTCATGGCTCGATTCTCCACTCTCCCCCGCGGGGGTCTACGAGGGGATGGCGAAGGCCAGGATCGCCAGCACGACGATGAGCAGCGCGCCGCCCATGGTGTATGCGCGGCGGGCCCTCGGGTCCCACTCGCCGACCGAGAAGAGGGCGAAGCCCATCCCGTAGACGACGGCGACGATGACGACGGCGGCGGTGGCGAACCCCACGCTCACTCTCCCGGGTAGAGGCGA
Source organism: uncultured Janibacter sp. (assembly GCA_964386935.1). Lineage (GTDB taxonomy): Bacteria > Actinomycetota > Actinomycetes > Actinomycetales > Dermatophilaceae > Janibacter. Next base: position 3,826 of record CAYLUX010000047.1, read on the forward strand.
TCGATGTCGGACTGGAACTTCGTGGCGACGACCTTGCGGCGCAGCTTCAGGCTCGGGGTGAGCTCCCCGTCCTCGACGGTGAGGTCGCGCCCGAGGATGTGGAACTTCTTGATCTGCTCGTGGCGGTTGAGGCCCTCGTTGAGCTCGTCGATGTAGGACTGCACCATCTCTTGGGTCTGCAGCGAGGAGACGACCTCGGTGTAGCCGGCGCCCTGCAGGCCGTTGGCCTCCGCCCACGGCAGGAGGGCCTCCTCGTCGAGGGTGACGAGCGCGGTGACGTACTGGCGACCCTCGCCGTGCACGAGCAACTGGCCGACGTAGGGGCAGATCCCCTTGAACTTCGCCTCGATGAGCGAGGGGGCGACGTACTTGCCGTTGCTCGTCTTGAACAGGTCCTTCTTGCGGTCGGTGATCCGCAGGTTGCCCCGCTCGTCGAACTCGCCGATGTCGCCGGTGTGGAACCAGCCGTCCTCGGTGAGCACCTCGGCGGTCGCCTCGGGGTTGTCGTGGTAGCCGCGCATGATGTGCGGGCCGCGCAACAGCACCTCGCCGTCCTCGGCGATCTCCACCTCGGTGCGCGGCATGGGTGTCCCGACGGTGCCCACCCGGTGGGCCTCCGGGCGGGCGACGGTGGCCGCCGCGGCGTTCTCGGTGAGGCCGTAGCCCTCGAGGATCGGCAGCCCGGCGCCCTTGAACCAGTGCGCCACGTCGGTGTTCAGCGCCGCGGACCCGGAGATGAAGTAGCGCACCCGGCCCCCGAAGCGCTCCCTGATCTTGGTGAAGACGAGCCGGTCGGCGACCGCGTGCTGCAACCGGAGCAGCGGCCCTGCGCTTCCCTCCTCGGAGAGGGCGCGGGAGTAGTCCCGGGCCACGCCGGAGGCCCACGAGAAGATCTTGGCCTTGGCGCCCCCTTCGGCGGCCATGCTGAGCGAGACGCTGCCGTGCACCTTCTCGAAGATCCGGGGCGCGGCCGCCATGAAGGTGGGCCGCACGACGGCCAGGTTGTCCACGATCTTCTCCACCCGGCCGTCGATCGCGGTGTGCAGGCCGAGATCCAGGGAGACGATGAGCAGCACCTTGGCGAAGACGTGCGAGAGCGGCAGCCAGAGGTACTGGACGTCGTTCTCGTCGAGCAGGCCCATGGCGCGGATGGCCGCGCCCTGGTAGGTCCACGTCGAGTGGACGAGGCGGACCCCCTTCGGCCGGCCGGTGGTCCCGGAGGTGTAGATGATGCAGGCGAGGTCGTCCGGGCTCGTGGCGTCGATGCGCTCGTCGACGATCCCGGGCTCCTCGGCCAGCTTGGCTGCGCCGCGCTCCTCGACGTCGGCGAGGCGGATCACCCAGTCGTCGAGCTCGACGCCGTCCGGGTCGATGACCACGACGTGCTCGACGCCGGGGATGATCTCGCGGACCTCACGGAGCTTGGCCACCTGGCCGGCGTCCTCGGCGATGACGACCCGGCTGCCGGAGTTGTCGACGATGTAGCCCACGTCGTCGCTGATCGAGGTCGGGTAGATCGTCGTCGTGGCGGCACCCGCTGCGAGGACGGCGTAGTCGGCCAGGGCCCACTCGATCCGGGTGCTGGAGGCGAGTGCGACGCGGTCCTCGTGCCGGACGCCCAGGTCGATGAGGCCGGCGGCCAGCGCCCACACCCGCTCCCCGAGCTGGGCCCAGGTCAGCTCGTCCCAGGCGATGCCCGAGGGGAAGGAGTAGGCGATCCGGTTCGGGCTCTCCGCGATGCGATGCCGCAGCAGGTG
>CAYLUX010000047.1:5682-17828 GCA_964386935.1 uncultured Janibacter sp.
GGAAGGAGTAGGCGATCCGGTTCGGGCTCTCCGCGATGCGATGCCGCAGCAGGTGGCCGACCGTGGGCTCGCGCTCGTCGATCACGCTTTCGGCGGAGAGCTGATCGGCCGAGACGGGGGCGGTGGACATGGACACGGCGAGTGCTCCTTCGTCGGCGAGGGTGGTGTCCGCATCATCCATCACGGGGAGCGCGTTGTCAGCCCTTCGGCTCTCCCAAGATCTCGCGCGTGCGCCGCACGTCCTCGGCCATCGCCTCGAGGAGCTCCTCGACGGAGTCGAAGCGCAGCGTCGGACGGACCCTCCCGACGAAGTCCACCGCGACCTGCTCGTCGTAGAGATCCAGGTCGGTCCGGTCCAGGACGTAGGCCTCGACGACGCGGACCTGCCCCTCGAAGGTGGGGTTGGTCCCGACCGAGACCGCCGCCGGGAGCCGGCGGTCGGGGGCGTCCTCGGGCCGGTCGAGGCGGGTGAGCCACCCGGCATAGACCCCGTCGGCGGGGACCAGCCCGAGGCTGTCGTCGGCGAGGTTGGCCGTCGGGTACCCGAGGTCGCGGCCGCGGTGGTGCCCGTGGACGACCTCCCCGACGACCCGGTGCGGCCGGCCGAGGATCTCCCCGGCCGCGGTCACGTCGCCCTCGGCGAGGTGGGCGCGCACCGCCGAGGAGGACCAGCGCTGCCCGTCGCCCTGGTCGTCGATGACGACGAGGTCGAAGCCGTGCTCCTCGGCGAGCTCCCGCAGCAGCGCGACGTCCCCGGTGTACCCGGCGCCGAAGCCCTTGGTGTCGGCCCCGACGACGAGCACCTGCGTATGCAGCCCCTCGACGAAGGTCCCGACGACGTAGTCGACCGCGCTCGTGCGCGCGAACTCCAGGGTGTAGGGCAGCACGAGGACGCCGTCGACGCCCGCCTCCTCGAGCAGCTCGTCCCGCAGGCGCCCGGGGGCGATGATCTCGGGGGCGCGCTCGGGGTGCATGACCGCCGCGGGGTGGGGGTCGAAGGTGACGGCCACGACCGGCAGATCCCGCTCCCGGCCCTGCCGGACGAGCTCGTCGAGGATCGCCCGGTGCCCGCGGTGCACCCCGTCGAAGTTGCCGAAGGTCGCCACGCAGGGCGTGAGCTCGGTGGGGGTGGCGTCGGGGTCTGACCAGTGCAGCACGAGATCACACTCTACGAAGTGGCCGGGGCGAAGACGACATGGGCACGGGCCGTGGACCGCGTCTCGTCGAGCACGGCGACGAGCGTGCCGTCCGGCGCGAGGGCGGCGACGGGCTCCTCGCGCCCCGGCACCTCGCTCGGGATCCGCTGGCCGAAGCCGAGGGTCCGGGCCTGTGCTGAGTCGATCTCGCGGGTGGTGAGGGCGGCGCGGGCAGCCGCGGCGAGGGGGGTCATCGGCATCTGCTCCTCGCGCTCGTGGAGCTCGCCCAGCTCCTCCAGGGTCCGCGCCTCACCGAGGTCCAGACCCCCGACGCGGGTGCGCCGCAGCGCGGTCAGGTGCCCGGCGCTGCCGAGGGCAGCCCCGAGGTCGCGGGCGAGGGCCCGCACGTAGGTGCCGGAGGAGACCTCGACCTCGACCTCGACGTCGAGCACCGGGGTGCCGTCCTCGGCGGTCGCCTCCGCCACGGCGAGCACGTCGAAGCGGGAGACGGTCACCGGTCGCGGGGGCAGCTCGACGTCCTCGCCGGCGCGCACCCTCGCGTAGGACCGCTCCCCCTTGATCTTGATCGCGCTCACCGCGCTCGGGACCTGCTCGATGTCACCGGTCAGGTCGGCGGTCGCGGCCTCGATCGCCGCCCGGTCCACACCGGTGACCGGCCCGGTGGTCGTGGTCTCGCCCTCGGCGTCGTCGGTGATCGTGCCCTGACCCAGCCGGATGGTCGCGGTGTAGGCCTTGTCGGCGCCGACGAGGAAGGTCAGCAGCTTCGTACCGCGGCCGACGCCGAGGACGAGCACGCCCGTGGCCATCGGGTCGAGGGTGCCGGCGTGACCGACCTTGCGGGTGCCGTAGAGGCGGCGGCAGCGCGCGACGACGTCGTGGCTGGACCAACCGGCCGGCTTGTCCAGCACGACCAGCCCGTCGCTCACTGCCCGGACGAAGGGGACCGGCCCTCGCCCTCCGCGTCACTCCCCTTCGCGCGGTAGGGGTCCGCCTCGCCGGCGGGCTGGGCGTCGCTGCGGGACCGGGCCAGGTCCTCGTCCCGCTCCCGGGCGGAGCGGAGCAGCTCTTCGATGTGGGAGGCGTTCTCCGGCAGGGCGTCGGGGATGATCTCCAGCGTCGGGGTGAGGCGGATCCCGAGGCGCTGGCCGACGAAGGCGCGCAACTTCTTGACGTTGGCCTGGAGCACCTCGTCGCTGCGCTGGCGCTGGGCGTCCTCGCCGAAGACGGTGTAGAAGACGGACGCGTGCTGCAGGTCGCCGGTCACGCGCACGTCGGTGATCGTGACGAACCCCAGGTCCGGGTCCTTGACGACCTGGTCGAGGTTGGCCGCGATCAACTCCTTGATGCGGTCGGCGATCTTGCGGGCGCGGGCCGGGTCGGCCATGGCACACCTCCGTGAGGGGCTGGGTGGGGACTCCCCCACGGTATGCGAGACGCCCCCGATCCGGTGGATCGAGGGCGCCGCACGCTCGGGGCCTCACATGCTGGAGATGTCCCCGTAGAAGAGCGAGCCGATGGACCACACGAACGAGGCGAGCACGGCCAGAAGCCCGAGCACGCCGAGGACGATCCCGCAGATCAGCAGGGGCTTGGCATCCGACCTCGGGTGCTCCGGCAGCTGCAGGTAGCCGATGATGCCGGTGACGATCGCCACGAGGGCGGGGATCCAGCCGAGGAACCAGCAGCAGCAGGACGCCGGGATCGAGATGAGGCCGACGACCAGCGAGACGATCCCCAGGGTCTTGGGGGTGTCGTTCCACGCTCCCGGGGGGCCGCCGTACGGCCCCTGCGGAGGGGGCGGTGGCGGCGGTCCGGGAGGCATCCCGCCGGCGGGTGGGTAACCGCCTCCGGGCGGCGGCGGTGGGACGGTGCTCAAGCTTGGGCCTTTCGGTGGGCTCGTCCCGGCAGCAGACGGACGCCCCCCATCCGCGGGATCGGGGGCGTCCGCGTCACTACCGGATCAGGAGGTCGAGAACTCGTACCAGTTGTCCAGGTCGATGACGCCGGTGGCCAGCAGGATCCAGTAGATGATCCCCGCGACGATGCCGACGATCCCGGCCACGATGCCGATGATCGAGAGGATCCGACCGGTGGAGTCGTTCACCTTCTCGGACTCGCGCTTGCCGAAGTAGCCGAGCACGATCGCGCCGATCGAGAAGATGAACCAGGTGCAGCAGCACAGACCGAGCACACCCACGACGGTGGAGATGATGCCCATGATCTTGCCGTTGTTGTTGCTCTGACCCCCGGGGGGCCCACCGTGGGGGGCCTGCGGCGGAGGCGCGGAGCCGTAGGGCGGCTGGGCCGGGGGCTGGCCACCGTTCCCGCCGGGCGGCGGCGGAGCGGGCGGCGGGTTCTGGCCACCGCCGCCGGGGGGCGGAGGAGGAGGTGCGCTGGTCATGGACTTCCCCTGACTCTGTGGCGGTCGTGTCGGGCAAACCCTATGCGAAGGGGGCCACCCGGGTCTCCCCGGGCGGCCCCCTTCGGCGCGTCGTGGTCATGACGACCAGGACGAGCTCAGTCGCGCGGCTTCTCTCGCATCTCGTAGGTGGTGATGAGGTCACCCTCACGGACGTCGTTGAAGCTGCCGAGGTTGATACCGCACTCGAAGCCCTCGCGGACCTCGGTGACGTCGTCCTTGAAACGACGCAGCCCGGTCAGCTCCAGCCCCTCGGTGAGCACGACACCCTCGCGGGTGATGCGTGCCTTGGCGCCGCGCTTGATCAGGCCGCTGCGCACGATCGAACCGGCGATGTTGCCGAACTTGGAGGACCGGAAGACCTCGCGGATCTCCGCGGAGCCGAGCTCGACCTCCTCGTACTCCGGCTTGAGCATGCCCTTGAGAGCCTGCTCGATCTCCTCGATGGCCTTGTAGATCACGCCGTAGTAGCGGATCTCGACGCCCTCGCGCTCGGCGACGTCGGCGTTCGGGCCCTCGGCCCGGACGTTGTAGCCGATGATGATCGCGTCCGAGGCCATCGCCAGGTTGATGTTGTTCAGCGTGATGGCGCCGACGCCGCGGTCGATGATCCGCAGGTCGACCTCGTCACCGACGTCGATCTGCAGGAGGGCGTCCTCCAGGGCCTCGACCGAACCGGACACGTCACCCTTGATGATGAGGTTGAGGGTGTCGATCTTGCCCTCGGCGATGACCTTGTCCAGGTCCTCCAGGCTGATCCGCTTGCGGGCCTTGGCCAGGCTCGCCTGCCGGTCCGCCGCCTCACGCTTCTCGGCGATCTGGCGGGCGGTGCGGTCATCGGGGGCGACGACGAAGGTGTCGCCGGCCCGCGGGACCGTGGACAGACCGAGGACCTGCACCGGGCGGGAGGGCCCGGCCTCCTGGACCTGGCCACCGTTCTCGTCGAGCATCGCGCGGACGCGGCCGAAGGAGGACCCGGTGACGATCGCGTCCCCGACGTGGAGGGTGCCGGACTGGACGAGGACGGTCGCGGTCGCACCACGGCCCTTGTCCAGGTTGGCCTCGATCGCGACACCGCGGGCGTCCCGGTCGGGGTTGGCCCGCATGTCCAGCGCCGCGTCAGCGGTGAGCAGGACGGCGTCGAGCAGCGCGTCGATGTTCTGGCCCTGCTTGGCCGAGACATCGACGAACATCGTGTCGCCGCCGTACTCCTCCGCGACGAGGTTGTACTCGGTCAGCTGACCGCGCACCTTCGCCGGGTCGGCGCCCTCGACGTCCACCTTGTTGACCGCGACGACGATCGGCACGTCGGCGGCCTGGGCGTGGTTGAGCGCCTCGATGGTCTGCGGCATGACGCCGTCGTCGGCGGCAACGACGAGGATCGCGATGTCGGTGACCTTGGCACCACGGGCACGCATGGCGGTGAACGCCTCGTGACCCGGGGTGTCGATGAAGGTCAGCGCCCGGTCCTCACCCTCGTGCTCGGTGCGGATCTGGTAGGCACCGATGTGCTGGGTGATGCCACCGGCCTCGTTCTCCCCGACGTCCGCGTTGCGGACCGCGTCCAGGAGTCGGGTCTTTCCGTGGTCGACGTGACCCATGACGGTCACGACCGGCGGACGGGGCTGCAGGTCCTCGTCGTCCTCGTCCTCCACCCCGATGTCGAGGTTGATGTCGAAGGACTCGAAGAGCTGGCGCTCCTCCTCCTCCGGGGAGACCATCTGGATGTCGTAGCCGAGCTCGGCGCCGAGCAGCTTGAAGGTGTCCTCGTCCAGCGACGCGGTGGCCGTGGCCATCTCGCCGAGGTTGAAGAGCACGGTGACGAGCGAGGCGGGGTTCGCGTCGATCTTGTCACCGAAGTCGCTCAGCGAGGCGCCCTGGCGGACCCGCACGACCGTGGAGCCGTCGCCGCGGGGGACGACCACGCCACCGATCGAGGGAGCCTGCATCTGCTCGAACTCGCGACGCTTCGCGCGCTTGCTCTTGCGCTGCTTGCGACGGCCGCCACCGCGCCCGAAGGCGCCCTGGGTGCCGCCACGACCACCGGGACCGCCGCGGTAGCCACCGCGACCGCCCGGACGGCCACCGCCGGGCCCGCCACGGCCACCGCCGGGGCCACCACGGCCGCCGGGACGCTGGCCCGGACGCGGGACGGCCGAGCTCGCCGGCATCATCCCGGGCGAGGGGCGGGGCCCGCCGGATCCGGAGCGCTGCTGGCCGCCACCACCCGGGCGGGGGCCCGGACGCTGGCCGTCACGACGCTGCCCCGGCCGGGGCATGCCCTGGCTGGAGGCGAAGGGGTTGTTGCCGGGGCGCGGACCACCCGCGCCACCACCATCGCGGCCACCGCGACGGGTACCCATCCCCTGGCTCGAGGAGTAGGGGTTGTTCCCCGGGCGGGGGCCCGGGCGAGGAGCCGGCTTCGGTCCCGGCTTGGGGGCCGCGGCGCCGGGCTTCGGGGCCTCGGCGTCAGAGGCGGGAGCCTCGGCACCGGGCTTGGGGGCCTCGGCCGCAGGCTTGGGCGCCTCCGGGGTCGGCTCGGGAGCCTCGGCCTTCGGTGCCTCGGCCTTCGGCGCCTCCGCAGCGGGGGGCTCGGCGGCCGGGCCGGGCTTGGGAGCGGCCGGACCCGGCTTCGGGGCGGCCGGGCCGGGCTTCGGGGCCACCGACGCCGGCGCCTCGCTCTTGGCGGGAGCGGCCGACTTCGGGGTGGCCTTGGCGGCGGGCTTCGCCGCCTTCTTCTTGGGGTCGGGTGCGGGCGGGTTGTCCTTGACCCGCCGCACGACCGGAGCCTCGATCGTCGAGCTCGCGGACTTCACGAACTCGCCCATCTCACCCAGGTGGGCGAGAAGGGACTTGCTGGAAACCCCGAGCTCCTTCGCGAGCTCGTGGACACGGACCTTGGCCACGTTTCTCCTTCTCTGGTCCGTTCCTCGAGAAGGCGCGGACCGTCGTCAGTTCAGCTGAATGCTCATTGCTGAGTACTCATCGGGTGCTCATCAGCGTCAAACCCGCTCTCGGCTGTGGTGCGTACGGTGGTCACTGCGTCATCGACTCGATCTGGTCACGGACGGCGTCCGAGCCCTCCACGCGGCGTCGGAACGCTCGAGAGAAGGCCCGCCGCCGGACGGCCAGGTCCAAGCAGGCGATGTCGGGATGGAGCCATGCCCCACGGCCCGGCACACGACGCCGCGGATCCGGCTGGACGGTGGTGGTGCCACCGGCATCCGTGACCGCGACGATGCGCAGCAGAGTCGATCGGCTATCCCGCCCTCGGCACCCGATGCAGGTCCGTACCGGACCCTTTTCGGGCGCGTCGGACTGGAGTCCAGTCCGATCGATCCCATCCAGTCTAACGCCTGTGGGCTCCGGCGCGCTCACCCCACCGTCCCGCCCGGCTGGCCGGGGACGGCGATGCCGCCGCTGGTCTCGGGGGCGGTGTCCGGACGGATGTCGATGCGCCACCCGGTCAGCTTGGCCGCCAGGCGGGCGTTCTGCCCCTCCTTGCCGATGGCGAGCGAGAGCTGGTAGTCCGGTACGACGACGCGCGCGGAGCGCAGCTTGGGATCCACGACGGTGACCGACTGGACCTTCGCCGGGGAGAGCGCCGCGGTGATGAACTGCTCCGGGTCGTCGGCGTAGTCGACGATGTCGATCTTCTCGCCCTGCAGGTGGGACATCACCGCACGGACCCGGGCGCCCATGGCGCCGATGCAGGCCCCCTTCGCGTTGAGGCCGGGGACCTTGGAGCGGACCGCGATCTTCGTGCGGTGCCCGGCCTCCCGGGCCAGGGCCGCGATCTCGACGGTGCCGTCGGCGATCTCCGGGACCTCCATCGCGAAGAGCTTGCGCACGAGGTTGGGGTGGGTGCGGGAGAGGGCGACCTCGGGACCGCGCGGGCCGCGCCGGACCGCGACCACGTAGACGCGGATGCGGTCGCCGTGCTCGTAGACCTCGCCCGGGACCTGCTCCGCGGTCGGGAGGATGCCCTCGACGGACCCGAAGTCGACGGTGACGTGGCGGGGGTTGGGGCTCTGGTGGATGACGCCGGCGACGATGTCGCCCTCGCGGCCGCGGAAGTCGCCGAGGACGGCCTCGTCCTCGAGGTCGCGCATCCGCTGGGTGATCACCTGGCGGGCGGTGGCCGCGGCGACCCGGCCGAAGTTCTCCGGGGTGTCCTCGAACTCCGGGCCCAGCTCGTGGTGGGTCCGCACCCGCATGAGCGGGTTGCCCTCGTCGTCGAGCACGGGCTCGCCGTCCTCGCCCTCGACGGGGACCTCCTCCTCCACCGGGTGGGACTCGCGGGCCCACACGATGACGTGGCCCTGCTTGCGGTCCAGCTCCACCCGGGCGTTCTTCCAGGCACCCTCGGTGCGGTGGTAGGCGCCGAGCAGCGCCGCCTCGATGGCCTCGACGAGGACGTCGAAGGGGATCTCGCGCTCGCGTTCGAGCGCCTTGAGGGCGTGGATGTCGATGTCCATGTGTCAGGCCTCCGTGTCGTCTGTGGACGGCGTGGGTCGTCGGGTGAACTCCACCTGCACGACCCCCTTCGTGATGTCGGCGAAGAGGACGTGGCGGGTGTGGGGCGGCTTCTTCTTCGTCCCCTTGACGTGCAGGTCGAGACCGTCGGGAGTCGTGGCGAGCACTCGTCCCGTGACCTCGCCCTCGGTGGTCGTCAGGGCGACCAGACGGTCGACCGCACGCCGGAAGTGCATCGGCTCCTGCAGCCGGCGGTCCGTGCCGGGCGTGGAGACCTCGAGAGTGTACGGCTGCTCCCCCATGACGTCGCCGGAGTCGAGGGCGTCGCTGACCACGCGGGTGGCGTCGGCGACCTCGTCGAGCGTGAGCGGCTCGACCGGGGTGTCGCCGACCGGCGAGTCGACGCGGCGCTCGACCGTGATCCGGGTGACGCGGCGTTTGCCCGCAGGGGTCACGCTCACCTCGTCGATGACGGGATCCGCGCCCAGCGCAGCGGACACCTGCTCGCGGATGTCCTGCTCGAGAGCCATGCGATGCCTTCCGTGTGGAGTTGACCTGCCGTGGGCCGACACTCTAGCGAGGAAGATTGAGCACGTCGTGCGAAGATCGTCCCCGTGCCGAACCAGCCCAGCCGCCGCACCCTGCTCCTGGGGTCGTTCGCCGGCGTGCTCTCCCTCGGCGGGTGCGGAGTCCGCCTCGAGGACGACGCGCCGGACATCCCCTTCGTCCCGGAGCGCAAACCGCTCGCCGGCGAGGCCGCCATGCTGACGGTCCTCGGCCACCTGCGCTCCCAGGGCAGTCGGGAGTGGACCGAGCAGGCCGATGCCCTGCGCTCCGCGCTCGCGGACGCCGGGGTCCCGAAGACGGAGCTGCGGGACGCCCCCGACCCGGAGACCATGTCCGAGGCGGTCACCGCCTACGAGGCCGCCGTACGGGACTGCGGTCTCGGGATGCTGCCGCTCATGGGCCGGCTCACGGCCTCCCAGATCCGGCGGACGCCGGACCTCTTCGACAAGGCACCCTCCCGGGGGTGGCGAGCCGGCGCCGTGGCGGCCGACGACCTCAAGGCGACCCGGGCGGCGACCTACGCGCTCGGCGTCATCGCCGCCCGCAGCAGCAAGAAGGTGAGCCGGCGGGCGAAGGACGCCCGCAAGGCGCTGCAGGAGCTGTCGGTGCGCCAGACCACCGCCGCGGGCAAGGCGGCCGGCAAGCTGACGCTCGGGTACGACCTGGACCGGGAGGTCTCGGGCGAGCAGGCGGCCCGACAGTTCGGCCGGCAGAGCCTGGAGCGGCTCGTCGACGCCTACACCGCAGGGCTGTACCGGCTGGACAAGGACCGGGCCGCCGCGCTGGAGACCGCAAGCTGGATGGCGACCGCCCAGGGGCTGGCCGAGGACTGGGGGTCGGAGCCCGTCGCGCTGATCGGCGCCGACGCGAAGTGAGGGTCGAGGACGCGGCCGAGCTGGTGCCCGCGCCCTTCGCCGCACGGATCGGTGGCCTCGCCCCCGAGGGCGGTCCCTCCGGCCGGGAGTGGGTCGACGCACTCCCCCACCTGCTCGCCGACGTCCTCACGCAGTGGTCGCTCGTTCCCGACGGCCCGCCCGCCGTCGGACAGTGTTCTCTCGTCGTGCCCGTCCGTGGCCCGGACGGACCCGCCAAGCTCAAGCTCGGCTGGCCGCACGAGGACTCGGCGCACGAGCACCTCGCGCTTCGCGCCTGGGACGGGCGCGGGGCGGTCGGGCTGCTCGCGGCCGACCCGCGCCGGTCGGTGCTGCTGCTCGAGCGGCTGACCACCGAGGACCTCTCCGAGCCGTGGGACGAGGAGGCCGTCGCCGCCGTCGCGGGGCTCTACGCGGACCTGCACCTCGCGCCGCTCCCACAGGTGCCGACGCTCACCTCGTGGGCCGGCGGGGTCCTCTCCCGCGAGGCAGCGCGGTCGCTGCCGAGGCGCTTCGTCGAGCAGGCGAGGTCCACCCTTCGCTCGCTGGAGACCGAGGAGGCTGCTCCGCGCCTGCTCCACGGCGACCTGCACTACGGCAACGTCCTCTCCGACGGCACCGACTGGGTGGCCATCGACCCCAAGCCGCTCACCGGGCACCCCGCGTGGGAGGTCGCGTCGCTGCTGCACAACCGGACCCAGGAGATGGGCACCGGTGCCGCGCTGCGCTGGTCGGTGCGTCGGCGGGTCGAGGTCGCCTGCGAGGTCGCCGGGCTCGACGAGGACGTCGTGCGGCCGGTGGCGGCGCTGCGGGAGATGGTCCACGCCGTGTGGGCGGTCGAGGACGACGACGAGGGGCGGGTCTCGCTCGCGGTGGCGCTGGTCAAGGCGCTGGGCGACTGAGGCCCTTCGGGGCGCCCGCGACTCACTAGGGTGAGTCGATGCGCATCGGGGAGCTCATGGGGTATGCGGTCAGGCCGGGTCTGCTGGCACGGCTGAGCGGCGGCCGGATGGGGCGGGCCGTCCTCGTGCTGGTCGGGGCCTATCTCGTCCCCATCGTGCTCTGCGTGCTGCTGTGGGTGCTCTCCCAGACCTCGACCTTCATCGGCAGGTCGTGGGTGCTGGCCGTCGTGGCATCGGTGCTCGCGCTGGCGATCGTGCTGTGGCTGATGTTCGCCTTCGGCTTCTGGGGCGTGGGCGCAGCGAGCGCGGTCCGGGACGACCTGGACGGGGGCGACCAGCTGGCCGAGTTCGGGCCGGAGAGGGCCTACGCCCTGGGCTGGGTGCGCTGGCTGCTCATGGTGGTCTCGATCGGGCTGTCCTTCTACTTCATCCTCCTGATGTTCGCGGGGGTGCAGTGGTGGCACCTCACCTCCACGTCCGAGATCGACGCCGTGCCGGACAAGGTCGCGGCGATCCCCGCCCCCCACAGTTGGGACGAGACGACCACGGACGACTCACCTCCGGAGTGGGGGTCCTACACCGGGCACGCCACGATCGACTTCGACGTCCCCGAGGACTTCCGGTACGCGGACATGGAGGACTGGGTGCACTCCGACCGGTGGGGCGGGCGATTCGGGGAGCTGGAGCACATCGAGTGCACCGCGGACATCGTCCCTCGTGACGGGGAGGAGATGAGGTACCAGATGGACGCGGTCTGGACCGAGAGCAGCGTCGCCGCCCTGCCCCCCTCGGTGCGTGTCGACGTCACCTACTTCAAGCCTGAGAAGCGCTGATCATGGGGATCCTCGGGTACTTCAACCGGCCGGGCCTGCTCGGGAGGCTCAGCCGCGGTCGACTCTGGCGGGCCTGCCTCGTCCTCGTCGTGGCCAACCTCGTCCCGGTCCTCGTCTGCGGCCTGCTGTGGCTCATCGGGATCCAGCCGGCCTTCGACGGCATCTACTGGATCCCCGCGACCCTGGCCACCATCGTCCTCGTCGCCGGCGGGCTGTGGCTGCTGCGTGCCTTCGGCTTCTGGGGAGTCGGGTCCCCGTCCATGAGCGACGGGGGCGACCAGTTCGACGATGACTTCACCCCGATGCAGGCCTTCGGTCTGGGGTGGCTGCGCCTGGTCATGCAGGTCGTCATGATCGGCGGCTCCTTCGTCTTCGTCGCCATGCTCTGGGCAGGTGTGCGCTGGTGGCACTTCTCCCCCAGCGCGGAGATGCAGGCCGTCCCCGAGAAGGCCGCGAGCATCCCTGTCCCGAAGGACTGGCACCAGACCGACGTCGTCACCCGTGAGCCGCCACTGGCCGAGCACCACGGCACCCACGAGCTGGTCTTCGACATCCCGAAGGGCGACACCTTCGGCGACGTGCAGGACTGGTTCGAGTCCGCTCCTTGGGCCTCGTCCTTCGGCCGGCTCCGGGACGTCGAGTGCAAGCCCGACATCGAGCAGTGCACCGCGGACGTCGTGGCGCGCGACGGGGAGGAGATGTCCTACCGCCTCGAGGTCTGGTACCTCGACTCGTCGGTGACCGACCTGCCACCGACCGTGCGCGTCGACCTCGGATACGACGTCCCGTGGGGCCGGCCCCGACCGGGTGAGACGGTGGAGACATGGTCAACCGTCTTGCCGAGAGCCTCTCTCCATACCTGCGCCAGCACGCGGACAACCCCGTCGACTGGCACGAGTGGGGCGAGGATGCCTTCGCCG
>CAYLUX010000048.1:0-10545 GCA_964386935.1 uncultured Janibacter sp.
CCGCTGATGATCCCGGCGGCCCGGAAGCGGCCCCACCCCAGGCTGAGCGCGAGCGGCGTGACCACCGCGCCCGCGGCGCCGGTGAGCAGCGTCGACCACCACGGCCCCTCGCCGACCCACGGCACCCCGCCGATGAGCGGCAGGGGGACCCCGAAGAGGTCGAGGGTCGCGAGCACGCCGAGCACCGCGATGAGCCCGAGGCTCCCGATCGCGGTGAGTCGCCAGCGCCACTTCGTCGCCGTGGACCACGTGGTCTGCCGGCCGCTGACCATGACCGCGAGCGTGACGCCGGTCCACAGCAGCCAGCGGCGCACGACCGCGGTGCCCGAGTCGGCCATCGCGTCGCGGAAGACCCGGTTGGCCTCGTCCCAGGTGATCTCGTGGCCCCCGGCGCTGATGTAGGACGCCGGCTGCCCGGGGTCGCCGACGAGCCCGTCGTGCAGGATCGCCGCGGGCAGGTACTTCCCCGTACGCGGCAGCAGCCAGCCGAAGACCTGGGGGATCGAGGCGAAGTCGGTCGCGAAGGTGTCCGGGTCGTCCGGCACGAGCAGGTCGCCGAGCTCCCGGTCGCGGTAGCCGATCCGCCGCAGCATCCGGAACTCGTTCGTCGGGTCGGTGAAGTCCCGCTGCAGCAGGATCTGCGGCGGCGCGTCCGGGTCGGGCTCACCGCCGAACGGGCCACCGTCGTGGAAGCGCCCGGGGTCGGGGATCAGCGGTTCGGCCACGCACCCACCATGTCAGCGGCCACCGACGGCGTGGTGCAGGCCCGCCGCGACCTCCAGGTCCTCGATCACCGCGAGCAGGCGCCGGCGCAGCGCGTTGGAGGTGACCATGAGCTCCCGCTGCCGGGTGACGTACTCGGCCTTGCCCGCGGCGGTCTCGATCGCGACGGGGGCGATGCCCAGGTCGGAGAGGTCGTAGGGGGACGCGGCCATGTCCAGCTCCCGCACCCGCAGCGCGTGCCGGAAGGCGTCGAGCGTCAGCTCCGAGGGCACCGCCGGCGCCAACTTGAAGGCCCACTTGTAGGTGTCCATCCCGGCGTGGAGGCACGCGGGCTGCTCGTGCTCGAGCTGGGTCTCGCGGGTCGGTCGCAGCGTGTTGAGCGGGGCCGCGGCCTCGGTGAAGAAGCGGTAGGCGTCGAAGTGGCTGCACCGGATCCGGTGCCCCTCCACGACCTGGTCCGTGCCCGCCTGCCCGAGGCGCAGCGGCAGCTGCTCGTGGCGCTGCTCGCCCGGCGCGAGCCGGTGGACCATCGCCCACTCGTGCAGGCCGAAGCAGTCGTGCGTGCCGGGGCGGGAGAGCGTCGCCTCCAGCAGGTCACGGACGAAGGTGACGGCACGCCCCCTTCGCTCGAGGAAGGCGGCGGCGTCCAGGGCGGCGCTGCCGTCGGCGCTGATGACGTAGCCGCTGCGGTCGCCGTACTCTGCGGCATCGGCCAGCCGCACGCCCGGTCCCGGGTGCCAGCGGCGCAGCTTCGCCGGCGGGTGGTTGTAGTACTCGAAGAGGAAGTCCTCGACCGGGTGGCGCTCGCCGCGCCGGCGACGCTCCAGCCGCCCCGCGGTCAGGGCGTCGACCGCGGCCGCGTGCTCACGCGCCCGCACTTCCCACTGCTCGCGCGTCAGGAGCGTCTCGGTCGGGGATCCCACGGGGACCAACCGTAGACGCACCCCCCCCGCACGCGGGTCTAGAGTTGTCGGGAAGTCGGCACTCGCGGCGGAGGCAGCCCGCCGGGACGCATGGTTCGTGGGGGCCGCACGGGGAGCGCATCATGCGAGTACTCATCCTGGGGGCGGGGTTCGGGGGACTCCAGCTGGCCACGAGGTTGTCGGAGGAGCTCGGCGATGCGGTCGAGGTCGTGCTCATCGACAAGGCGGACAGCTTCGTCATGGGCTTCTCCAAGCTCGACGTGATGTTCGGCCGTACGAGCGAGGACCGGGTCCGCCACGCCTACGCCGACATCGTCAAGCCCGGCGTGCGCTTCATCCGGGCGAGCATCACTGCGATCGACCCGCACGCGCGCAGCGTGAGCACCGATGCCGGGGACTTCGAGGCGGACGTGCTCGTCGTCGCGCTCGGGGCCGACCTCGACCCGGCCGCGACGCCCGGGCTGCTCGAGGCGGGCATCGACTACTACACGCCGAAGGGGGCCTTCGCCGCCCGGGAGCGGATCGCCGACTTCGACGGCGGCCGGGTGGTCGTCGGGGTGACCTCGACCCCCTTCAAGTGCCCACCGGCTCCGAGCGAGACGGCCCTGATGATGCACGACCACCTGCTCACCCGCGGGCTGCGCGAGGCGAGCGAGGTCTCGCTCGTCATGCCGCTGCCCGCCCCGATCCCGCCCTCGCCGGCGGCCTCGAAGGCGCTCGTCGCCGCCTTCGAGGAGCGGGGGATCCACTGGTACCCCAAGCGGGTCGTGCGCGGCCTGGACCCGCAGCGCAAGGTGGCGCTGCTCGCCGACGGCGAGGAGATGCCCTTCGACCTCTTCCTCGGGGTGCCGCGCCACCACGTGCCCGAGGTCGTCGCCGAGTCCGGCATGTGCGTCGACGGGTGGGTGCCGGTCGACCCGCTCACGCTGGCGACGAGGTACCCGGGCGTGTACGCCGTCGGGGACGTGACGAGTGTCGGCACCCCGAAGGCGGGTGTCTTCTCCGAGCGGCAGGCCGACGTCGCCGACCAGGTCATCGCCCAGCACCGGAAGGGATCCACCGACTCCACCTACGACGGCGTCGGGACCTGCTATGTCGAGTTCGGGCAGCGCGCCGTCGCCAAGGTCGAGGTGACCTTCCGCAGCGGGCAGACCCCCTTCGGCAGCTTCGAGGACCCCTCGGGCGAGCTGCTCGCGGACAAGGCGGAGTTCGGCAGCAGCCGGGCCCGGCGGTGGTTCGGGAGTGAGTGGGTCGCCTACTAGGGTGATCTCGTGCGCATCGCGAGATACACGACAGGGGACGAGCCGGTCTACGGGCTCGTCGACGGCGAGGGCAAGAAGATCGCGGAGGTGACCGGCGACCCGCTCTACCAGCGGATCGAGCTGACCGGCACCACCACGACGGTCGAGGAGGTGCGGCTGCTCGCGCCGGTCATCCCGCGCAGCAAGATCATCGGCATCGGCCGCAACTACGCCGACCACGCCGCCGAGATGGGCACCGACGTGCCCGAGGAGCCGATGATGTTCCTCGTCCCGAACACCGCGGTCGTCGGCCCGGGGGACCCGGTCGTCATCCCGCCGCTCACCTCGGAGGTGCACTACGAGGGCGAGCTGGCCGTGATCATCGGGCGGATGTGCAAGGACATCGAGCCCGAGGAGGCCAAGAAGGTCATCTTCGGGTACACGGTCGCCAACGACGTCTCCGCGCGCGACCTGCAGCGCGGGGACGGGCAGTGGGCACGTGCGAAGGGGATGGACACCTTCTGCCCGCTCGGCCCGTGGATCGAGACCGACCTGGACCCGCAGGACGTCGCCATCACCACCCGCCGCGACGGCGAGGTCGTCCAGGACGGGCACTCCTCGGACATGGTCCACGGCGTCGCGGCCCTCATCAGCCACGCCTCCAAGGCCTTCACCCTGCTGCCCGGCGACGTCATCCTCACCGGGACCCCGGCGGGCGTGGGTCCGGTCGAGGCAGGCCAACGCGTCGAGGTCGAGATCGACCAGATCGGGACGCTGGCCAACCCCTTCGTCGCCGGCGAGTGACCCGGGCCTGACATGGACCTCGCCCGCTCGATCCCGCTCTTCGTCCTCGCGGCCCTGCTCGAGATCGGCGGCGCGTGGCTCGTCTGGCAGGGCCTGCGCGAGCACCGCGGCTGGCTGTGGGTCGGTGCGGGCGTCATCGCGCTCGGCCTCTACGGCGCGGTCGCCACGCTGCAGCCGGACGCGAACTTCGGGCGCATCCTCGCCGCCTACGGCGGCGTCTTCGTCGCCGGGTCCCTGGCGTGGGGGATGGTCGTCGACGGCTTCCGCCCCGACCGGTGGGACGTCGCCGGCGCGCTGGTCTGCCTCGTCGGCGTCGCGGTGATCATGTACGCGCCGCGCTCGGCCTGACCGTCGTGACCGAGCAGACCGACTCGGTCGAGGTGACGGCCGAGCTCGTGACGGACCTGCTGCGGGCGCAGGCCCCCGAGCTGCTGGCCGGCCGGGCGCTGGCCCCCTTCGCCCAGGGCTGGGACAACGTGATCCTCGCGCTCGGGGACGACCTCCTCGTGCGCTGCCCCCGACGGACGCTCGCCGGTGACCTCGTGCGGCACGAGCAGGAGGTGCTGCCGCTGCTCGCTCCGCGGCTGCCGGTCGCCGTGCCCGAGCACGTGCATGCCGGGCGGCCGCAGGGGGACTACCCGTGGCACTGGTCGGTCGTGCGGCACCTGCCGGGCACGGTCGCTCTCGACGTCCCGGTGGCGGAGCGGACTCCCCACGCGCCGGCGCTCGCCCGCGCACTGGCCGCGCTGCACCGGCCTGTGGCAAAGGGGGAGGCGCCGCCGGTCAACGTCTACCGGGGCGTCCCGCTCGCCGACCGAGAGGCAGCCACCCGGGAGGCGATCGCGGAGCTCTCTTCGCGCCCGATCCACCTGCCCGACGGGCGCCCCGTCGACGCGGTGACGGTCACCGAGGCCTGGGAGGAGTGGTCCTCGGCCCCGGCCTGGGACGCACCACCGGTGTGGCTGCACGGTGACCCGCACGCGGGCAACCTGCTCTTGGACCCGCTGGCGCTCATCGACTTCGGCGACGTGACGAGCGGTGACCCGGCGAGCGACCTGGCCGCGGCACACCTCGTCTTCGACGCGGAGGGGGCCGCCGCCTTCGTCGAGGAGATGCAGCGGGTGGCGCCCCGTGACGAGGCGACGTGGACCCGCGCGCGGGCGTGGGCACTGCGCCTGGCGCTGGCCATCGGCCTCGGTCCCCAGAACCGGTTGCGCCAGGAGTGCGGGCGGGTGCTCGCCGACCTGCTCGGGTGAGCGGCGCCCCCTTCGCCGGTACGGGTGCCGTGGCGCGGCGACGATACGATCGGGCCATCATGAGCGACTCCTCTGCTGCCCCCGAGCCCACCACCCCCCGCCTGCGCGTCGCGCCGTCACCGACCGGTGACCCGCACGTCGGGACGGCCTACATGGCCGTCTTCAACCTTGCCTTCGCCCGGCAGCAGGGCGGGCAGTTCGTGCTGCGGATCGAGGACACCGACCGGGCACGCTTCAACGCCACGAGCGAGCAGCAGCTCTACGACACCCTCGGTTGGCTCGGCCTGAACTGGGACGAGGGCCCCGACGTGGGTGGGCCGTACGCGCCTTACCGGCAGAGCGAGCGCCTGGACACCTACCGGCCCTACGTCGAGCAGCTCATCGAGAGCGGCCACGCCTACTACTGCTGGTGCTCCTCCGAGCGGCTGGCGCAGATGCGCGAGAAGCAGCAGAAGCTCAAGCTCCCCACCGGCTACGACCGGCTCTGCCACGGCAAGACCAAGGAGGAGCGGGCGCAGCTCGAGGGCTTCAACGAGAACCCCGTCGTACGGATGTACGTCCCGGACGACGCGCCGACGCACTTCGAGGACGTTATCCGCGGGACCGTCTCCGCGCCGCGGCCGGACGACCAGGTCATCCTCAAGGCGGACGGCTTCCCGACGTACCACATGGCCGTCGTCGTCGACGACCACGAGATGGGCATCACCCACGTCGTGCGCGGCGAGGAGTGGATCTCCTCGACGCCCAAGCACGTGCTGCTCTACCAGTGGCTGGGCTTCGAGCCGCCGAAGTTCGCGCACATGCCGTTGCTGCGCAACGAGAACAAGTCCAAGATCTCCAAGCGCAAGAACCCGTGGGCACGCCTGACGTGGTTCGAGGAGGCGGGCTACTTGCCCGAGGCGGTCGTGAACTTCCTCGGCCTGCTGGCCTACCCGCCGGCGAAGGGGGAGGACGGCTCCGACGTGGAGAAGTTCAGCTTCGAGGCCTTCGCCGAGGACTTCGACTGGGGCAAGGTCAACAAGGTCGGGCCGATCTTCGACCTGAAGAAGCTGGACTGGCTCAACGGGCAGTACATCCGCGACCTCGAGCTGGACGACCTGGCCGCCCGGCTGCTGCCCTTCCTGCAGAAGGACGGCGTGCTGGGGGAGGAGCCCAGCCAGGAGGACCTGGCCAAGCTCGAGGCGATCGGGGAGCAGATCCGGCCGCGGATGCAGCTGCTGACCGAGGCCACCGACCTCGTGGGTCCCTTCTTCGTCGCCGACGCCGACCTCGAGATCGCCGAGGACGCCCGGGCGGCACTGAAGGACAACGCCCCCGAGGTCATCGACGCGGCCCTGACCGCGCTCGCGGACGTCACGTGGGAGGCCGCCGAGATCGAGGCCGCGCTGCGCGGCGCGATCGTCGACGGCATGGGCATCAAGCCCCGCCTCGCCTTCGGCCCGCTGCGCACCGCGGTCTCCGGCCGCAAGGTCAGCCCGCCGCTCTTCGAGTCCATGGAGATCCTCGGGCGGGAGAGCACTCTGGCGCGGCTGCGCTCCCTTCGCTCGTCGCTGGGGTGACCCGAATTTTGAAGCGACGCCCGGGGGCGGGTAGTATCTCCATTCGGTTCACGGCCCGTGAGCGCTCCGGCGCAAAGGGGCAGTGATACCCCCTTGGGGTATGGTGTAATTGGCAACACGGCTGATTCTGGTTCAGTTGTTCTAGGTTCGAGTCCTGGTACCCCAGCGCTGAGAGCGACCGCGTCGCTCGATTTCGGAAGAACCCGCCCGAACGGGTAAGGTTCTCTCCGTTGCCCGCCCGGTCACGGGACGGGAAGCAGCAGATGGCCCCGTTGTGTAGCGGCCTAGCACGCCGCCCTCTCAAGGCGGTAGCGCGGGTTCGAATCCCGTCGGGGCTACATCGATCAAAGGCCCCCGCTCATCCGAGCGGGGGCCTTTGTCGTGTCCGGGCGAGCGGACCAGGTCACTCGGTGTCGCGGTCGGCGGCCTCGGCGGCCTTCGCGTGCTTCTCCAGGACCTCGGTCAGCTTGTTGGCGCCGGCCATGACGGTGGCGGCATGCAGCCGCCCGGGCTGGCGGGAGAGGCGCTCGATCGGCCCGGAGATCGAGACCGCGGCGATGACCCGGCCGGAGGGGGAGCGCACCGGCGCCGAGACCGATGCCACGCCGGCCTCACGCTCGCCGACGCTCTGGGACCAGCCGCGGCGCCGTACACCCGAGAGCATCGTGGCGGTGAAGGCCGCACCCTGCAGGCCGCGGTGCAGCCGGTCCGGCTCCTCCCACGCGAGCAGCACCTGCGCGGCCGAGCCCGCGAGCATGGAGAGGGTCGCGCCGACCGGGATCGAGTCGCGCAGCCCCACGGGCCGCTCGGCGGCCGAGACGCAGACCCGGTTCTCCCCCTGACGACGGAAGAGCTGGGCCGACTCGTTCGTGTGGTCCCGCAGTGCGCCGAGGACGGGCCCCGCGGCGACGAGGAGCTTGTCCTCACCGGCGGACGCGGCCAGTTCGCCCAGTCGCGGGCCGAGGATGAAGCGCCCCTGCATGTCCCGGGCGACGATTCGGTGGTGCTCGAGGGCGACCGCCAGTCGGTGGGCCGTCGGGCGCGCCAGACCCGTGGTGGCGACGAGCTGCGCCAAGGTCGAGGGGCCGGACTCCAGGGCGCCGAGCACGACGGAGGCCTTGTCGAGAACGCCAACTCCACTACCGTTGTCCATGTATTGATATTGACATCTCATGTCGTGAGACGCAAGTTCGTCGGTGTCGTCGAGGTGCCACTGTCGAGACGTACGCAGGAGCCCGTCCGTGGGCGCGAATCGCTGGATGGAGAAGGACATGGCTGGAACGCTGGCCGAGAAGGTGTGGGACGCGCACGTCGTGCGCCGAGCCGAAGGGGAGCCCGACCTCCTCTACATCGACCTGCACCTCATCCACGAGGTCACCAGCCCCCAGGCCTTCGAGGGGCTGCGGCTGGCAGGGCGCGCTGTGCGCCGCCCGGACCAGACGCTGGCCACCGAGGACCACAACGTCCCGACGACTCCCGGGCCGATCACCGACCCGGTGAGCCGCACCCAGGTCGAGACGCTGCGGAACAACTGCGCCGAGTTCGGCGTGCAGCTCTACCCGATGGGCGACGCCGAGCAGGGCATCGTGCACGTCGTCGGCCCGCAGCTCGGGCTGACCCAGCCGGGCACGACCGTCGTCTGCGGCGACAGCCACACGAGCACCCACGGCGCCTTCGGCGCGCTCGCCTTCGGGATCGGCACGAGCGAGGTCGAGCACGTGCTCGCCACGCAGACGCTCTCGCTGAACCCCTTCAAGACGATGGCGATCAACGTCCACGGCGAGCTCCAGCCGGGCGTGACCGCCAAGGACATCATCCTCGCGGTCATCGCGAAGATCGGCACCGGCGGCGGTCAGGGCTACGTCCTGGAGTACCGCGGCGGGGCCATCGAGTCGCTCTCGATGGAGGCGCGGATGACGGTGTGCAACATGTCGATCGAGGCCGGCGCCCGCGCCGGCATGATCGCTCCCGACCAGGTCACCTTCGACTACCTGCAGGGCCGGGACCACGCCCCGAAGGGGGAGGAGTGGGACGCGGCGGTCGCGGCCTGGTCGCAGCTGCGCAGCGACGAGGACGCGGTCTTCGACGCGGAGGTCGACATCGACGCCTCGACGCTGACCCCCTTCGTCACGTGGGGCACGAACCCGGGGCAGGGCTCGCCGCTCGGCGAGGCGGTACCGGACCCGGAGGCGATGGCCGACGAGAACGAGCGCGCCACTGCCGCAAAGGCGCTGGAGTACATGGGCCTGACCGCCGGCACCCCGCTGCGGGAGATCGCGGTCGACACCGTCTTCCTCGGCTCGTGCACCAACGGGCGCATCGAGGACCTGCGCGCGGCGGCCGGGGTCGTGCGCGGCCGCCGGGTCGCCGACGGGGTGCGCATGCTCGTCGTGCCCGGCTCGGCGCGGGTACGCCTGCAGGCCGAGGAGGAGGGCCTGGACCAGGTCTTCCTCGACGCGGGCGCCGAGTGGCGCCTCGCTGGCTGCTCGATGTGCCTGGGCATGAACCCCGACATCCTCTCGCCGGGCGAGCGCTCCGCCTCGACGAGCAACCGCAATTTCGAGGGGCGCCAGGGCAAGGGCGGGCGCACCCACCTGGTCAGCCCGCTCGTGGCGGCGGCCACCGCGGTGCGCGGCACGCTGTCCAGCCCCGCCGACCTGGACGTCCTGCAGGAGGCCTGAGGAGATCACCATGGAGAAGTTCACCACCCACACCGGCATCGGAGTCCCGCTGCGGCGCAGCAACGTCGACACCGACCAGATCATCCCGGCGGTCTACCTCAAGCGGGTCTCCCGCACCGGCTTCGAGGACGGGCTCTTCGCCGCCTGGCGCGGGGACGAGACCTTCGTGCTCAACCAGGCCCCCTACCGCGAGGGCTCGGTGCTCGTCGCCGGTCCGGACTTCGGTACCGGCTCCTCCCGCGAGCACGCGGTCTGGGCCCTGAAGGACTACGGCTTCCGGGTGGTCATCTCCTCCCGCTTCGCCGACATCTTCCGGGGCAACTCCGCCAAGCAGGGACTCCTTGCCGCACAGGTCTCCCAGGACGACGTCGAGCTGCTGTGGAAGTACCTCGAGAACAACCCCGGCGCCGAGGTCACCGTGGACCTGACCGCGCGGACCGTGACGGCCGGTGACATCACCTGCCCCTTCGAGGTCGACGACTACACCCGCTGGCGGCTGCTGGAGGGCCTGGACGACATCGGACTGACCATGCGCCACGAGGAAGCGATCACCGACTTCGAGCAGGGTCGACCCAGCTGGAAGCCGAGTACCCTGCCCGCCTGAGGCGCTGGGCACCGTTGCGCCGCAACGGTGCCCACGAGAGCACGGCGAAGGGGGTCTCCCGCGCCGGATCGTGGCCGCCCGACAGTCACGGCGAATCACATTGCGCCACAGCAATTCCTTGGGCCGTAATCGCCCCCAGCGACGCCGAATCCCCTTACCGTCGTGACAGGTCGAGTGATCGACTCGGCTGTCCCGGCCGGGGGAAGTGCCGGCTGTCTACCTACGGGAGTGACCGTGAACAAGGCAGAACTCGTCAAGGCTCTCGAGGAGAGACTCGGGAGTCGGAAGGCCGCCCAGGAGGCGCTCGAGGTCGTGCTCGACACGATCGTGCGCGAAGTCGCGAAGGGGGGTCGTGTCGCCATCACCGGCTTCGGTACCTTCGAGAAGGCTGCCCGTGCCGCCCGCACCGGACGCAATCCGCGCACCGGTGAGGTCGTGAAGATCAAGAAGACCACCGTGCCCCGCTTCAAGGCGGGCACGCGCTTCAAGGAGTACGTCGCCGACCCGAAGTCCCTGCCCAAGGCCGCGCCCGCGGCCGCCCGCGCCGCAGCGGGCACGGTCGGGGCCACCGCCCGCGAGCTGGGCCGCGGAGGCTCGAGCGCCGGGGGCACGAAGAAGGCCGCTGCCAAGAAGAGCTCCGGCACGGCGAAGAAGACCACGGCTGCGAAGAAGTCGACGGCATCGAAGTCGACGGCGGCCAAGAAGTCGACGGCGAAGAAGTCGACGCCCGCGAAGAAGAGCACCGCCAAGAAGT